>NZ_JAVXRL010000004.1:0-97990 GCF_036643715.1 Clostridium sp. | reverse complement strand
CCTCCGATTAACTTCAACATGAGATGTATTTAAATAGGTTTATTATTCAACCCTGATGTAGTCAGCTGAAAGATTAACTTCAACATGAGATGTATTTAAATGCTGATAAAGTCGTAACCTCTGCTTTGGCTTTATGATTAACTTCAACATGAGATGTATTTAAATCAAATAATATTATTAATATCATTATTTGATTTTGTGATTAACTTCAACATGAGATGTATTTAAATGATGTTAGAGTATTTACAACAACAGGAGCAAAAAGATTAACTTCAACATGAGATGTATTTAAATAATGAGAGCTATGTCAGAGGAGAGTCTTACAGGATGATTAACTTCAACATGAGATGTATTTAAATACATATTAATTATCTCATATATTTAGCATTATTTTGATTAACTTCAACATGAGATGTATTTAAATGAGTATGAAGCTAATAAAAATGAATTATCTGAAAAGATTAACTTCAACATGAGATGTATTTAAATGTTCAGCAATTATATTTATCTTAGCTCTTTTATTAGGATTAACTTCAACATGAGATGTATTTAAATAAAATATTTTGAGCCATATAATAGTAGTCCATCATGATTAACTTCAACATGAGATGTATTTAAATTCAATAGCTGACAATAAACTTTAATTCTTTTAAAGGATTAACTTCAACATGAGATGTATTTAAATATATTGTAACCTTTAATGCCATGATAGGGGCTAATAGATTAACTTCAACATGAGATGTATTTAAATTTTTTTAATTTATCTTTTATAGTCTTTTTTTTGTGGATTAACTTCAACATGAGATGTATTTAAATCATTCTTTACGTCTAACCCAGTATTGAGTATATTTAGATTAACTTCAACATGAGATGTATTTAAATACCATCTTCATAGGATTACTCATATTATCCATAGTTGATTAACTTCAACATGAGATGTATTTAAATTAGGTTCTAGTTTTTTATCATAGAAAGCTTGATACGATTAACTTCAACATGAGATGTATTTAAATTTTTATAAGAAGTTCGGTTACAGTTTTTTAACCAAGATTAACTTCAACATGAGATGTATTTAAATTCAATTAGATCGTATATATCATTAATGCTCTTTGCGATTAACTTCAACATGAGATGTATTTAAATAATGGCAAATAAAACTGAAAAATTACCACAAATCGATTAACTTCAACATGAGATGTATTTAAATAACTTGGAAAATCATTTATAGAAGGAATTGCTTTAGGATTAACTTCAACATGAGATGTATTTAAATCTATAAGAAAAAAGAAAAGGCGTTAATAATGGATGATTAACTTCAACATGAGATGTATTTAAATTAGAAAATTCACGAAATATAAATATAATTTATAATGATTAACTTCAACATAAGATGTATTTAAATCAGTAAATAAACTTACCTAATTTTTTTCTTTTGTATGATTAACTTCAACATGAGATGTATTTAAATTAAGACCAATCCTCCTCATTATCGTAATTAATTGCGATTAACTTCAACATGAGATGTATTTAAATCAAAATGTTATCATAATATTAGCACCCCCATGTGGATTAACTTCAACATGAGATGTATTTAAATATAAATGCAGTAGATGGGAAGATAAGTATAGCTAAGAGATTAACTTCAACATGAGATGTATTTAAATGTTGCAGAGAATGAATCTGCACAAACAAGCGAGCGGATTAACTTCAACATGAGATGTATTTAATTTAACTATAAATATATAACAAGGTAATTCGATAAAAAGGAAACTGTAACGAGTATACTTTCGATAATATTTGCGTTTATTGGAATTGGGGTTATAAAGAGGAAATAGCAATAAATAAAAAAACATTAGCAAAAAGTAGAAAATACTGTTATAATATCAGAAATTAATGTATTAAAATGTAATTATTAAAGAAAATACAAATTTAGTATATTACTTACAAAAAGTTAATGTTGGAGGCGATAAAGTGAACAGAAAAATATTATATAGAATACTTGCAATAATACTATATGGATTTTTAGCAGGTATCGGGATAAACTTCTTCTTAACACCAGCACATATATATTCAGGTGGAGTTACAGGTTTATCACAATTATTATCATCAATAGGAACAGACTTTTTAAACGTAAATATAGACATTTCAACATGGGTATTAATTATAAATTTACCACTAGTTTTATTATCTTGGAAGAAACTTGGTAAGAAATTCACCTTTTATTCATTACTAGCCATACTATCTTCATCATTCTTCATAGGAATAATTCCAAATAGAGTAATAACAGATAATTCACTTTTAGCGGCTATTTTTGGTGGATTACTAACAGGGGCTGGAGTAGGGTTATGCTTTAGAGCAGGATTCTCAACAGGTGGAACAGATATTATAGTATTAGTTATTCAAAAATTAACAGGAAAATCAGTTGGACAGTTAGGAATGTTACTTAACGGTGTAATTGTATCAATGGCAGGAATAATGTACGGATGGGAACTTGCTTTATACAGTTTAGTAGCAATCTTTGCAACAACAAAAATTATGGATATGTTCTATATACAACAATACAAATTAACAGTTACTATTTTTACAAAGAGAGAAAAAGAAATAGTAGAAAGTTTAATAAACAGTCATACAAGAGGGGTTACAGTAAACCCAAGTCTTTATGGTGGATACAGTAAAGAACCATTAACATCAATAGTTACAGTAATATCAAAACATGAATTATTCTTCGTTAAGAAAAATGTTTTAGATATTGATCCAGATGCATTTGTAAATGTACAGCCAACTGTTGAAGTAATAGGGAAATTCGCTGAAAACTCAGTATTATAATAATCAAAAAAATGGGATGCAGTTTAGCATCCCATTTTTTGTATATATTAGTTTTATATTTCTACTACTTTAGAGCATACGCCATCTAATGAATTAAGTTCATTATTTAGTGTATTAATTTCATCCTTATTATCAGATAAAAGATCCAAAATAATAAGTCCTGATTGAGAGCAAGTGTTGTTTGTTGCTTCATGAACTCCAAGTCTTGTTTTAATAATGCATCCGTGTTCAGTTAAAAGTTCTTGAACCTTTGGTGCCATTTGATTTCTTGGTGAAACTTTTATTACCATAATTGAAAACATGTAAACTCCTCCTAAAATATAGATTTATTCATTAGCTAATTTAGATAATTTATAACTATCTATTAGTTCTATTTTACCACGAGAAACTTTAACGATACCATCTTTTTCAAATTTTTTAAGCATACGGCTAACAACCTCTCTAGCAGAACCTAAAGTATTTGCGATTGAGTCATGAGTAATAGTAAGTATCTTACTATTACATAAAAAAGATTCATTAATTAAAAACTTACTTAGTCTTTTATCAAAACTTAAGAAAACAAGATCTTCTATTAAACATAAAGTTTCGGAAAGTTTATCTTGAGTTAAATTAAGAAGAAATTTTTGGACTTCAAAATTTGAATCACATAAATTTTTAAAATACTCTCCATTAATAACTAAAATTAAAGAATCACATTCAGCTTCTAAGCTTAGATTATAAGAAATGTTTTTAAAGGCGCAAGATGCTGATAGAAGACATAAGTCTCTACTTAATAACCTAAAAATAGTTATCTCTTTCCCGAAATCAGAGTGAATAAAACTTCTAACTCGACCTTCTAATATTAAAATAATACCTGTACAATTTGATGAATATTTAGAGCTTATTAAGTCTCCCTTAAAATATCTTTCTACAGAACTTATTGAAATTAAATTTTTTTTATCATCAGTACATAAAAATTTATAAAAAGGGAGAAACTCTTCTAAGTAGTGTATTTCATTATAATTAACCATTTAAAACCTCCATATATAATAGTATATTGAAATATTAACAGTTATATGTGATAAAGTCACAGAAAAAAAGAACTAGTAAGAATATTATATAAGTATAATATATTAAGAAAGAGGCGAATATTTAATGACAAGACCATCAGTATACCATAGCCAAGGATACACTTGTGCTGAGGCTATAATTAAATCATACAATGAGGATAATAATACAAATATACCAGTTTCATTAGGAAGTGGAATGGGAACTGGAATAACAGTAGGAAGTTTATGCGGTGCTGTAAATGCATCAGTTTTAATAATTGGATATATTAAAGGAAGAGATAATAAACTTGAAGATAATGAAGCAAGAAAGTATTCAAAAGAACTTATGACAAGAGTTAGAGAGAAGTATAACTCTGAAATCTGTTTGGATTTAAAGAGAAGTAAAGTTGGATGCGATGAAATAATTAATTTCTCATATGATGCTTTAACTGAATTATTAAACAGTGATAAGTAAATAGAGAAAATAATAACTCATATATTTATGTTCAATATTAAAGGGAATTGGGTAACCTTTAATATAGCATTAATATATGAGTTATTTTATATTGTGTAAATATATTTTTATAAATAATTAGTTTTCTTTTAATATTGATTGTTTATTTCTATAAGGATAAGACTTCATATCCTTTGAATTGAAATCTTCATTGAATAAATTTATAGCTGTAATTTGACGATTATCATAATCGTGATAGTAATAAGTTCCTGATTCTAAGCACATTGCTGATGAGTACATTGTTATATCTTCACTTCCATCAGGTTTTAAAACAGCACCTTTTGGTATATCACAACTAGATAATATGTGGAATAAAGCAGTTACTCCATCAATTTCAGTATCTTTGTGAGTAATATTATTTTTAAGGAACGCAGCTCTTACAAAACGAGAAGGTGGAGTAAAATCTCCAGGTAATGAGAAGGTTCCAGAACCTTGGCTAAATGGTGATAAAGTTAAACCATCCCAATTTGCATCAGGTAGCTGCATAGCTTTTACCCCAAGATATTGACGTAAGTTAGTTAAATGCCATTCAAAATCGGGGCTATTTGTCATAATTCCTATTGGATTATCATAAATATTTAAACCTTTGGTTGTCTTTTCAACAACAATACTTTTACCAGATTTATCAGATAAAATCCAATGCAATGGAGGAATTACACCAATTAAAGAAAGATGTGCTTCCACAATAATAGTATTACTTAAAGCATCTTTTACTTCCTCTAAAGTTTTGAAATTAGATAGTGACCACAATACAAAATCATAAGGTGCAATATTATTTTTGCCTTCTATTGGAGCCTTATGATAGTCTGCAAATCCAGGTAAATAAAGAGTAGCACATGCGAGTCCTTCTTCATTTACACCATCGGCTAATACTGGATGATTGCCTAAAAGAGCACTCATACCTAAAAGGGCATATTTAGTTTTTGAAGTAGAATTATCAATAACATTTGATACAGTAAAATCTCTAGGTATGAAACGTACCTGTTGATTAAAGTCTATTGCAAAATCCATTGTACGACCAAGTAAATGATGTTCATCTCTTGTTTTTAAAGTTAAACTAGTACACATAATAAGCACTTCCTTAATTTGATTTATTTTATAATTTAAGTTTACAACTCTAGTTATATTAAGTAAAATTAAAATTACTTAACAGATAGTTAAGTAAAACTTAACTAAGGAGTAGAAGGTTATGAATTTTGAGCAACTCAATATTATTACTACATTATCAGAGGAAAAAAGCTTTTCTAAAACAGCAAATAAATTACATTTAACAACTTCAGCTGTAAGTCAGGCAGTTTCATCACTTGAAAATGAACTTGGAGTGATGTTATTTGAACGTTCTAAAAAAGGAACTTTTCCTACGACAAAGGGACAATATATTATTAAGAAGGCATATATTATTTTGGAAAAAAAGCAGGACATTTATACATATACTTCAAATAATACAAATTATCCAAAGGTTAGATTAAAAATTGGATGTATTCCTGGAGTCAATTATCCACTTATTAAAGCAATTCAAATGCTAGAAAGAGAGTATCCATTTATTCAAATTTCTATTGAAGAACAAAATACCCAAGGATTAGTAACATCGCTACGCGAGGAAAAATGTGATTTTGCATTAATTGCATTTTCAGATAATATTGTAAATCATAATTTAAACTATGATATTAGAAAGATTACAGATGGCTCATTTTATTTTGCAGTAAATAAAAATTCATCAATTGCTAGTCATGATGTATTAGATTATGAAAGTATTATAGATGAGCCTATAGCTATATATGAAGATAAATTTTTACTTAATTATTTAAGTCACGTAGAAAGTAGAACTGGAAAGTCTGCTCATGTATTATTTAAAACGAATAATTTCACATCAATTATGAATAGTATAGATGAGAACATTGCAATATCTTTTGGACCATCTTATGCAATAGTAAATGACTTTTATAACAGACTAAGAGATATAAAGCTTATACCAGTAATAGAAGATAAGGATACTATAAGTCCAGCACTTTGGTTTTTAAAGACAAAGAATAACTCTTTAAATGAGATTGGAGAAGATTTATTTAACTTTATATTAAACAATATAAAAGTAATATAATAAATAGTTTATAGTTCTTGACTTAAAGTACACTCTAAGGTCTATACTAATTTTAATTAGATATTTATGAGGAGGAAGATAATATGAATAATTTTGATTTTTATAATCCAACAAGAATAGTTTTTGGAAAAGATCGTTTAAATGAATTAGATAATTTGATACCAAAAGATGCAAAGGTACTTGTACTTTACGGAGGCGGAAGTGTTAAGAAATTTGGTACTTTAGATAAAGTATTAAAAGGACTTGGAAACCGTAATGTAGTTGAATTTTCAGGTATAGAAGCAAATCCAAGATTTGAAACATTAATGAAAGCTGTAGAAGTAGTTAAAAAAGAAAATATTGATTTCTTATTAGCAGTAGGTGGCGGTTCTGTAATGGATGGAACAAAATTTGTTTCATTAGCATCACAATATGATAGAGATAATGCACTAGATTTATTAAGTGATAGAATGGCAGCAAGTGGTTTAACAAAAGCATTACCACTTGGAACAGTTGTTACATTGCCAGCAACAGGTTCAGAAATGAACTCTGGTGGAGTTATTACTTCAAGTATAGGAAAAAGAGCTTTTAGAAATCAATTAGTATTTCCTAAGTTCTCATTCTTAGATCCAACTTTAACTTTCTCATTACCAAAATCACAAGTTGCAAATGGAGTAGTTGATACATTTATACATGTTTTAGAACAGTATGCAACATATCCTGTAGATGGATGTTTCCAAGATAGAACTGCTGAAGGAATACTTTTAACTTTAATGGAAATAGGAAAGAAGACTATAGATAATCCTACTGATTATGATTTAAGAGCAAATCTTGTTTGGTGTGCTACAATGGGCCTAAATGGTTTAATTGGAGCTGGAGTTCCACAAGACTGGGCTACTCATATGATTGGTCATGAACTAACAGCAATGTTTGGAATAGACCATGGTAAAACATTAGCAATAATATTACCTTCACTTTGGAATGTAATGAGAGATGCTAAAAAAGATAAATTACTTCAATATGGAGAAAGAGTCTTAAACATTACATCAGGAACAGATGAAGAAAGAATAGACCTTGCTATTTCTAAAACAAGAGAATTCTTTGAAAGTTTAGGAATAAAGACTAGACTTTCAGATTATGGAGTAGATGAGAGTTCAATCGATGATTTAGTTAAAGCATTAGAAGATCACAAAATGGCTGCAATCGGAGAAGATGGAATTGTAACTTTAGATGTTAGTCGTAAAATTTTAGAAGGTGCACTATAAAATTATAAATAAAGATGATTTCTGTATTTAACAGGAGTCATCTTTTTTATTTATTAAGAAATTGAAAATAAAGCTTAATAGGACTATAAATTCATCAAGTTATAAACTATAATAATTAAAAAATAATAAATATTAATTACAAAAGAATAAGGAGACTATAAAATGAAGGTTCATAAAAATTATCTTATATTAATTGCAGGAATAGTTTGGAGTATAGCAGGTTTTAACATAGTAAGATTAGGCGTTATAGCATATAAAGGTCATGTTTCTATTATAAATATTATTTTATCTATAGTAGTATTTTCTATATTTTTAGGAATGATTTTTTATAAAATGGTTAAAAAACATGTTTTAAGAATTTTAGAGTATAAAGAAAAACAATATTTTTATAAATTTTTTGATTTGAAATCATACATAATAATGGCAGTAATGATGGGTGGAGGAATATATTTAAGATATTCTGGATTAGTTCCTGATGTATTTATAGCTTTCTTTTACACAGGTCTTGGATGTGCATTACTTCTTTCAGGAATTTTGTTTTTAGTAAAGTTTATAGAGGTGTGTAAATCATAGAATAGACGGTTTTTAACTGTCTATTTTATATAGCACATTTTATAAGCTTTTTTTCATGTTTTATTTATAATATGTTATTATAGTTATTGGAAAAGGAGGGGTTAAGCTTTGGGATATACAATAAAAGAAGTAGCAGATAAGACAAATTTATCAACATATACAATAAGATACTATGAAAAAGAAGGGTTACTACCAAAAGTAAGCAGAAACGAATTAGGAAATAGAGTTTTTTCAGAAGACGATTTAGAATGGATATCAGTAATTTGTTGCTTAAAGAATACAGGCATGCATATAAAAGATATAAAGATTTACATAGATTTAAAAAAAGAAGGAGATTCTACTTTAGAAGTTAGAAGAAATATAGTAACAGAGCATAAGAAGGCAGTAGAAAATAAGATTTTGCAACTAAAGAAAGAGCTTGAAAAAGTTAATGAGAAAGTAGAATATTATGATATTGCATGTAAGGATGGAACAGAAGAATTAGTAAGGAAAAAATGCAAACTTAAAATGATGAGTTTTAAATAGAAGGAGGTGGGGCGTATATACAATGTTAATACTTTAAAACTTGACATGAAAAGTTAGTGTGAGATAATAATATTTGAATTAGTTAATTCAAATAGACCACTTTAAGTAAACGTATTCAGAAGAAGTTTAACGGTTTAATTCCGTTAAAAGATTAGGAGGATTAAAATGGATATTTTAGCAAAAGGATTCAAAAAACCAACAGAAAGAGTTGTAAGGTTAAAGGAAGAAGTTATGTCAGCATTTCCATGTATTGAGGCAGACAGGGCTATAATACTGACAAAGTCATTTAAGGAAACTGAAAATGAACCTATGATTATTCGAAAAGCAAAAGCATTAAAGACCATTTTAAATGAAATCCCTATAGTAATTAGAGATAATGAACTAATTGTAGGGAGTTTAACAAAAAATCCAAGATCAGCACAAGTATTTCCGGAATTTTCTAATAAGTGGTTAGTAGATGAGTTTGACAAATTCGAAGATAGAACATCAGATGCTTTTAAGATTTCAGAAGAAACAAAAAAAGAATTAAAAGAAGTTTTTAAGTACTGGGAAGGCAAGACAGTAAGTGAACTTGCAGATTCTTATATGACAGAAGAAACAAAAAAAGCAATGGGTGCTAATGTCTTTACTGTCGGAAATTATTTTTATAATGGACTTGGACATGTATCTGTAGATTATGAAAAAGTACTAAAAAAAGGATTCAAGGGAATCATTAAAGAAGTGCAAGAACAAATAGATAATGCAGATAAAAGTTCTCCAGAGTATATTAAAAAGAGAGCATTTTGGGATGCAGTGATAATTTCATGTAATGGAGCAATAGATTATGCAAAAAGATACTCAAAATTAGCTATTGACCTTGCAAAGGATACAAAGGATGTTACTAGAAAGAAAGAACTATTAAATATAGCTAATATATGTAACCGAGTTCCAGAATATCCTGCAGAAACTTTTTATGAAGCTTGTCAGTCATTTTGGTTTATACAAGCGATTATTAGTTTAGAATCTAATGGACATGCTATATCACCAGGACGTTTTGATCAATATATGTATGAATATTATAAAACTGATGTAGAGACAGATAGTAATTTAAAAGAATTAAATGAAGAGATTTTAGACTGTTTATGGGTTAAGTTTAATGATCTTACAAAGGTACGTGATGAAACTACTACAAAAGCTTTTAGTGGTTACTCAATGTTCCAAAACTTAATTGTAGGTGGACAAACAATGGATGGAAAAGATGCAACAAATGAATTATCATACATGTGTCTTGAAGCTACTGGAAGTTTAATGTTACCTCAACCATCATTATCAGTTAGAATATGGAGTAAAACTCCAGAACAATTTTTATTAAGAACATGTGAGTTGACTAGACTTGGAACAGGTCTTCCAGCTTTTTATAATGATGAAGTCATTATTCCAATGTTAATAAATCAAGGACTAACACTTGAAGATGCAAGAGACTATGCAATTGTTGGATGCGTTGAACCTCAAAAGCCAGGCAAAACTGATGGCTGGTATGATGCTGCATTTTTCAATTTAGCAAAGGTGTTAGAACTTAGTATAAATAGTGGAATGATTGATGGCGTTCAAGTATCACCTAGAACTTGTGACTTCACTGAATTTAAAGACTTAGATGATCTTATAAATGCTTATAAGGAGCAAATGAAATATTTTGTTTCACAAATGATAGCTGCTGATAATTGTGTTGATATAGCACATGCAGAAAGAGCTCCACTACCATTTTTATCTAGTATGCTAGATGACTGTATAAGTGTTGGTAAATCAATTCAAGAAGGTGGAGGACATTATCGTTTCTCAGGACCTTTAGGAGTTGGTGTTGCTAATGTTGGTGATTCTTTTATGGCTATAGACAAGCTTGTTTTTGAAGATGGTAAAATTACATTAGAACAATTAAAAGAAGCTCTTAATACTAATTTTGGAGAGCTTGAGGAAGAGGAAGAAAAGAAAGCTTTATACGATGATATTAAGCAAATGCTTCTACATAGAGCACCTAAGTTTGGTAATGATATAGATAAAGTTGATGAGTTTACTCGTGATGCTTCACTTATATATTGCAAAGAAGTTATTAAACATACGAACCAACGTGGAGGTAAATTTATACCAGGGTTATACCCAGTTTCAAATAATGTTCATTTAGGAAGCTTAGTGGGTGCTACACCAGATGGAAGAGGCGCTAAGGAACCAATAGCAGATGGTGTATCACCAACAAGAGGAGCAGACGTAAATGGTCCAACAGCAGCATTAAATTCTGTATCTAAGCTAGATCATTTTAGTGCTCCAAGTGGAACATTATTTAATCAAAAGTTCAATCCACGCTCATTACAAGGTGATAATGGTCTTAAAAATTTAGGTGCATTAATAAGAAGTTACTTTGATAAAAAAGGAATGCACATACAATTTAATGTAATTGATAAAAAGGTATTACTAGATGCACAAAAAAGTCCTGAAAAATATAGGGATTTAATAGTGCGTGTTGCAGGATATAGTGCTCAATTTATTTGTTTGGATAAGGGCGTACAAGATGATATTATAAAGAGAACTGAACAAAGTTTATAATATTTAGATAAAAAATAGCTCTGCTTTATGAGAATAATTAAATTATTATTTTAAGGCAGGGCATTTTATTTGGAAGAAGGTTTAATTGATATGAAGGATAATGAAGTAAATTATAATGAAACTGGATTAATTTTTAATATTCAAAGATTTTCTGTAAATGATGGACCTGGAGTAAGGACTATAGTTTTTTTAAAAGGTTGCCCATTATCTTGCCTTTGGTGTAGTAACCCAGAATCACAGCATAATTATAAAGAAATAATGTTTAATGAGAAAAATTGTACGGGATGTAATAAGTGCGAGAAGAATTGTACTCATAATGGCATTGACTTTAATATTAAAAATAGAATAGATAGAGAAAAATGTATAAATTGTGGAGACTGTGCTGAGGAGTGCTATCGAGAGGCATTAGTGATGTCAGGGGAAGATGTTAATGTAAGTAAAGTAATAGATGAAGTTAAGAAAGATGACATGGAATTTAGGCATTCTGGTGGAGGTATAACATTATCAGGTGGAGAACCTTTAATGCAGCCAGAATTTGCCCTAGAAGTATTAAAGGCTAGTAAATACAATGGATGGAATACAACTATAGAAACAACAGGATTTACTTCAAAGGAAGTAATTAATAAAGTGATGCCTTGGGTTGATTTAGTACTTTTGGATATTAAAACTACGGATTCAAATAAGCATATAAAGTATGTTGGAAAGAGCAATGAAATTATATTAGAAAATGCAAAGAGAATATCTGAACTTGGGGTTGATATGATAATTAGAGTTCCTATCATACCAGACTTTAATGCAGATTTTAAAAGTGTAAAAGAAATAGCTGAATTTGTTAAAGATTTAAAAATGGTAAAGGAAATGCATATATTACCTTATCATAGACTTGGAGTTAATAAATATAATTGTTTAGGAAGAGAGTATAATATGAAAGATACAGCAGTTACCCCTAGTGATGAATTTATGGAAGAGTTAAAAGGTATAGTTGAGAAAGTTGGAGTTAAGTGTAATATAGGAGCAATATAAAAAAAGGTTAACTTATGATATATCCTTATTTGTTAATAAAGTTTATTTTATTATAATGATATTAATATGTTTATAATAGTTAAAAACATATTATTATCTTATAATTATATTATTAGATAAATAAGGAGATGAAGATAGGTGGATACTACAGTTAAAAGTACGAAAGTATATAAACAAGTTGTAGAACATATAAAAAAAATGATAGAAGAAGGAAAGCTTAAAATCGGAGATAAATTACCAACAGAAAGAGCTATGGCAGTAGATTTAAATGTTAGTAGAGCATCTATAAGAGAAGCAATGAGATCACTTGAAGTAATCGGACTAATTGAGAGTAGACAAGGTTCAGGCAATTATATAAAAGAGGATTTTGAAAAAATCTTTTTAGAACCTTTATCAATAATGTTTATGCTACAACAAGGATCACCACTTGATATATATGAACTTAGGGAAATGTTAGAATTATCTACAATAATGTTATCAGCAAAAAGAATAAATGACGAGGATTTAGAAAAACTGAAATGTTTGAAAGATGAATTTAGAAAAAGCGATATAGAAAAAGATAGTGCAGAAATAGATAAGGAGTTCCATTACACTATAGTAAAAGCGGCTGGAAATCCACTAATAACAAATTTGCTTAACATATTGTCAGAACTTATAGATGAATTTATAACTAATTCAAGAAAAAATATTTTAGAGTGTGAAGAGAATAAGGAAAGATTAATTTATCTTCATGAAAAAATATACGAAGCAATAGAAGGAAAAGATGCTTATAAGGCTTATACAGCCATGAAAGAGCACTTTGAACTTATAAAACAATACGCAATGTTAAATAAATAACAAAGAATGAGTGAATAAGCAGTTAAAAGAATATTTACAATTTATAGTAGAGTGGGTTATCTATGGTAACTAACTCTACTTTTTTTGGTATACGTTTTCAATCAAATATTGTTAAAATATTAACTATACTAGTAACTGCAAAATCTTAGGAGTACAATTAAATTGAAATTGGTCATGCCACCTGAATAATTACATATTAAGGAGGGAACTAATGGATATTTATTTTAAATTTATAATTGCATTATTACCAATAATCTTGCTTATGGTAGCACTTGGCGTATTTAAAGTGCCAGGACATATAATTTGTCCAATAGCATTAGTTTGTACAATAATACTTGCAGTATTATTGTGGAAAATGCCTTTGCTTATTACAGCATCTGCGGCACTTGAAGGAATTGCTCTTGCAATTTGGCCTATTATGCTAGTAATTATAGCAGCTGTATTTACATATAACTTATCTATTTACACAAAGGGAATGGATGTTATAAAAAAGATGCTAACAAGCGTGACAACCGATAAGCGAATATTAGTACTTATATTAGCGTTTGGATTTGGAGGATTTTTAGAAGCTGTCGCTGGATTTGGAACAGCAGTTGCAATACCAGCAGGTATAATGGCAGCACTAGGATTCGAGCCAATATTCGCAGCAGTAATATGCTTAATTGCTAATACTACACCAACAGCTTTTGGAGCAATAGGATTACCTGTTACTACTTTAGCTGAAGTATCAAACATTTCAATTGGACAACTAAGTTATACAATAGCAATTCAATTGTTTATGTTTATAATACTTCTGCCATTCATATTAGTTATGATAACAGGAAAAGGCATAAAAGCTTTAAAAGGAGTAGTATTTATAACTTTTGCAACTGGAACATCCTTTGCTATAGTTCAATTAATAGTTGCAAAGTATTTAGGAGCGGAGCTTCCAGCCGTAATTGGTTCGGTAGTTTCAATGGGTGTTACTATATTTATTGCTAAAACTTTTTATAAGGAAAAAAATGCTGAATATGAACAGTGTGACAAAGTAACCTTTAAACAAGGGGTTAAAGCTTGGCTACCATTCATATTAATATTTATTTTTATTATTTTAATAAGTCCACTATTTCCTAAAATATATGAAATGGTTGCATCAGTAAAGACATCAGTTACTATTTATAAAGGTGAAGGTGCAATGCCATATACATTTGTGTGGCTTGCAAGTCCAGGAACATTAATAATATTAGCTGCATTTATTGGAGGCTTAGTACAAGGAGCTAAATTTAGTGAAATTGTAAAGGTTTTAATAAATACAGTTAAGCAAATGTTTAAATCATCAATAACCATAATATCAATAATAGCATTAGCAAAAGTAATGGGTTATAGCGGAATGATTAAATCAGTTGCATTAGTTTTAGTAATGGTAACTGGAAGTTTTTATCCTTTAATTTCTCCACTAATTGGAGCCTTAGGAACTTTTGTAACAGGTAGTGATACCTCAGCAAATGTATTGTTTGGTGGGCTTCAAGTTGAAGCTGCAAAATCATTAGGTACAAGCCCATATTGGCTTGCAGCAGCAAATACTTGTGGAGCAACAGCTGGTAAAATGATTTCACCTCAAAGTATAGCGGTTGCAACAGCAGCTACGGGAATTGAAGGAGAAGAAGGAAAAATTTTAAACTCAACATTAAAATATTGCGTAGGCTATGTAGTACTATTAGGAATAATAACATACGCAGGAACACTAATTTTTGTGTGATATAGAAAAATGGAGGAGATGTATTATGAATACTATAGTTTGTATTAAACAAGTACCAGGAACATCAAAAGTAGAAGTAGATGAAAAAACAGGTGTATTAAAAAGGGATGGAATAGATACAAAAATGAATCCATATGATTTATACGCTTTAGAAACTGCACTGAATATCAAAGAAGAAAAAGGTGGAGAAATAAAGGTTATAAGTATGGGGCCACCTCAAGCTATGGAAGTAATAAGAGAAGCTTTTTCAATGGGAGCAGATAGTGGAACATTAGTTTCAGATAGAAAATTTGCAGGTGCAGACGTACTTGCAACAGCTTATACATTATCACAAGGAATAAGAAAGTGTGGAGATTTCGATTTAATCGTTTGTGGTAAACAAACAACAGATGGAGATACTGCACAAGTTGGTCCTGAGATGGCGGAATACCTAGGAATTCCTCATGTAGCAAATGTAAGAAAAATATTAGAAGTAAAAGATGATTTTATAACAGTGGAAATGGATATGCCAAATACAGTAGAGATTGTTGATATTAAGTATCCATGTTTAATAACTGTAGAAAAAGGTATATTTGAACCAAGATTACCTTCATATAAAAAGAAAATTGATTCAAAAGATAGAGAAATAAAAGTTATATCCTTAATGGATTTTGAAGATAAAAATGAGAAGAAATATGGACTAAATGGTTCACCTACACAAGTTGAAAGAATATTCCCACCAGAATCTAATAATGATCATGAAATATGGACAGGTAGTTCTGATGAAATAAGTGATAAAATGTGCACAAAATTAAAAGAATTAAAGTTTATTTAGGGGGAGTACATTATGGCAAAATTAGTAGTTAATCAAGAAAAGGTAGGAAATATAGAAGAGATAATAAAGATTTGTCCATTTGGAGCATTAGAAAATGTTGATGGAAAGCTTGAAATAAATGCGAACTGTAAGATGTGTAGATTATGTGTAAAGAAAGGTCCAAAAGGAGCAGTTGAATATATAGAAGAAGAAGTTGTTAAAATAGATAAAAGTAAATGGAATGGTATTTGTGTTTATGTAGATCACGTTGATGGAGAAATACATCCAGTTACATTTGAATTAATAGGAAAAGCTAGAGAACTAGCAGATAAAGTAAATCAAAAAGTATATTGTTTATTTATTGGAAATAATATAGAGAAACAAGCTGAAGAATTACTTCATTATGGAGTTGATGAAGTAATGGTATATGATAATCCAAAGCTTAAAAACTTTAGAATAGAACCATATGCTGCAGCAATTGAAGATTTTATAAGTAATGTAAAACCTGCAGTGCTTTTAGTTGGAGCAACAACAGTTGGAAGATCACTTGCACCTAGAGTAGCTGCAAGATGTAGAACTGGACTTACAGCAGACTGTACAATTTTAGATATAAAAGAAAATACTGATTTAGTTCAAATAAGACCAGCATTTGGTGGTAATATAATGGCTCAAATAGTTACTCCAAATTCAAGACCACAACTTGCAACAGTTAGATATAAAGTAATGTCAGCACCAGAAAGAACTGATGAAGCTAGTGGAATATTAAAGATATGTCATATAGATGATTCAAAATTAAATTCTAATATTGAAGTAAAGGAAGTTATACGTAAAGAGAAAGAACATAGTATATCAGAAGCTGAAGTATTAGTAGTTGCAGGAAGAGCTGTAAAATCACAAAAAGATATGGAAATGATTGAAGAACTTGCATCACTTTTAGGTGGAGAAGTTGCTGTTACAAGACCTTTAATAGAAAATGGCTGGGAAGATGCTAAAAAGCAAGTTGGATTAAGTGGAAGAACTGTAAGACCAAAACTTATAATAACTTGTGGAGTATCAGGTGCAGTACAATTTACAGCAGGTATGAATAATTCAGACTATATATTTGCAATAAATAAAGATGAGAAAGCTCCTATATTTAAGGCAGCCCACTATGGAATAGTTGGAGATATATATGAAATAGTTCCAAAATTAATCGAAGAAATTAAAGGAAATAAGGGGGAATAATCATGAGTTATAATAAAGTTTCAGAAAGCACTATAGAAGATATAAAAGCTATTATAAATGATTGTGACAGAGTATTCTATGGAAGTGATATTAATGAAGACTATAGTCATGATGAATTAGGTTCAATAAAAGAGCTTCCAGATGTAGTAGTAAAAGTTATGACTACAGAAGAAGTTTCAAAAATAATGAAATATGCTTATGAAAATAATATTCCAGTAACAGCAAGAGGTTCAGGAACAGGGCTAGTTGGAGCAGCTGTTGCTCTTTATAGAGGTATAGTTTTAGATTTAAGTGGAATGAATAAAATACTTGAACTTGATGAAGATAATTTAACATTAACAGTAGAACCTGGTGTACTACTTATGGAAATATCTAAATTTGTAGAGGAAAATGACTTATTCTATCCACCAGATCCAGGTGAAAAGACAGCTACAATTGCTGGTAATATAAGTACAAATGCTGGTGGAATGAGAGCTGTAAAATATGGTGTAACAAGAGATTACGTAAGAGGATTAGAAGTAGTATTAGCTAATGGAGATGTAATGAACTTAGGTGGTAAAGTAGTTAAGAATAGTTCAGGATATAGTTTAAAAGATTTAGTTGTAGGTTCAGAAGGAACACTTGCTATAATAACAAAAGCAATACTTAAACTAGTACCATTACCAAAGAAAGCAATTAGTTTACTTATACCATTTAATGATTTAGAAACTGCAATAGAAACAGTTCCTAAAATAATAAAATCAAAGGCAGTGCCAACAGCTATTGAATTTATGCAAAGAGAAGCAATAGTTGCAGCAGAACAGTACTTAGGTAAGAAGTTCCCAGACCATACATCTGATGCTTATCTTCTTTTAACTTTTGATGGTAACTCAAAAGAAGAAATAGAAAAAGATTATGAAAAAGTAGCTAATATTTGCCTTAAAGAAGGTGCTATAGATGCATTTATATCAGATACAGAAGAAAGACAAGAGTCAATATGGTCTGCAAGAGGAGCTTTCTTAGAAGCAATAAAAGCATCAACTACAGAAATGGATGAGGTTGACGTAGTTGTACCAAGAAATAGAGTAGCGGAGTTTGTTAAGTTTACTCATAAACTTGAAAAGAAATTTGATATTAGAATTAAGAGCTTTGGACATGCAGGAGATGGTAATCTTCATATATACTTATTAAAAGATGATTTAAGTGAAGAAGCATGGAAGTTAAAACTTAAAGAAGTTATGAAATCAATGTATGATAAATCTAAAGAATTAAAAGGACAAGTATCAGGAGAACATGGTATTGGATTCGCGAAGAAAGGGTACTTAAATGAATCATTAAGTGATGAACAAATCGCTTTAATGAAAGGAATAAAGTTAACTTTTGACCCTAAAAATATTTTAAATCCTGGAAAAGTGTGTGAATAAAATTATATAAATAATAAGGCTACACAATGAGTTGATTTTGGGTAGCCTTATTTTTATGTTATTGACAATTTAAAAATTAAACTGTATTTTATATATAGACCAATCGTTATAATTATTAGGAGATATATTATGGGAAATAAAATTGATACAAGAGAAAAAATATTAAAGACAGCATCAGAGATGTTCTTTTCAAATGGTTATCATGCAACAGGTTTAAATGCAATTCTTAAAAAGAGTGAAGCTCCAAAAGGGTCACTTTATTACTATTTTCCAAAAGGTAAAGAGGAATTAGCATTACAAGCTATAGAAGTTGTGAAGGAGTCTATTAAAGAAGAAATAAAAGAGAATTTATATTCATCTAAAGATCCTATAGTAGGCATTCAAAAAGTAATTTTGAATGTAGCAGATATAGTTGGAAGGGAAGAGATTGTAAAGGGCGTAACAGTAAGCCTTCTAGCATTAGAAGCATCTCAAACAAATGAAATACTTAGAGAAGCGTGTGCAGCTACATTTCTAACATGGGAAGACTTATATAAAGACAGACTTAAAGAATTAAATGTAAGTGAAGAGGATGCTAGAGATATTAGTAGAATAATTCAAATAATGATTGAAGGTGCTATTGTAATGTCCCTTACAAACAAAGATAATAGTTCACTTATATTAGTTAAAGATACTGTTGAAGTAATAATTAAACAATATATAAATAAATAAAATTCGTAGTAAAGGATATTGTATAAAATTATAATAACCTTTATTATTTTTCAATTAATTATATAGACTGGTCTAATTATAGAAAGAGGTTAATTAAATGAAATCAAAAGAAAAAATAGTTAGAATTATGGGAGTGTTACTCTTTGGAGGTTTTTTAGCATTATTTAATGAGACGATAGTAAATGTTGCACTTCCAAAACTAATGGAGGAATTTACTGTAAATGCACAGACTATTCAGTGGTTAAGTACAGGATATCTTTTAGTTATTGGTATACTAGTTCCAGTAACAGCATTTTTAATTCAAAAATTCACTCTTAAGCAGTTGTATATTGCAGCGATGTCTCTTTGTTTGCTCGGAACTGTAATTGCCGCAACAGCAACAAATTTTACACTTTTATTATGTGGTAGATTAGTACAAGCATCAGGTACAGGTATGCTTGTTCCTATAATGATGAACACAATAGTAGTAATAAATCCACCAGAGAAGAGGGGAGCAGCTGTTGGACTTGGCCTTTTTGTAATACTATTTGCACCATCAATAGCACCAAGTATATCAGGAGTAATATTGCAAACTCTTTCATGGCGTTATTTATTTATAATAGAAATTCCATTAATAATAATTGCACTTTTACTTGGGTATAAATATTTAGAAAAAGTCACTGAACTAACTAACCCCAAAATTGATATAATTTCAATAATTTTATCAACTTTAGGGTTTGGTGGAATTATAATGGGGTTTAGCTCATTAGGGAATAAGAAAGCTAGCATATTTTTTATAGTTGGAATAATTGCACTTATTTTATTTTCAATTAGACAACTTAAATTAGAAGAACCAATGTTAGATTTAAGAGTTTTAAAATCTAATACATACACTTTAGGCGTAATATTTGTAATGATAGCAATGATGACTTTGTTTGAAACATTAGTTGTTATGCCAATGTATTTAGAGGGAGTGTATCACTTAACACCACTTCAAGTTGGAATAGCAATATTGCCAGCTGGACTTATAAATGCAGTAACTTCAATAATAACAGGAAATATTTATGATAAGCTTGGAGCTAAGAAAGTAGTTCCTTTTGGATTTATAATATTAGTAGTATCATTTTTCTTATTATCAAGAGTTGATGTTCATACTAGCTACAAAACAATTATAATATTACTTTGTATATTAAATGTTGGAATGCCACTTGTTATGACATCATCTCAAACTAATAGCCTAAATCAGTTAAAGCCAAGGGAATACCCTCATGGTACTGCAATAATAAATACTGTCCAGCAAATTTCAGCTGCAATGGGTTCATCTTTATTTGTTAGTTTGATGACAACAAGAAAGAATTCTTATTTAAATTCTATTGGAGGAAATGTAAGTAGTGAGCAAGTAACTGAAGCTTTCACAAAAGGATTTAATTATACATTTTTAGTTGGTGCTATTATTTTGTTAATTGGATTATTAGGATCATTAACGTTATTTATTAAAAGAAGAGAAAAATTAGAAGCTATTAATTAATCAATTTATAGTGAATTTTAGTAAGTTAAATTTTATTTGTTATGCATATATGATATTATCATAATAAATAAAAAATAACGTATTAGAAGGTGGGCATATGAGAAAGGTTAATTACTCCAAATTAACAGGAGAAGTAATAACTAAAGATGATTATGAATATGAAGATAGTAGAATAGCTTGGAATAGAGCTATACAAAAGTATCCGTTAGTAATTGTTTATTGTAATAATAAAGACGATATAAAAAATTCAATTTTATGGGCGAAGGAAAATGATATCCCTTTTAGAATAAGATCTGGTTGTCATAATTATGAAGGATATTCAACAGGTAACGATGTATTAGTTATAGATGTTAGTAAAATGAATGATATATATGTTGATGAAAGGAATAAGGAAGTAACTATAGGTGGCGGAACTAGAAATAGAGAACTATATGAAGCATTAGGAACACTTGGATATCCATTTCCAGGTGGAGGATGCCCAACAGTTGGTGTTGTAGCTTTTGCGTTAGGTGGAGGCTGGGGATATTCAAGTCGACTTTTTGGACTTGGATGTGATAATTTAATTAAAGCTGAATTTATAAATTATGATGGCTTAGAAGTAACTGCGAGTGAAAAGGCTAATTCAGATTTGTTATGGGCAGCTAAAGGTGCTGGTGGAGGGAACTTTGGAGTAGTCACTTCTATGACTTTTAAAATTCCAGAAAAGATAGAAATGGCAACTCTTATAAATATAGATTGTGGAAATATTGATACTGATGAAATGGTACAATTAATTAAAACTGTTTTTAGTGAATTTGATACATTAGATAATCGTATGAATTTGAAAACTGCTATTTATAACTCAGAAGAAAGAGGAATTGGAATTAAAATTACAGGTTTATTTTATGGGAATATGGATGAAGCTAACAGAATTTTAAATCCAATAAAAAGTATTCCAACTAAAATAAAATTTGATTTAGAATATATGACTGTATTAGAAGCAAATAGAGCTATACAAGATAGTCATCCAGATTATGAAAAGTATAAATCTACCGGACGATTTGCCTTTAGAGATTATACTGAAGATGAAATAAGGGAACTTATAAACATAATAAAAAATAATGCAAATGGTGCATATTATACAGCAATCTCTTTTTATGGATTAGGTGGAGCTATTAAAAAAGTAGATAAAAGTTCATCTGCATTTTATTATAGAGATGCTAAGTTCATTATGGGAATACAATCTGTATTTGAAGAGGATAAGTATGCTAAAGAAAATATACAATGGGTTAAAGAGAATTTCAAGCATATAGAAAAGTTAACTGAAGGGTCATTTGTTAATTTTCCGTATGAAGGACTTTCAAATTATGCAAAAGATTATTATGGAGAAAATAGATTTAAGTTAAGAGAGATTAGAGAGAAATATGATCCATCACATATTTTCAATTTTGAACAAGGAATAAAATAATAGAAAAAATGGTTGTCTAGTAAGTCTAGGCAACTTTTTTATTTATAAAAAAATTGGTTAAATTCGTATTACATAATCGATTTCTAAAAATAAGTTAATTTAATAAAAAAAATAAAAAAAATATGCATAAGATTATGCTTACTTTATACAAAAAATATTCAGAAATATGCAATTAATGGTGCATAGTGGAAAATAACCCAATAGCTTGCTTATGGGTATTTTAACTATAGTATGTTAAAAAAATAACCATGTATAATGAATAAAGTTGAAAAAACCTATACATTTAATGGTAAATACTGTCTTGAAAGCGTTTAAAATAGTTAATATAATAACAACTGTAAGCACCACTAATCAATAGCGATTGACCCCACGGACATGTTTACAAAAAAAAATACTAAAGAGAAAGAGAGTGATAATATGATGGAAAATAGAGCTTTAAATGTAACTTCAGAAATTGGTAAATTAAAAACTGTTTTATTACACAGACCAGGAGAAGAAGTAGAAAATTTAACACCAGACCTACTAGACAGATTATTATTTGACGATATTCCTTATTTAAAAATTGCGAGAGAAGAACATGATGTATTTGCACAAACATTAAGAGATGCAGGTGTAGAAGTACTTTACTTAGAAGTTCTTGCAGCAGAAGCAATAGAAACTAATGAAAAAGTAAAAGAAGAATTTATAAATGAATTTATAGATGAGGCTGGAGTTGAAAGTGAATCTTTAAGAGAAGCCTTAATTAAATATTTCCTAAGCTTTAATAATAAAGCAATGGTAGATAAAATGATGGCAGGGGTTAGAAAAGAAGAACTTAAAGAATACCATAGAGATTCTTTATATGACTTAGTAAACAGCACTTATCCATTTGTTTGTGATCCAATGCCAAATCTTTATTTTACAAGAGACCCATTTGCAACAATTGGACATGGTATAACATTAAACCATATGAGAACAGAAACTAGAAATAGAGAAACAATTTTTGCTAAATACATATTTAAGCATCATCCAAGATTCAAAGATAAAGATGTTCCATTCTGGTTTAACAGAGATGAAAACACTTCAATTGAAGGTGGAGATGAATTAATATTATCAAAAGATACTGTAGCAGTTGGTATTTCACAAAGAACTGATTCAGCTTCAGTAGAAAAATTAGCTAAGAGACTATTATTCAATAAAGATGTAACATTCAAAACAATACTTGCATTCCAAATACCTGCAACTAGAGCATTTATGCATTTAGATACAGTATTTACACAAGTAGATTATGATAAATTTACAGTTCATCCAGGAATTGTAGGACCTTTAAATGTTTATGCAATAACAAAAGATCCAGATAATGAAGGAGCACTTAAAACTGTAAAAGAAGTTGATACATTAGAAAATATTTTAAGTAAGTATCTTGATAGAAAAGTTACTTTAATTAAATGTGGTGGCGGTGATGAAATAATCGCAGCAAGAGAACAATGGAATGATGGTTCAAACACTCTTGCAATAGCACCAGGTGAAGTTATAGTTTACTCAAGAAACTATGTAACTAATAAAATATTAGAAGACTATGGAATAAAACTTCATGTAATTCCATCATCTGAATTATCAAGAGGTAGAGGTGGCCCAAGATGTATGTCAATGCCACTAATAAGAGAAGATTTAAAATAGTTAATAAAGAAGATTAAATATAAAAAATTACTTTTAGTGTTTGTTCTTTCTTTATAAATATGAAAGAACAAACACTTAGGGTAAAAACTAAGGAGGAAATTAAAATGGCAGTTAATTTAAAAGGAAGAAGTTTTTTAACATTAAAGGATTTTACACCAGACGAGGTTAGATATTTATTAGATTTATCACATGACTTAAAGGCTAAGAAAAGAGCTGGAATATTAGGTGATAGTTTAAAAGGTAAGAATGTAGTACTATTATTTGAAAAATCATCAACAAGAACAAGATGTGCTTTCGAATGTGGAGCAGCTGAAGAAGGAGCTCACGTAACATTCTTAACAAATTCTCAAATGGGAAAGAAAGAATCAATCGAAGATACTGCTAAAGTACTTGGAAGAATGTATGATGGTATAGAATTTAGAGGATACAAACAATCAACAGTTGAAGCTCTAGCTAAATATGCAGGAGTACCAGTTTGGAATGGACTTACAGATGCAGACCATCCAACACAAATACTTGCAGATTTCCTTACAATAGAAGAACATGCTCATAAACCACTTAGTGAAATTAAATTAGTATTCACAGGAGATACAAGAAACAACATGAGTTATGCATTAATGTATGGTGCAGCTAAAACAGGAATGCACTTTGTAGCACTTGGACCTAAATCATTAGCACCAGATGAAGCTATAATAAAAGAAATGCAAGAATACTCAAAACAAACAGGAGCAACAATTGAATTTACAGATAACGTTGAAGAAGCAGTAAAAGGCGCAGATGTTATCTACACAGATATATGGGTATCAATGGGAGAAGACGAAGGTTTATATCCTGAAAGAGTTAAATTATTAACTCCATATAAAGTAACAAGAGAAATGATGAATAAAACAGGAAACAAGAATACATTATTCATGCATTGTCTTCCATCATTCCATGATGAAGATACAGAAGTTGCTGTAGATATAGAAAAGAGACTTGGTCTTGATATAAGAGAAGTTGAAGACGAAGTATTTAGAAGCAGAAATTCAGTAGTATTTGATGAAGCTGAAAACAGAATGCATACTATAAAAGCCGTGATGGTTGCAACAGCAGGAAAGTAATTATCAAAATAAATAGTCGGCTATTAGAGTAATAGCCGACTAAATTATTCTAAAAATAAACTGAATAGGGAGTGATTACAATGTCAGAGCAACAATCAACTGGAGAACAAAAGAATCTTGGGTTTGCTTCTTTAGCAGCTTTAATAGTTGGATCTATGATTGGTGGAGGAGCATTTAACTTACCATCAGATATGGCAAGAGGAGCAGGAACAGGCGCAATTATTTTAGGATGGATTATAACAGGGATTGGTATGATAGCACTTGCCTTTGTTTATCAATCACTAGCAAATAGAAAGCCAGAACTAAGCGGTGGTGTATATAGTTATGCAAAAGCGGGTTTTGGAGATTACATAGGATTCAATTCAGCATGGGGATATTGGTTAAGTGCTTGGATTGGTAATGTTTCATACTCAGTACTATTATTTGGTGCTATAGGATATTTTGCACCAATATTTGGAGAAGGTAATAATCTAGCATCAATAATTGGAGCATCAATATTAGTTTGGGCTTTTACAGCATTAATTCTAAAAGGTGTAAGTGGAGCAGCGCTAGTAAACTTAATAACAACAATAGCGAAATTAGTACCTATTTGTGTATTTATAGTTGCAGCTATATTTGCTTTCAATTTACATAACTTTACTTTCGAATTCTGGGGTTCAACAGACCTTGGAAGTGTACTTGAACAATCTAAAAACACAATGCTAGTAACATTATGGTGTTTCATAGGTATTGAAGGTGCAGTAGTTGTATCAGGTAGAGCTAAGAAACAAAGTGATGTTGGTAAAGCAACTGTAATTGGATTAATAGGAACTTTATGTATATATCTTTTAATATCATTAATGTCTATAGGTGTTATGAACAGAGTACACCTTGCAGGACTAGATAACCCATCAATGGCTTACGTATTAGAATTTGCGGTTGGTAAATGGGGTGCGGTACTTATTAATTTAGGATTAATAGTATCACTATTTGGATCATTACTTGGTTGGTCATTATTATGTGCTGAAATTCCTTTTGTAGCTGCAAAGGATGGAGCACTACCAAAAATATTTGCAAAGACAAATAAAAATGGAGCACCAGCTGCATCACTAATAATTACAAATCTTTTAGTAGAAGTATTTTTAATACTAACATTAGTGGCAAGCAGTACTTATCAAGCATTATATTCAGTTGCAAGTACAGCAATACTTGTGCCTTACTTGTTAAGTGCTATGTATGGTTTAAAATTAACAATAACAGGGGAAACATATGATACTAACCCTCAAGGAAGAACAAGAGATAAAATCTGCGCAACAATAGCAACTGTATATGCAATATGGTTATGCTATGCAGCAGGATTAAAATACTTATTATTATGCTTTATTTTATATGCAGTAGGAATAATATTCTATTACATTGCTAAAAAGCAAAATAATGGAAATGAAAAGGTGTTTAAAGGCAAAGAGCTTGGTATTGCAATAGCTGTAATTGTTATAGCAATTATAGCAATAGTATTACTTGCAAATGGAACAATAACAATTTAAAGACAAATTACATTAAACTAAAGATGAAACTAAGAAGTTAGATAATATATTTTATTAGATAGCATAAGGAGGAACAAAAGATGAAAATAGTTTTAGCATTAGGCGGTAACGCATTACAGGCAGATCCAAAAGATAAAAGTGCAGAAGGTCAATTAAAGACTTGCAAAAAGACAGCAAAATCAGTAGTAGATTTAATTGAGGCTGGTCATAGAGTATCTATAGTTCATGGTAACGGACCACAAGTTGGACAAATACTAGCAAGTCTTGAGGCTGCTTATCAAAGTGATCATAACAATACATTATTCCCATTTGACGTTGTAGGATCTTTCTCACAAGGTTACATTGGATATCATCTACAAAATTCAATCTCAGAAGAATTAAATAAAAGACATATAAAGAAGTCAGTTGAGACTGTTGTAACACAAGTAGTTGTAGATAAAAATGACAAAGCTTTTGAAAATCCTACTAAACCAATAGGATCATTTTATACAAAAGAAGAAGCAGAAGCTTTAGAAAAAGATAAAGGATATGTAATGAAAGAAGATGCTGGAAGAGGATATAGAAGAGTAGTTGCTTCACCAAAGCCAGTTGATATAGTTGAAAAAGATGCAATAAAGACAATGGTTGATGATGGTTTTATAGTTATCGCTTGCGGCGGAGGCGGAATTCCAGTAGTTAAAGATGGGGACGAACTTATTGGAGTGCCAGCTGTTATAGATAAAGACTTTGCAGCTGAAAAGCTAGCTGAAATATTAGATTCAGATGTTCTATTAATACTTACAGCTGTTGATAGAGTATGTGTAAATTATAATAAACCAAATCAAAAAGAATTAAAAGAAATTGATATAGAAGAGGTAAATAAATATATAGAAGAAGGACAGTTCGCACCAGGCAGTATGCTTCCAAAGGTTGAAGCTTGTAAAAAGTTTGTACAATCAGCTGATAATAAAGAAGCAATAATTGCATCACTTTGCAGAGCTAACGATGCTTTAGACGGAAAATCAGGAACTAAAATAGTTAAATAATTTTTAAGATGCTAAGCTAAAGTTAATGTCTTTAGTTTAGCATCTATAAAGATAATACTTTACGAATAGTAAGGGGAGATTATTATGGAGAATGAATTAAAGAAAAGAAGAAGAGAGGCTATAATTAATATAATCCAAAGTGAAGATATAGGAAAACAAGAGGAGTTAGTTTTTAAATTAAAACATTTAGGTATAAATGTGACTCAGTCAACATTATCACGCGACTTAAAAGAAATGCATATAATTAGAAAATCATTAGAAAACAAACAATCAAAATACATACTAGCTACAGAAGATAATGTTGCAAAAAAGTTTAAAACTATATTTGAGGATGCAGTTATAAGTATCTTTATACAAGAATATTTCATATCAATAAGGACATTAAAAGGAATGGCCGCAGTTGTTGGAGAACTAATAGATAGATTAGATGACAAAAGAATACGTGGAACGGTTGCTAAAAATAATAATGTATTAATTCTATGTGCGAATTGTGAAGCCTGCAAACAAGTTTTTAAGGGACTAAATGATTTAAGAATCTAAGTATTTTTGTATATTATTACTGATATATGGTAGTAATTATAGACACCAAACATAATAAAATATAACCCTAGAGAAAGATAGGTTATTCCAATACCAATGGATAAGCCTATCTTTTTTGTTTTATGAATATTGTAATAAAAATATAGCTACTGAGGTACCTTTTATATTAAATTCTTTCTTTAATATAAAACCATGAGAAACATATAATTTAACCATCTCATATGTTTCTGTTTCTACAAGAAGTGGTATGTTTAAACTTTTACTTTGTTCTATGCAAAAATTAATCATATCATTTAAAAACTGGATTCTATCTGTTTCACTACTATAATTTAAACCTATAGAAGATAAAAATAAATAATTATTATAATCTTTGATAAAGTCTTTAACACTTAATAAAGTCTCCTTAGCTTTTGATAAATTATTTATTGTTTCCTTTAAGTCAATAGTTTTTAAAATAGATATATCATTAGAAATACCTTTTATTAAAGATTCATAAAAAGACAAATGGTGATTTGCAGAATTAAAATTAACTAAGGAAAATGTACCTTCGACATTAATTGAAGTTATATATGTAGTTCCTATGGATTTATAAACATTTAGCAAGTTATTAAAAATATAAGGAAGAATAGTTAATCGTACATTTTTATCTTCAAATAAATATTTAAAGAAAGGGGAATTTTGAAATTCTTTTGAAATAACTTCGCTAGCTTCATTTATAAGGGAAGAATTTATTGTTATAAAATTATTTTTCATAATGAGATACCTCCACATTTTAATGTAATAGTTTATTTTTACCATAAGGGAGGCTCAGTATTCATAAATGGAAAGTTATTCACTAAATATTAAGGGGAAGTTAATAGTATAGTCTTTGTGTAATTAGAATTGTACGATATATAATGATATAGACAATATAATATGAAAGGAGAAGATAACAATGGATAATGAAACTGCTAAAGAGTTTAAGTTTATAAACAACTTAAGAGTTCGAGTAGTTATAGAAAGTGCACTAGTTGGAGCAATATCGGGTCTTATTGTTTCATTGTATAGACTCTTATTAGAATTTATAGGTAAATATACTATTCAAGCATATGACTTCATGGAAACGAACAAGATTTACATAATAATTGGAATAATAGTATTAATGTTTATTGGATACATAGTTGGAATTATGGTAGAGAAGAATCCTATGATAAGCGGTAGTGGTATACCGCAAATCGAAGGTTCTCTTACAGGATATTTTGATATAAAAAACCCACTTAAAATAATGGTTACAAAATTCATTGGAGGTGTTCTTGCTATAGGTTCAGGATTATCTCTAGGGATAGAAGGTCCATCAATCCAATTAGGTGCAAGTGTTGGAAATTTCTATAGTAAAGTATGTAATAAAATAAAGTTAGAGGAGAGATATTTAATATCAAGTGGAGCTGGAGCTGGGCTTGCAGCTGCATTTAATGCACCCTTTGCAGGGGTAATGTTTTCTCTTGAAGAAGTAAATAAAGATTTTTCTCCACTGATTTTATTACCAACAATAGCAGCAGCTGTAAGTGCAGATTTAGTTACTTGGAGCTTCTTTGGATCAAAGCCTATATTACATGTTGAGAAACTTACTAATATACCCGCTAAATATTATCTTTTACTTATATTGCTTGGGATAATAGCAGGTTTTGGAGGCGTTATATATAATAAAACATTACTAAAAACTCAAGATTTATATAAGAAACTTAAAGTGAAGTTAAGAATAAGAATGATGATACCATTTGTATGTGCAATGGTATTTGGATTATTTCTTCCAGAAGTGCTTGGTGGAGGAAATCCATTAATAAATAAAATATTAGTAGATGGTATGGTTCTTAAAATGGGATTAATACTATTAGTATTTAAATTTATATTTTCTATGGTTAGTTTTGCATCAGATACACCAGGAGGAATATTATTTCCACTTTTAACACTTGGGGCATTAATTGGAGTTGTATTTGGACAAGTATCTGTGAATATACTACAAATTGATAGTGTATACATTACAAACTTTATATTATTAGCTATGGCAGGAATGTTTTCATCTATAGTAAGAGCGCCTATAACAGGCCTTGTGCTTGTATGTGAAATGAGTGGCTCAATAGCACAGCTTGGTCCACTTGCTGTTGTATGCGGTATAGCATATTTAGTTGCAGAGCTATGCAGATGTGAACCAATTTATGAATCACTTCTTAATAGAAGGATTAAGTCTAAAAGTTATGCGTGTGACAAAGCATGTATGGAAAAAATAATGGTTAATTATATTGTAGAACTTGGGGCTCCAATAGTTTCAAGAAAGCTAAAAGATATTAAATTAGTTGATGATTCTTTAGTTGTTTATATAGAAAGAGAAGGAACTAAAATAATACCAAATGGAGATACAGTCGTACACTCAGGAGACTATATTACTGTATTAGTTGATAGAAATTCAGAAACTATATTAAGAGCAGAACTTGAAAAGATGTGTGAATCAGTTCAAACATAATTAGTAAATAATTTAAGGTATAGAAAAACTACAAAAAGTATTTCTATACCTTTCTTTTAATTGTATTAAAATCTTGCAAAAAAATCTTAAATACGATACATTTACAGTAAGAGATAAAAATTTTTACATAAGATAAAATAATGAAATTGCTAAAAACAAAGGAGGTAATAATATGGAACTATTTACAGCTGTTGCTATTAGTGTTGGAATTTTATCAGGTGTTTGGGCATGGATTAGTGCATCACTCGGGCTTATAACATGGGTAGGATTTATAGGGTGTACAAGTTACTTTGCATCAGGTGGTAAATTTAAGGGATTAAAAAAATCTCTTTATGCCAATATGTCAGGAGTACTTTGGGCCATGTGTATTATACTTGGAACAAAATATATTGGGGGGACATATATTTCATACATACTAACAGGCTTTTTTTCATTTGTAATGTGTATACAAGCAAAGGCTAAGCCTTTGGAATTTATTCCAGGAGCATTCTGTGGTGCTTGTGCTACATTTGGATCAAATGGAGCCTGGGGGCTTGTAATCATTTCTTTAATATGTGGAGGATTCCTTGGTCACTTCTCAGATCTTGGAGGAACTTTCTTAAGTCTACTTACAAGAAAAAAAGAAATATAATTCAGATTAAAGAGGTGTTTTATGGAGTTTAAAGGAATTCATCATGCTGCGATAATATGCTCAAATTATGAAGAATCTAAAAGATTTTATACTGAAATACTAGGGCTAGAAGTAATTAGAGAAGTGTACAGAAAAGAAAGAGATTCTTATAAGTTAGATTTAAGAGTTTCAAATAGTCAGATAGAATTATTTTCATTTAATGGTTCACCAGAAAGATTAAGCTATCCAGAAGCTTGTGGACTTAGACATTTAGCACTAGTAGTTAATAATATTAATGAATCTGTTAAGGAGCTTAACTTTAAAGGTGTTACGACTGAAGATATAAGAATCGATGAATTTACTAATTGTAAGTTTACCTTTTTTGAAGATCCAGATGGTCTTCCTATTGAACTTTATGAAATTAATAATTAAGAAAAGTTTAAAAGTATTTAAAACATAAATACTTTTAAACTTTTTTTGTAACTAGTAAACTATTTTTTATAAAGGGTAACCCCTTCTTTTATTGTTTCTAATACGTTTATATTTTTTATTTCAATTGGATCTACTTTTAGTGGATTTCTATCTAAAACAACTAAATCAGCAAGTTTTCCAATTTTTATAGATCCTTTTAAATCTTCTTCTGAATATTGATAAGCTCCATTTATAGTAATGCCTCTAAGAGCATCTAAAGGTGAAATTCTTTCAAAGTCGCCAATTACTACACCATCTTTACTAATTCTATTAACAGCGCACCATACAGTTTCAAGCATATTAGGAAGTATAACTGGTGTATCTTGATGGAAAGTATAAGTAATTTTTTTATTTAAAGCACTTTTAGCAGGACTAATTCTAAATGCTCTATCTCGTCCTAAGTTTTTAATATGAACATCACCAAAGTAGTATGTGTGGGCAGTGAAAAATGATGGTATCATATTTATTTCATTCATTCTATCTAATTGATCATATCTAACAGTCTGTGCGTGAATCATAACAGGCTTTATATTTTTAGGTTTATTAAATGAATCTTTAGCCTCATAAAAGCAATTAATTAGCTGATCACAAGCAGCATCACCATTACAGTGAGATAAAAGCTGAATGTTTTCACTTAAAGCTGTTTTAATGAAATCTACTACTTCTAAGTTATCATATATTGGATATCCGTAGTAATCTGAAGGACCATTTTCATAAGGTTTAGTAAGCCAGGCTGTTCGTCCTTGGGGAGATCCATCTAAGAAAATTTTATATCCACCTATTTTAAACCTATTAAAATATTTTTTTAAGTACTTAGGATTATTCTTTGTAAGCTCAGGACTATTTTTTAAATCAACATAACCGATAACATCAATTTTAAGATCATTTTTATCAGATGCATACTTTAAAAGTTTGAATTCAGATTCATTTACCATACCATCTTGAGCTGTAGTTATACCGTAGCTTAAGTAAATATTTTGAGCTTCAAGAAGTAATTTATTTAAATTTTTTAAAGAAGGAGGTGTTATAGCTCTAGAGCAATTAATAAAGGCATTTTCTTCTAAATAACCATTAGGTTCATTTGAATTATCATACCTTCCAATTCGTCCGCCTTTAGGGTTTTTTGTTTCATCACTAATATGAAGTTCTGTTAGTGCTAGTGAGTTTAATACTCCCATGTGACCAGAAGCATGAACAATTATTATTGGATTAGTAAGAGAAGATTTGTCTAACACATCTTTTGTTGGGTGTTCCTTTTCAACTAAATTGTTATTATCATATCCAAAACCAACAATTAACTCATCCTCTTTTAAATTTTTTAAATTTTTAAAATCATTTATTTTCTTTATAATATCATCAAAATTTTTTGCAGATGTTAAAGAAACAAAAGCAAGAGTATTTGAGAATGCAGTTATATGACTATGTGGATCAATGAAGGAAGGCATTAGAGTTTTACCTTTCAAATCAATTAATTCTAAGTCAGTGCCATAAAGGGATATAAGCTCATCTTTAATACCGATATCTTTTATTATTCCATTCTCAATAAGTATTGCATCTACATAAAGTATATTTTCCATAGTTAAAATATCACCGTTAAAAAATAGTTTTCTCATAAAAGTTCCTCCCTTAATCATTTACAATAATATACCATAAATTTGCAATGAATCACACGTATAATAGGTGAATATACTTATTATTTGGTGAATTAATATTAAATTTTTGATGAAAAATATTATTGAATACAAAAAGTACCATACTATTTTAATATAAAGAAATAGGGCATTTATGATATACTTGTATATAGTAAAAGTTAAAAAACTTATTAAGTTTTAAAAAAGGAGATTTATATGAAAATAGGATTAGTATTATCAGGTGGTGGCGGAAAGGGTGCTTATGAACTTGGGGTATGGAAAGCGCTTAAAGACTTAGAACTAGATAAATACATAGACGTTTTTGCAGGTACCTCTATAGGAGCGTTTAATGCTATTTTATTTGCTCAAGATGATATGGTGGCAGCAGAGAAGTTATGGGATGAGGTTACTATGGACAAGCTGGTTCCGATAAGTAAGTTTGAACTTATTAAAAGAGGTCTTGAACTTGCAATTGGAGGTCGTCATTTGAATTTAGCAAAAAAATATATGCTTCAAAAGCTTGAAGAAGGTGGAGTTCCAAAAGACGGAGCAAGAGAAATAATTGAGACATATTTAGATGTTAATAAAGTTAAAGAGCGTGAAAAAATATGTTATGCAGCTTGTACAGAGATTCCATCACTTAATGCAAAGTATTTTAGGATAAATGATTATGATGATATGGTTGCTAAAGAAATGATAGTAGCATCTGCATCACTACCTATGATATACGATTGTACTGAAGTTTTAGGAGAAAGGTATATAGATGGGGGAGTAGCAGATAATACTCCAATTCAACCTGTGTATGGAGAAAATTGCGACATAATAATCGTAGTACTATTATCTAAAGATGAAACTGTTGACAAGTCTCTTTATCCTAATACTAAAATATTAGAATTAGCACCAAAAAAATTAAATGAAAGTACACTAAAAGGAACATTAAATTTAGATACTGAATCAAAAAGAGTAAGGATAAAAGAAGGATATGATGACACCATGGGTCTTTTAGAGCCAATTATGATAATGACTAGGTTAAAGCATGAGAGAGAAGAACATGAAAAGTATCCTAAGTTATATAAGTTTTATAATTGGATAAAGAAAATTGTTTAAAGGATAATATAAGGTTATGGCTATATTTTTTTATGAAACAAAGATTGGAAAGATTGGAATAGAGGAACGAGAGGGATTCATAAATAAGGTTTATTTTGATAATGATATGAGTTATAAAAAGGAAGAGGTTTTTGAAACTGAATTAATAAAAGAAGCTTCAATCCAATTAAAAGAGTACTTAAATGGAACTCGTAAAAGCTTTAAACTTCCTTTAAAGCCAATGGGAACGGAATTTATGGAAGAAGCTTGGAGCGAATTATGTAAAATTCCATATGGAGAAACGTTATCTTATAAGGAATTAGCAGAAAAGATTGGAAGACCAAAATCAGCTAGAGCTATAGGAATGGCATGTAATAAAAATCCAATTCCTATATTTATACCATGTCACAGAATTGTTGGGAGCAATGGTAATTTAACAGGATACTTGGGTGGATTAAGTGTGAAGAAAATTCTTTTGGATTTAGAAAAATAAATAAAAAAAGGATTATTTAATATTTATATTAAATAATCCTTTTTTAAAAGTCTGGAATGACATTTCTAAGAACTGCCCTATCACTAACTCTAACTAAGGCGGCAGATAGAGTTACCATGTAACTTGTGGATATTTCATTAAATATATCTAAGTTAGGGTTATTTCGTCTCATCTCAAGAGCCGATCTTCTATAAGATATTATTGTGAAAATTAATAGACCTTCAATTGAAAAGATTTCTCCTGCATCAATTAAAGCAACTGGATCTAAATCATCTGGTATATCATTTAATTTATCTAGTACTATAGTTTTACCTATTAGACTAGCTTCCAAATAATAATAGCTAGAAAGTATGAATAAAAGAGTAGCAAATATCTCTAGATTAACAAGTTCAAGTTCCTCTAGTAAAAATTGCTTTTGGACATCCTGTGGAATAGCACTAGTGTTATTTGTATTAGAATTGGTGTTAGTAGACTCATCTTTCATAAAATTGCTCCATTATAAAAAAATTATTCAAACAAAACTTTCTCCGGTAGCATTTATTTTTGCTATTTTATTTAATGCTTCTAATCTTTTTATATTAGCAATAGAGCTAACAACATAGGAGTCGACTAATTCTATGTATGGCTCTAAATTACTTTGTGTTCCTTTAAGTTTTAATGAATAAAGCCTTTTAGAGGCAACAAAAGTTAAAATAATAAGACCTAGTGTAATATTTTCTTCACCAGATATTAAAGTTAGTGTTGGATCTAACGAAGGCTGTATTCCATTCATTTCATCATAAGTAATATTTTTATCTTGATTGGATGCAATTATAAATTCGTAATATCCATATATTAATAAAGTGGATCCAAGAATTTCAGCATTAGCAATATTTAAACTCAATTTACGAAAGAACTCATCCATAAGAGTAGTTGCATCAGTCAAACAATCACCTCATAGAAATAAAAAATATATAATAGTATATGATATATTTAAAAAAATTCTACAAATTTGAATGCAGGGCTAGAAACATAAGGGGCTTATGCTACTAAGCACAGCTTGAGGAGATACTTCCTTAAATTTATCAAATAAACTTAAAGATGGATCAATTACTTCTATTTCTTCGTTGTCATATTTAAATGATATGTAAGTGTAATCAAAGTCAAATCTTAAATCACCTGGATATTCATGCATAGATGTATAATTAAAATCCTTCATGAAATTTATAATTACTTCTCTATTTTCATTAAGTTTACATAGTTCTAAAATATATTTATCATCAATTATGTACTTTGATTCTACTTCATGTAAAAATTTAAGAAGATTATAATCACATTTAATAAGTACATTTCCATCATCATCAGTTAATTTATATCCGTCTATAGTGTATCTTGCAAATAATTTATTTGATCTAGTCATCAAAAGGGTTTCCCCTTTTTCTTTATGGAATTCTCCATATTCTATTTTAATTTTATTATTTTTAAAGTTAAATAATTCAGACATGTTTTTATCATTGTTATATATAAGTGTATCTAGCTTTTCACTAAAGAAATAAGTTTCATCTTTTTCTAAAGCATTTTTATAATCAGATAATTCTTTGATTAATTCATCAATTTTTTTTAACTTCAGTTCCTTATTCAAAATTATCCCTCCTAAAGTCATATTCTCCAATATTATAACATAATAATTTATTCAAAGTATTGAAATAATAAGCAGAAAAATTTGCAGAATAAGTAGAAAATAGTGTATAATTCTAAATCGATAAGATATATGAGAGTAAGGTGGGAGACAGTTATGAATAAGCATAAAAAAGAGACGATTCTAATTGGGATTGGGTTAATTGTACTATCAATTTTCTTACATTATCTGCACTATATAACATTTAGAGACTTACATCACACTTTAATCTTTTTATTTGCAGATATAGCATTTATTCCAATGGATGTTTTTTTCACTGCATTTGTTATTGAGAGATTATTAGAAAATCGTGAGAAAGTTCATAATATGGAAAAGGTTAATATGATAAAAGGCGTTTTCTTCTCAGAATTTGGTTCTGATCTTTTAGAAGAGCTTGCCAAGGGTGATAGACATATTTTAAATTTATCAAGCCTTGCTATTGTTGATAAAGAATGGGGAAAAAAAGAGTTTAAAGAGCTTGAAGATGCAATTAAAGAGCATCAGTTTTCAGTTGATGTTAGTAAAGTAGATTTAGATAAAATTATAGATATCCTTAAAAGTAAAAAAGAGATGTTAATTTCATTTATAGGAAATCCAACTTTAATGGAACATGAAATATTTTCAGATTTACTAATGTCATTATTCCATTTATTAGAGGAATTTGATGATAGATATTATAATTTAATATGTGATTGTTGTGATGATAATCATATAGAGAAAGATCTCAATGTATCATATGAACAACTTACAAAAATATGGTGTAGATATATGAGATATCTAAAAGAGGCATATCCACAATTATTTGTAAAAGCTATGCTTCATAATCCATTTGATTATAGAAGTTTAGATGATAAGCTTGAGACATGTGGACTTAAATGTAAGAGTAAAAATTAATTAAGTTAAATATAGAGAAGCCTCCAAATATTTGGAGGCTTCTCTTGGCTTTTAATACAGTTGTTGTATTAAATATCCGTCAGCTATAAATTTATTTTTAATTCTGTTAATATGTTCATATCCATTTGTTTCAACTGTAACCTCAAGTAAAGTATTCTTTAATTTATTTACAGCCTTAAATTGATTGTGCTCAAGTTTTATAACATTTGCATTTATTTCTCTTAGAATATGAGTTATTCTATGAAGTTCTCCAGGAATGTTTGGAAGTTCTACTGAGAAGCAGAATAATCTTCCTCTAGAAACTAAACCACTATTAATAAGTGATGTTATAGTAAGCATGTCAATGTTACCACCGCTTATTATTGAAACAACATTTTTGTTTTCAAAGTTAAGTTTATTAAGTGCTGCAAGTGATGCAGCGCCAGAAGCTTCAGCAACTAGTTTATGTTTCTCATTAAGTGCTAAAAATGCATCAACTATTTCGTCGTCACTTACTGTAATAATATCATCTACATACTCTTTTATTATTGAGAATGTAAGATCACCTGGAGATTTTACTGCGATACCATCTGCAATTGTATTAACAGAGCTAAGTGGAGTTAGTTTTCCAAAGTGGAAACTAGTTTCCATTGCATTTGCGCCTTCTGCTTGAACACCTATTATTTTAATATTCGGATTAAGCCCTTTAGCAGCTAATGATATACCACTAATAAGACCACCACCACCGATTGGACAAATAATAGCGTCAACGTTTTCTAATTCATCAAATATTTCAAGTGCTATAGTACCTTGACCATAAATTACGTCTATATCGTTAAAAGGATGAAGGAATGTATATCCCTTTTCTTCTTCTAACCTTTTAGCATAACTATATGCATCATCATAAACATCACCATGTAAAATAACATTTCCACCCAAATCTTTAGTTGATTGTACCTTTAAATAAGGGGTGGTAGTTGGCATTACAATAGTTGCGTTAATTCCCATAAGACTTGCAGCATAAGCAACTCCTTGAGCGTGGTTACCGGCAGATGAACAAACGACACCCTTAGATTTTTCATCATCGCTTAGACTCATCATTTTATTTAAAGCACCTCTTAATTTATAAGCGCCTGTAAGTTGTAGGTTTTCACATTTCATATAAACATTGTTATTATTTCTGTTTGAGAAAAAATTGCTATGTAGTAAAGGAGTTTTAACTACTACATTTTTTATATTTTCTCTTGCAGCTTTAATATTATTTAAATGCATAAATACACCTCTCTTTTGTATATTCTCACATTCATTATATCATTTTCATAATAGAGGAAAAATAAAAAATTATAAAAATATTTAGACTTTTGTAGAAAAAAATCCTATAATTGAAATTGAAAAGATAAAAGGAGGGAATTTATTATGAATAAAACAGTAATTAAGACAAAAAATGCTCCTGAAGCTATAGGTCCATATTCACAAGCTATAAGAGTTGGAGATATGATTTATACATCAGGACAAATTCCACTAGTACCAGGAACTAAGGATTTAATAACAGAAATTAAAGCCGCAACAAAACAAAGCTTATCTAATATTAAGGGTATATTAGAAGAAGCTGGAACAAGTATGGATAAGATTATTAAAACTACTGTATTTGTTAAAGATTTAAATGATTTTGCAGCAGTTAATGAAGTTTACGGAACATTCTTCCAGGGAGAACCACCAGCAAGAAGTTGTGTTGAAGTAGCTAAACTACCATTAGATGCACCAGTTGAAATTGAAGTAATTGCTATTGTTTAGTAAATAACTTAAACCATAATTAATACAGTAAAAAAGCCTTAGAATTTAATTGAATTCTAAGGCTTTTTTATTTTTATATTTTAAAAATTATTATCAATAAATCAGCCTTTACAATATATTAATTATATATCAGTAAAATAAGGGGATGAGGATATGAGTAACAAAAGAAAAAGTACTATTATAACTGGAATAATATTAATAGTATTAACTGTAATATTAAATTTAATATACTTTCTGTTTGTTGGAAATTCGCAAGATGTAATTTCAGCACTTCTTCAAAACTTAACGGCGGTACCTCTTGATATGCTTATTACAGCAATAATAGTTAAATATGTAATTGAAGAACGAGACAGTAAGAATTCAAAAAGTGAAATCAATATGCTGATGGGAATTTTCTTTCATGAATTAGGTGAGGAACTTCTTGATATATTTGTGAAATCTGATGATGGAATAGATCAAATAACAAAGAAATGTATAATAAAAAAAGAATGTTCAGATAAGAAATATGATGAATTTAAAGTTGTTTTTGAACAATATAATTATAAAGCTAGTATAGATAGAATAGATAAGGAGGCACTTAAAAATTTACTAGACCGGAATAGCGATTTAGTAGTTGACCTTATTTCAAATCCAATGCTTAGAGAAAATGAATGTTTCACAAATACTGTCATAGCTGTAATGCATCTTAGAGACGAACTTAATGATAGATATAAAAGTTATAATGAAAATAAATATGAGGAAAATCATATTAATGAGGATGTAAATTATGCATACAAGCTTGTTGCATTAAAATGGGTTGAGTATATGAAATATTTAAAAGAAAATTATCCGAAATTATTCGAAAAAGCTTTAATAAATTCACCTTTTGATAATAGAAGTATAGAAGAAAAAGAACGTGATTTGTTAGGAAATTAAAATTATGAAGATACTAATTTAAGTATCTTCATAATTTTTATACTGAATTAATAGTAAAAAGATATTGTGAAAATATATAATATACTTCATAATATATAAAAAGATGATATGGAGGATATTTATGCAATTTAGAAAAGCAAAAAGAAGTGATTTAATAAAAATAGAAGCAATTATTCCTCAAGTAGTTAAAACTGGTGAAGGAAAAGGTCTTAATTGGACTAGTACATATCCAACAATACACCATTTTGAAAAAGATTTTGAAAATGAGGAGCTATATGTTATGGTTTCAAATGCTGATGAAAATGAAGACGTAGTGTATGGAGCCGTTGTTTTAAATAGCAATGAAGATATAAATTATAAAAAAGTTACTTGGAGCAGTTCACAAAAAGCATTAGTTCCTCATAGACTAATGGTAAATCCAGAATTTCAAAGAATGGGTAACGGAAAAAGATTAATTACATTCATTGAGGAAGAAGGAAAGAGACGAAATTTAAAGTCAATAAGACTAGATACTAATATAACAAATGAACGAGCACAAGGGTTATACATAAAGAGTGGATTTAAAAAAGTAGGTGTAATTAATCTTGAAGGCAAAAGCGGGGAATTTATTTGTTTAGAAAAAATATTGTAGAAAATTAAATGTATTATATTTTTATAATAAGGTTATTGACAAACTGTTAATAACATATTATATTATATATAAGTCTATCAGATGGATAAAATTTGAAAAGACTATTTAAAAATTAAATTATGCATTCTTATCAAGAGTGGTGGAGGGACTGGCCCTATGAAACCCGGCAACCTACTAAAGTAATAGTAAGGTTTAGTTTTAATTCTCATTTATTTTTATGAGGTTATAAATTATAAATTTTATTACTTGTGTGTGGTGCTAAATCCAGCAGTTTTTATAACTGATAGATAAGGGAATATATTAATAGGGCAAGTAACTTTCATGCACTAGAGATTTTATTCTCTAGTGCATTTTTTATTACCTAAAAAAAGGGGGCTTTTGAATATGATAAAGATAGAAAATTTGAAGAAAAACTTTGGGGAATTAGAAGTTTTAAAAGATATTTCTTTGGAAATAAATAAAGGGGAAATATATGGAATAATAGGACATAGTGGAGCTGGAAAATCTACTCTTTTAAGATGCTTAAATGGATTAGAAAGTTATAATGAGGGTTACATTACTGTTAATGGTAAAAATATTGGAACGTTAAATAAAAATGAGATAAGAGAACTTAGAAAAGATATTGGAATGATATTTCAAAACTTTAACTTATTAGAGAGGAAGAATGTTTATGAAAATATATCCCTTCCCTTAGAACTTTGGGGATATAAAAAAGATAAAATTAAAGAAAGAGTATTAGAACTTTTAAAACTAGTGGATCTTGAAGATAAACTTAAAAGTAAACCAGCTGCATTAAGTGGTGGACAAAAGCAAAGGGTTGCTATAGCAAGGGCATTAGCCCTTGAACCTAATATACTTTTTTGTGATGAAGCTACATCAGCTTTAGATCCTAAAACAACTAAAGACATATTATCATTAATTTTAAAAATAAATAAGCAAATTGGAATTACGATAGTAATGGTAACACATCAAATGGAGGTGGTAAAAGAAGTTTGTGAGAGAATTACATTATTAGAAGGAGGGCGTATTAGATCACAAGGAAGAGCTGAGGATTTGTTTTTAAAACCTGGACTTTCTCTTAAAAAATTCCTTGGTGAAAATGATATAGATTTGCTTCCGGAAAAGGGAATAAATATAAAGATATTCTTTCCTAAGGATTCATCAGAAAATGCACTTATTACAAAAATGGCAAGGGATACAAATGCTGATTTTTCAATAGTTTGGGGCAAGCTAGAAAGATTCAGAGATAGTGTGCTTGGTAATTTAGTCATAAATATTGATGACTGTGATGAGGAAATAGTAACAAATTATTTAAATGGAAAAAATGTTCAATGGGAGGTGTTATAAATGTTTGAAGAGATTTTAAAAGCTACGTGGGAGACAGGCTATATGGTTGTTTTATCAACATTGTTTGCTCTTATATTAGGATTTATGCTTGCTATAGTTTTGACATTAACAGCTAAGGAGGGGTTAAGACCAAACAAAGGAGTTTATAGTGTATTAGATTTTATAGTAAATATTTTAAGAAGTTTTCCATTTGTAATACTTATGGTTGCAGTATTTCCATTAAGCAAAATAATTGTAGGAACTACAGTTGGAAAAGAAGCTATGATAGTACCACTTACTATTGCAACAGCACCATTTATTGCAAGAATAATTGAGGGCGCATTTAGAGAAGTTAATAGTGGTGTAATTGAAGCTGCAAAATCATTTGGGGCATCAGATAGTCAAATAATATTCAAGGTAATGTTAAAAGAAGCAGTACCTTCAATAGTATCAGGATTAACATTAACAATAATTAGTGTTATTGGATACTCAGCTATGGCAGGGGCAATAGGTGCAGGGGGTCTTGGAGACGTTGCAATAAGATATGGATATCATAGACATCAAACGGAGTATATGATTGTAACAGTTATATTATTGATTGTTATAGTTCAGGGATTACAAAGTTTAGGAAATTATTTTTATAAAAAACTATCAAAATAGTAATAAGCAAAAAAATAAAAGGGGGATTTTAATATGAAAAAGAGAACAATATTATCAACAGTATTAATAGGAGTATTATCATTAGCATTAGTAGGTTGTGGAAGTAAGAGTGGCGATGATAAAACAATAACAATAGGGGTTACACCAGTTCCTCATAAGGAAATAGTTGAGCATATAAAACCTAAATTAGAGGAAAAAGGATATAAGGTTGATATAAAAGAGTTTACTGATTATGTAACGCCAAATAAAGCGTTATCAGAAGGGAGTTTGGATGCAAATTTCTTTCAACATATACCATATTTAAATGAACAAAATAAAGCGGAAAATTTGGGGCTAACTTATACTGCAAAAGTTCATTTAGAGCCATTAGGATTATATTCAAAGAAAATAAAAAATATTAGTGAGCTGAAAGATGGATCAACAATTGCAATCCCAAATGATCCTTCAAACGAAGCGAGAGCACTTAAGCTGTTAGAATCAAATGGACTAATTAAGGTAAAAGATGGAGAACTTATAACTCCAAAAGATATAATAAGCAACCCTAAAAATTTAAACTTTAGAGAATTGGAAGCTGCATCTATTCCAAGAACAATTGAAGATGTTGATGCTGCTGTTATTAACGGAAATTATGCTATAGATTCAGGATTTTCAGTTAAGAAAGATTCACTTATTTCAGAAGATAAGGATTCGAAGGCAGCTGAGCCATACTCAAATATAATAGCTGTAAGAGAAGCAGATAAAGATAGTCAAAAAATAAAAGATTTAACAGAAGTTTTGACTTCTGATGATGTTAAAAAATTTATAAATGAGAAATATGATGGAGCTGTTATTCCAGTATTTTAGTTATGAATTTTAAGGTAACCATATTTTTATGGTTGCCTTTTTTAAATATATATCTGTAATTTCTTGTCTGTTTTTATAGTTATTATTTGTATTTTGTCGAGGCTTTTGGGCGGTTATATAAAATATAAACTTATAAAATTGTGTTTTAAATAAATGTTGTTTTTTAGTTAATATATATAAATTAATATAATAAGACAAGCAGCTGAAAAGAAAAAAATATTAATAAAACTCAGTAAAATCAGGGGTGCTATATTTATGATTAAATAAATTGTTAAATAGGTCTAAAAATAATGATTTATTAACAAAGAACTCTTTATATATATGGGCAAACCAAACAAGATATCTATCAAGATACTTTGTAGCAATTCCTTTAAATTTCTTAGTCCAAGTTTTAATATTAAATCTGAAAGCATTAAGTAATTCTTTATTGTTTTGCAATTGATCAAAGGTCTCATCAGTATTTTTAATTGAAAAGTAATTAGATATTGGATTCAACAATCTATTTTGATATGAAGTTAAATTGTAATTAGCATTAAATCTATTACACAAAAGTCTATAAGTATTCTGTACATTAAAGGTTCCTATATTATTGATGGCAGCAAAAGAATTTAAATTGTTATCTATGGCAAATAATATATTCACTTTTTCTCTATCTTTTTTAAGAATTTCTCTGCAACCTTTAAAATTTTCACGGCTTGTAAAAGAACTGATACTAATCATATTAGTTAATAGTTTCTCGTCATTAAACTTAAGTAAATTTGTAAGGATTTTATGGCGCCACGAAAATGAAGTAGCTATATTTATTTCAAGAATACTAGCACAAGATCGAATAGTATGGCCAGAAAACATGAGGCTTATATAAAGATTCCACTTAAGTGGCGATTTTTTAGAATAAGAAAATGAAGTATTAGTATTATTAGAAAAAGTTTTTAGACAATCTTTACAGCGGTATCTTTGTGTATCTTTAAAAGTACCAAATCTAATGAATTTGGTACTTTTACAATGAGGGCAAGATGAGTTCAAAGGTGTTGAGTAATTAATCTTTAAAGATTCATCGTAGAAATTAAACTTATTAATAAATGCTTCTTTATAATTATTTGAAGGCTTTTTGTGTTTAATTGAATCAAGAGCTTTTAAATTTTTTATATATTCTTTAAGAGTAGTTTCATTAAGCTTGTTTTTCATAAAGTGACTCCTATTTTTTTATATTTTATAATTGAATTATTGACACTAAACATATTAATATATACATTAATACAACAACATTTAACTAAAACACAAAACTAAAGGTTGATAAACGGTATAATACATAGCAGATATAATTTACATTACAAACATAAAAGGGTAAAATAAAGAGAATAAACTATTATTTGGAGGGGATGAGTCGTGAATATATCAAAAGTTTGTGTGAATTTAACAGGAGATGATATTTTAAGTATAATAAATGATTTTCTTAAAATAGATGGTTTGAAAATAAATGAAGCTACAATACATAATGGAATAGAATTAAAGGGAAGCTTCACAAAAGGAATAAAAATAGATTTTAGTGTATTAATTGATAACTTAAATATAGTGGATGGAAAAGTTGTTGGTAGGCTTTCAAAATTAAAAGTATACAAGCTAGGTATATTTAGAATTTTTAGAAGTTTAGCATTAAAAACATTAATTAAAGTTATTGGTGACATTGGAATTTGTACAACTAAGGATAGAATAACAGTGGATGTTAATCAATTATTAGAAAAAGTTCCATTTATAAAAATAGATGTGAAAAATATTTATGTGACTAAAGATATTTTATCAGCAGAAGTTGAAAATATAAATTTAAACTTTGCTGGAAAAGTATCAGAAGTAGTAAGTGAAGAAATAAAAAGTAGTGTAGAAGAACATATTTCTGGAGATAATATTAAAGCTGATGCTATATGCGAGCAATTAGCAGAAGAACAAATAATAGAAGATGAAGAAATTATTTTAGAAAACACTAAGAAAACTGAAGATTTCTATACAGTTGGTAGAGATACAACAAAAGAAAAGCTAGAAGAAAAATTACCTGAAAATGCGAAGGCATATTCAGAGTATTTATTTTTAATACCAGATTTACTTGCACTTATTTGTAGGTTATTAAAAGATAATAGAGTTCCAATGAAAACAAAAATAGCAGTATCTGGATCTATAGCATATATAATTTGTCCAACTGATATGATACCTAGCAATATACCTTTTGTAGGTAAAATTGATGATTTAGCAGTTCTTTTCTTTGCCCTTAATAGAATTGCAAAGGAAGTTCCATTTAATGTTCTTGCAGAAAACTGGTCAGGAAAAAATGAACTTATATTAGTATTAAAAAATGGTGTTGAATATGTAAGTAATTTTACAGGTGCAAGAAATATAGACAAAATATATAGTGTGGCACAAGAACTTGCAACATTATAAAAGAACATATTAAAGGAGACGATTATGGCAAAGTATTATTCAGTGTTTAAAGGTAAATCAGGAGTTCCTAAAATTTTAAATTCATGGGATGCATGTAAGAAGGAAGTAATAGGATGTAGCGGTGCTATATATAAAAGCTTTAAAACTTTAGATGAAGCAAAAGAGTTTATTCTTATAAATACAGAAGGTGGAAGTACTAAAGTAGATAAGCAAAGTACTAACGCAAAAAAAGAAGAAAGTTTCATTGCTGATGAAGGACTAACTATTTATGTTGACGGAAGTTTTTCATTAGAAAAAGAGAACTTTTCTTATGGATTAGTTGCTATATTAGAAGGTAATGTTATATATGAAGATAATGGTGTTGGATTTGATGAAAAAGCAATTCCACTTAGAAATGTATCAGGGGAAGTTTTAGGTGCTATGAAAGCTGTTGAATATGCAGTGGATAATGGACATAAGCAAGTTACTATAGTATTTGATTATCAAGGAATAGAATCATGGGCATTAGGCACTTGGAAAAGAAATAACGAAATAACTTCTAGTTACCATAACTTTATGAGAGAAAAAATGAAAGATATAAAAATTTCATTTAAAAAAGTAAAAGGACATTCTGGAGATAAGTATAATGATAGAGTAGATGCACTAGCGAAAGCTGCTTTAGGTATATAATAGTAAGTTAAGAAATGATTTCATAGTTTAAAAAGCTGTTAATTACATACTCTAATAATACAATCTAAATAAATAAAATTAATAAAGAGGTGTTATTTATGGGTAAATTAATCAAAGGAATGGCAGCAGGAGCATTAATTGGTACTGCAGTAGGAATGGCAATCTTACCACAGTTAGACAGAAAAACAAGAAAAACTATGAAAAGAACAGGGAAAAAAATTGCTAACGTAGCAGGAGAAACATACGACCATATGATGACAATGATGAAATAATAAAAAAATAGCTTATCTTAAAAGATAAGCTATTTTTTTATACAATTTTCAACTTTATTGTATTAAATATGTGGTAAAGTTAATTTAAATTAAATTTTAGTGTAAGAAAAATTAACAAACTTTAACAAGAATCTTGTATATTTTTTGGAAAACGTGTTATAATAAATCTAAATTTAGACAAAGTGTAAACAAAGTTAAAAAATAATTAACAAAATAAGAATGGAAAAGGATGAGAAGCTATGGAAATTCTATCTTTAGGAGAAAAAATTAAAAGAAAAAGAAAAGAACTGAATATGACATTAAAGGATTTAGCTAAAGACAGAATAACACCTGGTCAAATTAGCTTAGTCGAATCAGGTAGATCAAATCCTTCAATGGATTTATTAGAGTATTTAGCAAATAATTTAAATACAACTGTAGAATATTTAATGGAGTCAGAAGAAAGCCAAGCTGATAAAGTTTGTACTTATTACGAGCAAATAGCAGAGGCTTATATATTAGATGAAGGATATTTAATTGCTGAAAAGTATATAGAAAATGCTCTTTATTATGCAGAACTATATAATTTAGAGAATAAGAAAGCTAAAATCCTTTATTTAAGAGCTAACATTCATGTTGGTAAAGGTGAAATAACATTAGCACAACAATATTTCTTATCAGCAAATGTTATATTTATAAAAAATAGTGAACATAAAGATATTATTAATACATTCTTGAATCTAGCTAAAATTACATTAGAACTAAAAGCGTACTATTCAGCTAATAGTTATTTAAAACAAGCAGAAAAAGTATATATGGATAATGAAATTGGTGAAGATTATCTTTTAGGAGAAATTTATTTCTACTTAGCTAAAACATACTTTGAGATGGATAGTATAGGACAAGCAATAGATTACTCATTCTTAGCTAAAGAAAAGTTTGAAAAGATAAATAATAAAGATAAATATGCGAAAACACTATTATTCTTATCAGAGGAGTATAGTAAAAAAGGTGACTTAGAAAATGCAATAAAGTATTCTAAGAAAACTTTGAAAATATACCAAGAACTTAATGATTTTAATAATATATCAAATATAGAAAATGACTTAGGAAAGTTATTCTATAACTTTGAAAACATAGAGGAATCATTTAGACACTATGAACTTGCAAAAGATATGAGAATACAAAATAATGACAATAAAGTTATTGATACATTACTAAACATTAGTAAAAATTATTTGAAGATAAAAGATTTAGATAGATGTGGTGCAGTTTTAGATGATGTTACAGATAGATTAACAGAAAATGATAAAGATGAAACTATAGAATGTAATTTAATTAAATATAGAATGGCTGTTATAAATAGCAAGGATATTGAAGCAGAACACATTCTATTAGATAGTTATAACTTCGCAAAAAGTAATGAACTGTATCAAAGAGCAGGAGAGCTTGCGATTATGATTGGTAAGTTCTATCTTGATAATAAAGATGATGAAAAAGCAGCTAAATACTTAGATGAAGGGGTTAGTATTTTTAAAGAAATAGGAATACTAAATAACTAATGAGAAGGGTGGTTAGGTATGGAAATACTTTCAACAGGAGAAAAAATAAAAAGATCGAGAATTTATAAAGGTGTTACTTTAAAAGAGCTATGTGGAAAAGAAATTTCAATATCTAAAATGAGTTGTATAGAAAATGGAAAAGTTAAAGCCGATGAGGAAATCTTAATATATATAGCAGACAAGCTTGAACTTGATTATAAATATTTAGCTAAAGATGTTTATGAGCAAATAACAGAGAATATTAAGATTTTCGAAAGCGGTAATGAATTGGATTCTGAATTTGAAAATGATATTAAGTTAAATTTAGAATATGCAGTTGATTATGAATATTTTTCATTAGCTTTTGAGTTAACTCATAAGTTGTTTAGATATTATTTAAATAACAATAAGCTAAACGAAATATTAGATATAATTCCAAGATATTACGACTTATATAGAAGAAATAATGTTTCAGAAAATACTATAATGTATTTTAGAGATATGGCAAATTACTTGTATTACAGTAAAGAATATAGAGAAGCTAGAACTTATTATACTAGAGTGCTAGATATACTTATTGAAGATGATAATATTAATAATGAATTGTATGCTAACATGAGATATAGAGAAGGTATGTGCTATTTAAAATGTGATGAATATGATTTAGCTAGGAAGCATATTAAAATTTCAAAAGAAAATATAAATTATGTAGAAAATAAAAAGTTAAAGGCTAAAATATATTATGCAAGTTCATTAATAAGTATATTCTCAACTGGTGATGCAAATGAAGAAGAACTTAATTTAATATATGCATATTTAGAAGACGATACTAATGGAATTGCAGAAATGAAATTAGATTTTGCAGATGCTTATTTTAAAGTTGGCAAAAAGGAAAAGGCCTTAGAGGAAATACATAGTTCAATGGAAATTTTACCTGAAGATGATTTATTTAAATTAGGAAGATTTTTCGTTAAGGGTGTAAAATTACTTAAGAGCAATAAGATTTTTGAGTTAGCAGATGAATTTGCTGATAAGGCAATAAATATTGCAATTGAATTAAATCATATAGAGCTTATTGAAAGAGCATATTATTTAAAGGGTATGTTACTTCAAAAGCAGGATAGATATGGAGAAGCTGAACTTTACATGAATTTATCATTAGATTCATTAGTTAAGTTTGGTACAAGAAAAGACTTATATAGTAGATATATAGACATGGCAAATATGTATCATAAAATTAAAGATACTAATGATTCTATAAAATATTTTACACTTGCAATGAAGATGCAAAAGAAAATATAGTTAAGAAGCAAGGGGAGGCAATTATGCCTCCTTTTAATTTGTGAAAATTTAGTGAAAATATAAACAACAAAGTCTTAAAACACATGGTATTTAAAGGAATATTAAAAATAGATTTAATTTTGTAACTTAATATATTATAACTATGGATATGCTTATAATGAGCCATTCATAGAAATTTCATTTACATAAATAAGATAGATTAATAATAGTAAACGAGAGATATTGCGAAAAAAATAAAGCAATATAGGTTAAACTTTCAATTAATCATTATTTAAAGGTTTAAATAAATAAATTTGCCCAAAAAACAGTCTTTGACTTTCTTTGACTAATATACTATTATAAATTTAAGTTAATGATAATTGAGAGGTGAATTTAAGGATGAATGTAGATAAAATGACTTTAAGAGTTCAACAAGCACTTAATGAAGCAAATTTAATAGCAGTGAAAAATGATAATCAACAAATGGATGTAATTCATCTTTTCGCAAGCTTAGTTGAACAACAAGACGGATTAATACCAAATATATTTACTAAGATGGGTGTTTCAGTAAAAGCACTTGAATCTTCAATAAAAGAAGGCTTAGATTTAATACCAAAAGTACAGGCAAGTTCTGGAGCAGAAACAAATGTATATATAACAAGACAAGTTGAAAAAGTATTAATAAAAGCTGAGGATATTTCAAAAAAATTTGAAGATTCTTATGTAAGTGTTGAACATTTAATGCTTGCAATAATTGAAGTTGAAAAAGACGGAATAGTTTATGATTTATTAAGATCTTACAATGTAACTGAAGATAGATTTATGGAAGTTCTAAGAGAGGTTCGTGGAAGTCAAAGAGTTGATACTCAAGATCCTGAAGGAACTTATGATGCTTTAGCTAAATATGGAACAAACTTAAATGATTTAGTTAAGAGTCATAAATTAGATCCTGTTATAGGAAGAGATGAAGAAATAAGAAGAGCTGTTAGAATTCTATCAAGAAGAACTAAAAACAACCCAGTTTTAATCGGAGAACCTGGTGTTGGTAAAACTGCAATAGTTGAAGGATTAGCTCAAAGAATAGTTAATGGAGATGTTCCTGAAGGATTAAAGGATAAAATTATATTCTCACTAGATATGGGATCTTTAATTGCAGGGGCTAAGTACAGAGGAGAATTTGAAGAAAGATTAAAAGCTGTACTTAAAGAAGTTCAAAGTAGTGAAGGAAAGCTAATATTATTTATAGATGAGATTCACACAATTGTAGGAGCTGGTAAAACAGATGGTGCAATGGATGCTGGTAACTTAATTAAACCACTTCTTGCAAGAGGAGAGTTACATTGTATTGGTGCTACAACATTTGATGAATACAGACAATATATAGAAAAGGATAAAGCACTTGAAAGAAGATTCCAACCAGTAATAGTTAAAGAACCTTCAGTAGAAGATGCAATATCAATTTTAAGAGGATTAAAAGAAAGATTTGAAATCCATCATGGAGTAAGAATTCATGATTCAGCTATAGTTGCTGCAGCTAAACTTTCAGATAGATATATACAAGATAGATATCTACCAGATAAAGCTATTGACTTAATTGATGAAGCTGGTGCAATGATAAGATCAGAAGTTGACTCTCTTCCAACTGAACTTGATGCAGTAAGAAGAAAGGTATTCCAATTAGAAACTGAAAAGGAAGCCCTATCAAAAGAAAAAGATGAAAATTCAAAGAAGAGATTAGGTGTAATTGAAAAAGATCTTGCAGAACTTAAAGAACAAAATGATGAAATGACAGCTAAGTATGAAAAGGAAAAAGAACACATAGTTGAACTTAGAGAATTAAAAGAACAAATGGATGAAGCTAAGGGTGAACTAGAAAGATATGAAAGAAATTATGACTACAATAAAGTAGCAGAAATTAGATATAGTGTTATTCCAGCATTAGAAGAAAAGATAAAAGGTAAGGAAGAAGAAGTTGCTGATAATTCAGAAGGAGCTCTTTTAAAAGAAGAAGTAACAGAAGAAGAAGTTTCAGAAGTTCTTTCAAAATGGACTGGTATTCCAGTAACAAGATTATTAGAAGGTGAAAGAGAAAAACTTCTAAGATTAGATAAAGAACTTGAATCTAGAGTAATAGATCAAGAAGAAGCTGTTGAGTCAGTATCAAATGCTATATTAAGAGCAAGAGCTGGACTTAAAGATGAAAATAAGCCAATAGGTTCATTTATATTCTTAGGACCAACTGGTGTAGGTAAAACAGAACTTGCTAAAACTTTAGCAAGAACATTATTTGATAGTGAAGATAGTATGATAAGAATTGATATGTCAGAATATATGGAAAAACAATCAGTATCAAGATTGGTTGGACCACCTCCAGGTTATGTTGGATATGAAGAAGGTGGACAATTAACAGAAGCTGTAAGAAGACATCCATATTCAGTATTATTATTTGATGAAATTGAAAAAGCTCATCCAGATGTATTTAATATGTTCTTACAAATACTTGATGATGGTAGACTTACAGACAACAAAGGTAAGACTGTTGACTTTAAGAATACAATAATAATAATGACATCTAATATAGGTTCACAATACCTTTTAGAAAATCAAGTTGATGGTAAAGTATCAGATGCAGCAAAAGAACTTGTAATGGGTGAAATGAAATCTAGATTTAAACCAGAGTTCTTAAACAGAGTTGATGATATTATAATGTTTAGACCATTAACTGAAAATGGTATAAAGAAAATTATTGATATATTCTTAAAAGATGTAGAAAAGAGATTACATGATAAGGATATTAAATTAGAAATAACAGATTCTGCAAAAGCTATATTAGCTAGAGAAGGATATGATCCAATTTATGGTGCAAGACCACTTAAGAGATATATTCAAAATACTTTAGAAAATAAATTAGCTAGAATGATTATTAAAGGAGTTATCGGATTCGGTTCAAAGGTAAAAATTGACGGAGAAGGAGATAACATTACAATTAATCCTGTTATTTAGAAGTATACAAAGCCTAAAAGTTACGGAAAATAATATTGAAATGAATAAGTGGGATGGGAGAAGAATATTCTTCTGTTCCACTTTTTTTATATTATTTATAGAAGTTTTAGGGAGGGATTAGTATGGATTATATTACTCCAAAAGATAATTATTTAATTGTATTTCCTGATGGAGAAGCCGTAACTTTTTTTGATGTGGAAGGATGTTATGCTTACAGAAATAGATATTATGAAGAGCGTATAAAACTAAATTCAGAAAAAAATATTTATGCAAATTATGATATGTATGAAGAAAAGGCTAGAGAAGATATTGCAAGAGTAATTGGAGCTGAAGAGGGCGAAGCTAAAATATATGATTTAGATAGTGTAATTGAAGAAATTCAAAAATCAGGAGCATTTGATGATGAGAAAGAAGAAATTATAAGTAAACTTATGGGTGAAAATTCTAAAATACAAATAAGTGATTATGGTTTAGACAATGTATTATTAGAAGCAAGAAGTACAATTTGGTAAATAAAAGAGAGCGAAATTTCGCTCTCTTTTATTTATTAGTAGTTAACATATAGTATTATAGCAATTAAAGCAAATTTATGTAAATGTATAAATTTGAAGTAAAACAAAGGAAAAGAAAGAAATACGACTCTGTTAATTAAAAAATAATAAAATTCATAAAATTTTAACATAATTAAGAGAAATGGTAAACTTGAAATATATAGTAAATGAACCTATAATTGCATATAGTAAAAGGGAAGGGGAGATGGGATATGTTATCATATAGGTTTTTATTTGATATAGCAATTATACTTCTTAGTACAAAAGCCTTTGGATTAATAACTAAGAAATTTAAAATGCCACAAGTAGTTGGAGCATTAATGGCAGGTATAGTTCTTGGACCAGCTATGCTAGATGTTCTTCATGAGACTGAATTCATTCAACAAATGGCAGCACTTGGGGTAATAGTACTTATGTTTACAGCAGGGCTTGAAACAGATATGAATGAACTTAAGAAAACTGGAAAGGCATCATTTGTTATAGCTTCTTTAGGAGTTATAATTCCTTTAGTTGGAGGATTTGTAGTAGCATATATTTTTAATAGAGGAGAAATTTCTCATGCTAGTACAAGTGCTCTACTGCAAAATATATTTATTGGGGTAATACTTACAGCAACATCTGTTAGTATTACGGTAGAGACATTAAAAGAGCTTGGAAAGCTAAATACAAGAGCAGGGAACACAATACTTGGAGCTGCACTAATTGATGATATATTAGGTATTATTGCACTTACTATAATTACTAGTATAGCAGACCCACAAGTCAATATATCAGTTGTGTTAATAAAGATTGTATTATTCTTTATATTCTCAGGCGGGGTTGGATATTTATTTTACAAATTCTTTAGTAAGTGGATGAAAAGATATCATAAAGATATGAGAAGATTTGTTATTGTATCATTTGTTTTTTGTTTGCTTTTAGCATTTGCAGCTGAAGAATTCTTTGGAGTTGCAGATATAACAGGAGCATTTATTGCAGGTCTTATAATTTCTAATACAGAAAGAACAAAGTATATTAATGCAAGGTTTGAAACATTGTCATATATGTTATTATCACCTATATTCTTTGCAAGTATAGGAATAAAGGTAGAATTATCAGGTATGAGTTTAGCAATATTTATATTTACTATAATTTTATTAATTATTGCTATATTAAGCAAGATCGTTGGATGTGCTATAGGCGCAAAGATGTGTAAGTATAGTAATCATGAAGCGGTTCAGATTGGTACAGGTATGGTTTCGAGAGGTGAGGTTGCACTTATAGTAGCAAATAAAGGTATAGCTGTTGGGCTAATGAATCCAGCCTTTTTAGCGCCTGTTGTAATTGTAGTTGTAATAACGACAGTAATAACTCCTATACTTCTTAAAGTAATATTTAAAAGAGAAGAAAGGGAATTAGCTTACGCGAGATAGCTATTAAAATAAAAAAAATAAGAAACATTATAGAAATAAAACTATAGTGTTTCTTATTTTATGGATTAAAAACTAAGTTTAGTTAATTAGTTAGTTTCTGAGAATTGATCCTTACCTACTCCACATAAAGGACAAACCCAATCTTCAGGAATAGCTTCAAAACTTGTTCCAGCATCTACTCCATTATCAGGATCTCCTACTGCAGGGTCATAAATATATCCACATACGTCACATATATATTTCTTCATAATAATTACCTCCTCAAAATATTAATTTACTTATCATTAAATAGTATGAGTAAACTAATTTCTTTTATGTATTAATAATATATTAAAATAGCAAAGAAAAATGTGATTTAGATTACAAAAAGAGTAAATGTTAGGTTAAGAAAATGAACTAAAAATAAAAAAATAAAGTTTGTATATACAAGAAATTGACACATAAAAAGGTTATAATATAATCATAATATAAGATGAAATTTAGAAAGGAGAGATTTAAGATGAATTTAGGAAGAACAAATCCAGCACTAACTACTGGTTTTAAAAGTGCTGTTCAAGATGGAACAACAATGACTATAGCAGGAACTATTACAAAGATAGTTATATTACTTGCTGTACTTACAGGAGGATTTATATATAGTTGGTTCTATATACCATATAGCAGTGGTGTTATGGTTGGGGTATCATTAGTAACTTTTATAGTTGCAATTTTCACATCATTTTCCCCAAAAGCAGCCCAATATTCTGCTATTATTTATGCAGCCTTTGAAGGTTTATTTTTAGGATGTATTTCACAATTATTTAATCAAATGTATCCAGGAATAGTATTACCTGCAATACTACTTACAATGGTTTGTGTTATAGTAACATTAATCATTTATGGTAAGAAGCCAAGTTTAGCAGAAAGAACAAGAAAAGGTGTAATGATTGGGTTAGTAACAATATTAGCTACTTCATTAATTGGAATAGTATTAAGTTTCTTTGGAATAATGTTACCAATATACTCTAATGGTCCTTTAGGAATTGCTTTTAGTTTAATCGTGGTTGCAGTTGCTACAATTAGTTTAATGCAAGATTATGATTTTATATTAAGGGGAGCAAATCAAGGTGAACCAAAGTATATGGAATGGTATGCTGCTTTTGGATTAATGGTAACTTTAGTATGGTTATACATGGAAATATTACAATTGTTAGCAAAAATATTCTCAAATAGAGATTAATAAAGAATAAAATTATTTTATAAAAGTGGATTCGAAATTTTTCGAATCCACTTTTTTTATAATGTTATGAATTTATATTTACAATTATAATGAATTACATATAAAATAAATTATAGAAAATATTTGAAGTGGGGTTTGTTATGAATTTATTATTAATAGAAGATGATATATCACTTAATAGAGGGATTTCATTTGCATTGAAAAAGGAAGGGTTAAATGTTTTTAGTGCAACAACAATAGCCGAAGGGGAGAAAGCTTTTAAAGAGAAAGATATTAAGCTAATAGTATTAGACGTAAATCTGCCAGATGGGAATGGTTTTGATTTGTGTATGGAAATAAGGAAAACTTCAGATGTTCCAATAGTTTTTTTAACAGCTCAAAGTAGTGAGTTAGAAATAACAAATGGATTAGATATGGGAGCGGATGATTATATTACTAAACCTTTTAGCGTAAGAGAATTAGTATCGCGAATAAATGCAATTCTTAGGAGGAGTAATAACTATAGTAGATTTAATAAATTAGTATCGAAGGATATTGTATTTAGTACTGAATCTATGAAAGTTGAAAAGCTTGGTGAAGAGGTTTTTTTAAGTAAAAAGGAGTTAAAACTTATTCAATATTTTATGAGTAATCCTCAAATTATTTTAACAAAAGATCAAATACTTCAATCTATATGGGATAATGAAGGCTCTTTTGTAGATGAAAATGTTGTTGCTGTAAATATAAAAAGATTAAGAGGTAAGATTGAAGATAATTATAAAGAGCCAGAATATATACAAAATATTAGAGGTATAGGATATGTTTGGGCGCAGGGGTGCGTTAAAAGATGATTGATATAAAAGTTAAGGATAGTTTTTTTAAGAAATATATAATTTTATTTATAACTTTAATTTCAATTCTGACTATAATATCAAAAGCATATATAAATTCAGAGGTTAAAAAATTACAGCAGGATGAACTTATGAGATATGCTAACGTTATTGGGATTTTAAAAGAAAATAATATAGATGAAGATATTATTAAAAAAGTTATTAAACCAAATAATGAAGAAGTAAGTATTAAAAATGGATTGGATATATTAAATAAATATGCTTATAGTGAAAATATAAAAATTGAGAATAATAAATGGTTTGGACAGAGTTATAAAAGGTTAAAAACAAATATTCAAATAGTAACTATTATAAATATGGCTATAATAACTTTAGTGCTAGGATTTCTTTTATACATAATAATAGGGAAGGTAAGTAAATTAAGTTTGGAGATTAAGAAGCTTTCAGAAGGTGAATATACTGAAGTGCTTGAAGAAAATAAAGAAGGAGTATTTCCCATAGCATATCATAGGTTTAATATTCTATCCTTTAGAATGAGACTTTGGATAGATGAATTAGAAAATGAGAGAGAAAGTATTAAGAAGCTTTTAAATGAGCTATCTCATCAGTTAAAAACACCAATAGCATCAATTAAAATGAATAATGAACTTATTCTAGATGGATATGTGGATAAGAGTGAAATGAATCAATTTTTAGTTGATAATAAAGAGAATATAGTAAGGCTTCAATGGATTACGGAAGGTCTTCTTAAATTAGCGGCACTTGAGATACACTGTATACAAATTAATAAGAGGGAAGAGAATATAAAAAATACAGTTTTAGGTGCAATAAATGCCATGTATGGCAAAGCTATTTCAGAGGATATACTTATAAATGTTAAAGATATTAGTGACTTTAATATAGAACATGATGTTAGGTGGTCAAAGGAAGCTATAATAAATATTTTAGATAATGCAATAAAGTATAGTAATAAAAATTCTGAAATAGTTGTAAGTATGAAAAATGCTTACATGAAAACAACTATAATCATTGAAGATAACGGTATAGGAATAGATAAAGATGATTTATATAAAATATTTGAAAGGTTTTATAGGAGTCTAAATAATTATGTACAAGCTATAGAGGGGTCTGGACTTGGATTATATTTGTGTAAAAAAATAATTGAAGAGCAAGGTGGAACAATTAACGTAAAAAGTGAAATTAATAAAGGCACTATTTTTGAGATTACGTTATACAAACATATTATAAATTAGTTTATAACAGGTAAAATAACAAAATTGTTATTTTACCTGTTATTTTACTGTAAGTGCGGCTATTTATAATAAATTTATATAATTTAAAAAAGGGGTTTTGATTATGGATATGTTAAAAATGGTTGATTTAAGAAAAGTTTATGGATACGGGGAAAGTGCTGTTAATGCAGTAGATGGAATAGATATTACAATTAAGAAGGGTGAATTCGTAGCGATTGTTGGAACTTCAGGTTCAGGCAAAAGTACATTGTTACATATGATTGGTGGATTGGATTATCCAACATCAGGAAAAGTTTTGATTGGTAATAAAGATATTTATTCTTTAAAGAAAGATGAACTTAGTATATTTAGAAGAAGAAATATTGGATTTATATTTCAAGCATTTAATTTAGTTCCAGTACTTACAATATATGAGAATATTACACTCCCAACTAGGCTTGATGGTTGTGCTGTAGATGAAAAATTTATTGAAGAGATTATGAAAAACTTAGGGATATGGGATAAGAGAGATAGGTATCCAAATGAACTATCAGGAGGGCAACAACAAAGAGTTGCTATAGGGAGAGCGCTTTCTACAAGGCCATCAATAGTTTTAGCTGATGAACCAACAGGGAATTTAGATACTAAAAATACAGAGGAAGTTATGATTCTTTTAAAAAGTTGTGCAAAAAAATACAATCAAACATTAGTACTTATAACACATAATGATGAGATAGCATTACAAGGGAATAGAGTTATAAGAATAGAAGATGGTAAGGTTAAAAATGCATAATTGCATTTTATAGGGGTGTATTATGGAAAAAAAGATTGCTTTACAATATATAAAAAGTAGAAAAAAGAAAAATATAATAATAATTGCAACAATAGCATTAGTGACAGCCTTTTTAACGGCTATTTGTATATATGGATTGAGCTTTAATAAGATGATTGAAAATTCAATTAAAAGTTTAGAAGGGAATTATGATGCTTCATTATATGTTAATTTGAAAAATGATTTTGAGAGTATAGATAAATATTCTAATGTAAAAGAATTAGGTGAGGTAGTATCAGTTCATAGTGAAGAAACAAAAGAGGCATATATAAATTATGAATATTTAAATAAGACAGCTTTAGATATGTATTTGTTAGAAGTGATAAAAGGGGAGTATCCAATAAGTGAAATGGATATTGCAGTAGATAAAATATATTTAGATAAAAATAATAAAAATATAGGAGATAAAATCAATTTATTTAATAAAGAATTTAAAATCGTTGGTGTTATTGATAATGTACAATATGATCCAACAAAGGAGTCATTGCATGTACCAAATTACAGAATTTATTTAAGTAAGTCTTATGCAGAGAAAAATAGTAAAGAAAATATGGCGCTTATTAAGTTAAATAATTTAAGTGATTATGAGAATGAATTAAACAAAATAGCAAACCTTATTGGTAAGAATAAAGAGGATGTTTATTTAAACGAAAGTATTATACAATTATCAACTAAAGATATTAGTTCTATTGTACCGTATTTATTATTAGTTCTTTTAATAACTATATCAGCTTTTTTCATAATATATAACATATTTTATATAATACTTGGAGAAAGAATAAAAGCTTTAGGATTATTATTAACTATAGGGATTACAAGTAAGCAACTTAGGAAAATGGTCGTATATGAAAGTATGATATTATCAGCAATAGCAATTCCTATAGGACTTGTTTTAGGAGTTGTAAGTTCATTTGCTGTAATAAAATTTGTATATATAAATGGTGATTTAAGGTTTTATATAAATCCTATTGTAATTCCGCTTGTTATTATATTGACTCTTTTCACAGTATTTTTATCAGTAATATTACCTGCACGTAAAGTATCTAAGTTATCTCCTATTGAGGCTACGAAGTATTCTGAGCAGTCGAGCTTTAAAATAAAGAAAAAGGGAAGAAAAACTTCTAATGATGTATTTAAAGATTTAGCAAAAGTTAATCTTTGGAGAAATAAAAAGGCTACAAGTATAACTATAATTTCTATAGTGTTATCTATTATATTATTTATAGTTGCTGCAACAATGCTAAAGAGTATGAATGTTGAAGTATTAGTAAAGTCGAGGTTTATTTCAGATATAGAAGTTGATGTATCTTTTATGGAGCTATTAGAAGACAACCTTATAAGTAATGATGTCGTTGAAGAAATAAAAGAGATAAAAGGAATTAAGAGCATTGAGGGAGTAAAAGCTATAAATGTATCAGAAGAAAACAATTTTATAAAACTAGTTGGTGTAAATGACCAGTTAGTTAAAAAAATAAAAAATAATATAGTTCTAGGTGAATTTAATGAAAGTAACTTTAAAAATGGTACAGAGGGAATTAGTTGTTTAATACATGGAGAATCATCTTACAAAATTGGTGACATAGTTAAAGTGAAAGGCGAAGATGGTGTTGAGCGGGATATAAAGATAACTGCAATAGTTGGAGAACAAATTATTGAACTATATTCAGAACCTATATATGTTTATAATAAGTCTAATATATTTAATGGTGTAAATGATAATATCAAGGTACTTATAGATACAAATAAAGGTATGATGAAATCAGTATCAAATAGTATTTCTAGTATTACTTCTAATTATAAAAATATAGATGAACCTAGAAACTTTGATCAAACTTTAGAAGATTTAAAAGAAGAAAAGAAAGGAATTCAATTCGTTGGATATTTAATAGTTTTTGTTATTGCATTTATTGGAATGATGAATTTTGCAAATACTATGATATCAAGTATTATATCAAGAAAAAGAGAACTCGGTATGTTAAGAGCTGTTGGTTTAACAGATAGAGAGGTTAAAAAGGTCGTAATTAACGAAGGTATGTATTTGGTTGGGATAACTTCTATAATTGGTATAATATCTGGTAATATAATTGCAGCAATAGCTACCATTTTATTTAAGCAATTAGCTGGGTATATTAGTTATAGTTTTCCTCTAATAGAAAATATATTTTGTATAATTGCAATGGTATTAGTATTATTTGTAGTAACTAGAGCTTCTTTAAAAAAGATAACTAAGGATTCAGTTGTAGATCAAATACGTTTTGAAGATTAAATAATATAGGCAATCTCCATTATATTAGGAGATTGCCTATTTTTTTATTTAGTAAATTTCTTTGATGGAATATTAAATATATGGTTAAATATAAAGTTATAAAATACAAATCCAATTACTGCAGTTGCAATAAAAAATTCTATCCCAGAAATTTCAGTAACTATTCTTGAAGCTTCTGTATAACCTAAACCAGCTAAATAGCCCTTTACCTTAAATGATGCTGCAGTTGAAACCGCAAGGGGGAAAGTAAGGGCAGCAAAAGTTGGGTTAAACTTTAAAGAAAAGAATTTAGGGAAGTTTATATAAACATATAAAGTTGTAAGTAAAGTTAATGTAAAGAAGAACATTACTATATATATATTTGCATCTTTATATAATGTTATATAACTTATAGTACATAAACTTGCAGGCGCTGCAAAAATCGCAATTAATGGATAGTGTGCATCTGGAACTTCTACAGTACAAAGTCTATAAATAACAACTGGTAAAAAGGTTAAAAATGATATTATAACAAAGAAAAATATTGGTTTAACTAAAGTAGTTTCATGCATTTGAACACTAGTAGTACAAGATACGGATACCCCAACTAATAATGCGTACCAACATGGTAATACATATTTCATATTAAAACCAATAACAACATGTCTTATTAAAAAGAATATAACAAAAGCTACATTTATAATAAGTCCAATAAACCAAATAGTTTTTCCAAAAGTATAATTATATTTTAAAAAGTATGCTCCGATATTCATAAGAAGCATTGTAGCAGTTGGGTATAGTGCCATAAGAATAGTATTATTCATTTCTTCCCATACTACTTTTGGATGACGTAATACTTTGCGAAGTGCAAACAGTAAAGCGATACATCCTATGTACATAAATATTGATCTAACAGCAGTAAATTCAAAATTATCATATAAGTTAGTTAATGTTACTGCTCCAAGACAAGTTCCTATAAAAGCTATTGGATATTCCTCTAACTTTATTTTTACTAAATTACTATTTTTCAAAAAATCACCTCTAAAATTTGATATAAAATGTAAATTGTTAAAAGATTAACTTTAAAGAGTTTGAATTAGATAAATTATTAACAAAGAAAATAAAAAACCAATAAGAGCAAGAATTTTCACTACTCCATTGGAATTTACATTACTTGAAGATTTCTTCAAATAGATCCCTCCCTATAAAATAAATAAAATAATATTATTATTACAGAACAATAATAAAGTATAAATTAAATTATATATGTGATAAATATCACATATAAATGTTAAGTTTCAATTAAATTTAAGAGTTTTGTGATATTTATCACGAATGATATTTCATTAACATGATAGAATTGTATCAATTGATAATAAAATAACAAATAAAAATTAGTATTGGCTTTGGAAGGAGATTTATTAATTATGGAAATAAAACAATCTGTATGTAATTATTGTTCTACAGGATGTAACTTAAACTTTACTATTGAAGATAATAAAATAGTAAAAATAGTTGGAACAAAAGATTATCCGGTGAATAATGGAACTGCATGTATAAAGGGATTAAATTTAGATAAACAATGTACCATATATGGAAATCAAAGACTTCCTCTTTTAAGAGGAGAAGATGGTAAAATGCATGAAATATCATGGGATGAAGCATTTAAAGTTTTTGCAGAAAGAATGGGAGAAGTTCAAAATAAATATGGAAAAGAAAGTGCTGCATTTATAAGTACTGGACAGATGCCAATGGAGGAAATGGCGCTTTTAGGACTTATAGGAAGAGGCTTTATGGGAATGCATGGAGATGGTAATACAAGACTTTGTATGGCTACATCAGCAGTTGCATATAAGCAAGCTTTAGGATTTGATGCACCACCATATTCATTAGAAGATATAGATTTATCTGATACTTTAATATTCATAGGTGCTAATCCAGCTATAGCTCATCCTGTAACATGGGGAAGAATTAGGAAAAATAAAGATGCTAAAAAGATTGTTATAGATCCGAGAAAATCAGAAACTGCAAATGGTGCAGATGAATGGTACGGAATAAATCCAAAGTCTGATTTAACTTTATTATATACAGTAGCAAACATACTTATAGAAAAAGGATATATTAATGAAGATTATATAGAAAAATATACAGAAGGTTTTGATGGTTTTAAGGAGCATGTTAAAAAGTATTCATTAGAAGAGTGTGAATTAAAAACAGGTATAGATAAAGAAAGAATAATAAATCTTGCAAATACAATACATAATGGTAAGAGTGTATCACTTTGGTGGACTATGGGTGTAAATCAAGGTTATGAAGCAGTGAGAACAGCTCAAGCTATAATAAATATTGCAGTTATGACTGGAAACATTGGAAGAGAAGGAACTGGACCTAATTCAATAACAGGTCAAAGTGATGCTATGGGTTCAAGATTATACAGTAACACAACATGTTTATTTGCTGGAAGAGATTATGGCAATGAAGAAGATAGAAAGCTTGTTAGAGAAATAATGGATATTGAAGATTCAGATATTCCTAAAAAGCCAACTATGGCATATCCAGAAATAATAAATGGAGCTATAAAAGGTGATATAAAAGCACTTTGGATAGTGTCAACTAATCCAGTTGATTCTTGGATTGATAATAGTACTTTTATGGAAGCTAGAAATAAGTTAGATTTTATAGTTGTTCAAGATTTATATGCGGATACAGATACGGCAAAGATATGTGATTTATTCCTTCCTGCAATACCAGGAGTTAAGAAGACCGGTGCATATATAAATACAGAACGTAGAGTTTCAAGGATGGTTCCTTTATTAAAAAAGGAAGCTAATGAGTTAACTGATTTTGAAATATTAAAAGGAATAGGAAAAGCATTAGGAAGAGAAAAAGCTTTAGAAAAATGGAATACTACAAAGGATGCATTTAATATGCTTAAAAGATGTTCAGAAGGGATGCCATGTGATATAACAGGTATTGATTATGATAAGCTTGAAGGTAGTAAGGGAATTCAATGGCCATTTAAAGAAGGCGAAAAATTAGATTCTGATAATAGAAGACTGTTTGAAAATAATAAATTCTATACTCCAAATGGTAAAATGAAATTTATTTATGAAGATGTTAAAGTAAATATAGATATGCCTACTAAGGAATATCCATATATATTCAATACTGGAAGAGGAACTGTAGGACAGTGGCATACTCAAACTAGAACTAGAGAAATACCAATTGTAAATAAAACAACACCTAAGGAAGCTTATATAGAGATAAGCAAAGATATTGCTGAAAAATTAAATATATGTGATGGTGACAAAATAATAGTTACATCATCAAATGGTATATCTGTAGAAGTTAATGGAAAGATTAACAGTGGATTACCATATAATCAATTATATGGTCCAATGCATTATATAGAAACTAATAGATTAACAAAAGGTGTATATGATAGTTACTCAAGAGAGCCATCATATAAATATGCAACAGTAAATGTAGAAAAGAAGTAAATAAGTTAAAGTTCAATTGTAAAGCTCATTCTTTAGTGTAAAGGGTGAGCTTTGTAAGATTTAGAAGGAGGTTTTTAACATGATAAGCCTTGAAGAAGCTAATGATTTAATATTATCAAAAGTTAAGAATGCTGAATTTGAAAAAATAAATATTAATGATGCATTGAATAGAGTGCTTTATGAAGATATTTATTCAACTATAGATAGTCCTCCGTTTCCAAGGTCACCATTAGATGGGTATGCATTAAGAGGTGAAGATGTTATAAATGCATCAGAGGTTAATGTGAATCTTAAAGTAATAGATAAAATATTTGCAGGATACACAAGTGATAAATATGTAAAAAAAGGAGAAGCAATAAGAATAATGACAGGGGCACCAATTCCTAAGGGGTGTAACTGTATTGTTAGGCAAGAAGATACTAAAGAGAGAAATGGTGTTGTACGGATAATTAAAAGTCATAATCCTTATGATAATTATTGTTATGAAGGAGAAGATTTTAAAGAAGGAACAAAAATACTTGGAAAGAATTGTGTAATAACTTCATCAGAAATAATGGCAATTGCATCAATAGGTAAAGACAGTATAAAAGTATATAAAAAGCCTATTGTTGGAATATTAAATACTGGAGATGAGATACAAAATCCAGGAGAGGATTTATTAGAAGGAAAAATATACAATAGCAATGGGTATTTTTTAAGTTCTAGAGTTTTAGAGCTTGGTTGCATTCCTGTCGTTTATAATATTATATGCGATGATGAAGGTGAAATAATTAAAGCTATATCAAAGTTATACGACGACTGTGATTTAATCATTTCTACTGGTGGAGTATCAGTTGGTGAAAAAGATATAGTTATGAAATGTGCTGAGAAAGTAGGTTTTAATACTTTATTTTGGAAAGTAGATATAAAACCAGGATCTCCAATGTTTGCTGGAGAAAAATGTGGGAAAGTATATATTGGATTGTCAGGAACACCAGTTGCTGCTGCAACAACTTTTGAACTTACAGCTAGAAAAGTTATAAGTTTTATGATGAACTGTCCTCCTATTGACGTAAATAAAAGAATAGGTATTTTAGCTGATGACTTCAATAAAGTAACTGGTAAGAGAAGATTTTTAAGAGTAAATATAAATAATTTAAATGAAGTTCATATAAATAACGTATATCAAAGTCCAGGGCAAGTTCACACAATGATAAATAGTAATGGAATATTAGAAGTACCAAAAAATAAGGCTCTTAAAAAAGGAGACTTAGTAGAAGTTTTAGTGTAGAGGATAAATTATGATAAATAGAGCGGTAATTATATTGTCAGGTGGTAAAAATATAAGGATGAATGGGAGTACGAAAGCTTTTTTAAATATTAATGGTAAAAGATTTATTGATAATATTTTAAAAGAATCTTCAGATTATAAAGAAAAAATAATATCTTGTAATGAATTAAATAAATACTCAGAGTTTAAAGATGTAAAATTAATTAAAGATGAGTTTAGCAATATAGGTCCTATTGGAGGGATTTATTCAGCCCTAAAGCAAAGTAATTGTAATGAAGCACTTATAGTTGCTTCGGATATGCCATTTGTAAAAAAAAATGTGTTAAATTTCCTTGGAAATTATACCTTTAAAGAAGAAGCTTTAGTACCAGTTGTAAATGGCAAAATACAACCATTATGCAGTGTATACAAAAAAAGAATATTACCAACTATTGAAGAAATGATAATATCAAAAGAGTATAAGTTAATGAATTTATTAGATAAACTAAATGTTAAGTATATTAAAATACAAGACGGAGAAAACTTCAAAAATATAAATACTGTTAGTGAATACAATGATTTATTTAATAAAGAAAAGAGTGATAAATTGTGGCATATGTAATAAATATAATAGCAGAATGTTCTGGAGTTGGTAAGACAACACTTATTGAAGGAATTATAAGGGAATTGAAGGTTAAAGGATATTCTATTGCAACGATTAAGCATGATGTACATGGATTTGATATAGATAAAAAAGGTAAAGATACGTATAGGCATAGAGAGGCTGGCGCAGATACAATAATTATATCTTCAAAAAATAGAATGGCTATGATTAAAGAGGTTGAAGAAGAGGTGAGTCTAAACTCCCTTATAAAAATGGTTGAACATAAAGACTTTATAATAGTTGAAGGATACAAGGGGAGCAATTTGAAAAAAATTGAAGTATTCAGAGAAGGCATTAGCCATTCAATAATTACTTCAAAAGAGAAACTAATTTGTGTTGCATCAGATAAAGATATGGAAGTAGATGGAGTAGAAGTTATTAAGATAAATGATTATATTAAAATATCAAATATATTAATTAAAGAGTTAAATAAGATAAATGGAGGAAAACCAAATGTACACACTTGGGATAATAACTAGTAGCGATAAAGGATCTAGAGGTGAACGAGAAGATAAGAGCGGAGAATTAATAAAAAATATTGTAAAAGAAAATGGTTTTGAAGTTAAAAGGTATGTAGTTCTCCCTGATGAGAGAGAAAATTTAAGTAAAGAGATGAAGTACATGTGTGATGAACTTTCAGTCGATCTTATATTAACAACAGGTGGAACTGGATTCAGTGATAGGGATGTAACACCTGAAGCGACAAAGGATGTTATACATAAGGAAGCTCTTGGAATAGCTGAAGCTATAAGAAATTATAGTTTTACTATAACAAAAAGGGCTATGTTATCTAGAGGAACCGCTGGAATAAGAAATAAAACGTTAATAGTTAATATGCCAGGGAGCCCAAAGGCTTGTGGAGAAATATTAGATTATATATTAGAAGATTTAAAACATGGATTAGATATTTTAAAAGGAAGTGCTTCCGAATGTGCAAGAAAGTAATACCGATTATATTAGCAGTATTTTTATTGATTTCAATAATGGTTATGGGATGCGGCAATAAGACGGATAAAGAATTATCAAGTGATAAAGGTGAATTAAAGATAAGTATTGCAGCTAGTCTTCAAAAACCTATGGAGAAAATAGGTAACGAGTTTACTAAAGAAACAGGAATAAAAGTTAAATATAATATAGGTGGTTCTGGAACTTTAGAAAAGCAAATAGTCCAAGGTGGAGATACAGACTTATTTTTATCAGCAAATAAAAAGTATTCAGATGATTTGGTTAAGGACGGTATTGTAGATAAGAATGATTGCTACAATATATTAACTAACTCACTTGTATTGATAGAAGGAAACGATGTAAAGAAAAATATAAAAGATATTAATGAGCTTAAAAATATTAGAGGTAAAATTGCTGTAGGAGAAGTAGCTACAGTTCCAGCGGGTCAGTATACAAAAGAAACTTTAGAAAATTTAAAGCTTTGGGATAAGTTAAGGGACAAGTTAATCTATTCAAAAAGTGTAACTAGTGTAAAAAATTATGTTGAAAGTGGCGATGTAGATTACGGATTTGTATATAAAACAGATGGACTGGATCTTAAAAACAGTAAAATAGCATATGAGGTTCCAAATAAATATCATAGCAATATTGAATATTCTTTATGTTTAATTAAAGATAGTAAAAATAGAGATGATTGTAATAAATTTATAAAATATTTAAAAGATAAAAATAGTAAAGATATATTTAAACAATATGGATTTGGAGTAGAAGAGTAATTATGATTTTGAATGCTTTTTTTATATCATTTAAAGTTGTAGTAGTAGCTGTTATAGTTAGCTTAATAATAACTTTAGTTGCAATAAACTTATTGATTGAAAAGAAAATCAAAGGAAAAAATATAATTGAAACTATAATGATTTTTCCAATGTTTCTTCCACCATCAGCAGTCGGGTATTTAATACTTATAGCATTTGGAAGACGGGGATTTATAGGAAGTATATTATATGATAAATTCGATACAAGTATAATATTTACTTGGGTTGCAGCAGCTTTAGTTGGAGTTATTGTTTCCCTTCCAGTAATGTATCAAAGTATAAAAGCATCAATACTTGGTATTGATTTGGATATTAAAAATGCAGCTAGAGAGATGGGGGCAAGTGAATTCCAAGTATTTAAAAAAATAAGTTTACCTCTATCTAAAAAGGGTATCCTTACAGGGGTGATTCTTAGTATCGCAAGGGTATTTGGAGAGTTTGGTGCAACGATACTAGTTGCAGGTAATATACCAGGAGATACTCAAACGGTACCAATGGCAATGTATTATGCAATAGAAAATAACGATATTTTAGCTTCAAGAACAATACTTATAGTAATAGTGGTTATAAGTATTGCTTTAACATGTTTATATAATAGAATACTGAAAAGAATAGTTTAAAATAGGAGAGATATACTATGAAGAGTGTAAAAGTAGAGGAATCAATCGGAATGGTTTTATGTCATGATATTACAAAGATTATTCCGGGAGAATTTAAAGGTAGGGCTTTTAAAAAAGGTCATATAATAAGAGAAGAAGATATAGAAGAACTTTTGTCTATTGGCAAGGAGCATATTTATGTTTGGGAAAAGGAAGAGGGAATACTTCATGAAAATGATGCAGCTATAAGACTTAAAGATTTAGTATGTGGAAGTGGTCTTGAGTTTGGAGAAATTAAAGAAGGAAAAATAAATTTTATAGCAGAAAAGGATGGACTCCTTAAAATAGATAAGGAAGAACTACTTAAAATAAATATGCTAGGAGATATAATAGTATCAACTATACATAATAATACTCCAGTTAAAAAGGGTGAAATTATAGGAGCTACAAGAATAATACCTTTAGTAATAGATGAGAAGAAAATAATAGAAGCAGAAAATAGTGTAAAGAAAAATATTATAAATATAGAAGAAATTAAAGGTAAAAAGGTATTTATGATTACAACAGGAAGTGAAGTATATCACGGAAGAATTAAAGATGCTTTTGGGCCTGCTGTTAAGAAAAAGTTAGACTATTATGGATGTAAACTTATAGAGCAAACAATACTTAAAGATTGTAAAGAGGATATTGTAAAAGAAATAAAAAGAGCACTTAGATGTGGTGCAGAAATGATTGTGTGTACAGGGGGAATGTCTGTTGATCCAGATGATGTTACCCCAACTGCGATAAAGGAATGTGGAGCAGACCTTATAAGTTATGGAGCACCAGTACTTCCAGGCGCAATGTTCTTATTATCATATTATGGTGATATACCAATACTTGGACTGCCAGGATGTGTTATGTATTCAAAGCGAACTGTATTTGATTTAGTGCTACCTAGAATATTAAGTGATGAAAAACTTACAATGAGAGACTTAGCATTATATGGTCATGGTGGATTTTGCCTAAGCTGTGATGTTTGCACATTCCCTCATTGTTCATTTGGAAAAGGAGAGTAATTAATATGAGTAATGAATTAACACATTTCGATAAAGATGGAAATGCAATAATGGTAGATGTCATAAAGAAGGAAAAAACTGAAAGAATAGCAATTGCATCAGGAAAGATAAGTGCTAGTAAAGAAACTATTATATTAATAAAGCAAGGAAAGATTGGAAAAGGTGATGTTATAGGAGTTGCGAGAGTTGCAGGTATAATGGCAATGAAGAAAACATCAGATTTAATTCCAATGTGCCATCCTATTATGATTAACGGATGCAGTGTTGACTTTGAAATAAATGAAGAAGATTCAGAAATAATAATAACTGCAACATCAAAGATATTTGAGAAAACAGGTGTTGAGATGGAAGCACTTACAGGAGTATCTGTTGCGGCATTAACAATATATGATATGTGTAAGGCAGTTGATAAAAGAATGATAATTAAAGATATTCATCTAGTCAAGAAGACTGGTGGGAAAAGTGGAGAGTTTAATTTCTAATATATAGGGGTGAGAAAGATTCTAGATAAGTATGGAAGAAATATTGACTACCTTAGAATTTCTATTACTGATAAGTGTAATTTAAGATGCATTTATTGCATGCCAGAGAGGGGAAGTAAATTTCAAAAAGAAAAAGATAAACTCTCTAATTCTGAAATTTATAAAATTGCACAATCAGCTGCAAAGTTAGGTATTAGAAAAATTAGACTTACGGGAGGGGAACCTTTAGTAAGGGATGGGATAGTTGATTTAATAAATAAAATAAATGATATAGAAGGAATTGAAGAGATATGTCTAACAACAAATGGTATATTACTTGAAGAAAATCTTGATAAACTATTTAAGAGTGGTTTAAGAAAAGTAAATATAAGCTTAGACACTTTAAACGAAGAAAAATATAAGGAAATTACTAGAGGTGGCTCCATAAGAAAAGTACTTAGTGCTATTGATAAGTGTTTAGATTATGGAATAATAGTTAAATTAAATGTTGTTATAATAGAAGGCATTAATGATAATGAAATATTAGAATTAGTTAATTTAACTTTAAGTAAGAAGATAGATATAAGATTTATAGAACTTATGCCTATAGGTGAAGGGATTAAGTTTAAAGGACTATCTAATGAATATATAGTGGATTACATAGAGAAAGCAAAGATTCAGTTTAAAGAAGTATATAGAAGCTCTCATGATGGGCCTGCAAAATATATTAAAATTAATAATTCTTTAGGAAGAATAGGTTTTATTAGTGCTATGAGTAGTTGCTTTTGCGAGGATTGTAATAGAATAAGAATTACAACAGATGGAATGTTAAAGCAATGCTTAAATTGGAAGAGTGGTATAAATTTAAAAAAGAAATTCATAGATGGAATTGATGATGAACAATTAAATGATATAATTAGAGATTCTATTTACAATAAACCAGAGAAATATTTATTTAAAGAAGAGAGCATAGATAAAGAAGAAAAGTTTATGAATGAAATTGGAGGATGAAAGTATGGCAAAGATTGTAGCTATATGCATGAGTGAAAAAAAAGGAACTGCTAAAGTGCAAGTTGAAAGTGCTAAGTTTATAGAAGAGTTTGGCATAGAAAATGATGCCCATGCAGGTAAGTGGCATAGGCAAATAAGCCTTCTTGAACTTAAAAAGATAGATGAATTTAATGAACAAGGTGGGAATGTTAAGTTTGGTGACTTTGGAGAAAATTTAGTTATTGATGGTATTGAAGTAGATAAATTAGATATAGGTAAAAGAATTCAAATTGGAGATGTTATTTTAGAAATAACACAAATAGGAAAGAAGTGTCACAATGAATGTGAGATATTCCATAGAGTAGGAAAGTGTATTATGCCAATACATGGAGTGTTTAGTAGAGTTATTAAGGGTGGAACTATAAAAATTAATGACAATGCGAAACTAATATAAAAAAACGGCTGTTGCAATTTAGCAACAGCCGTTTTTTTATTATTTATTTAAATAATTCTTTTCATATCTGTCATAAAGCACAAGTGCTATTATTGTGAATAATAGAGGTCCTGCTATTTGGAATATAGTAGCGACATAATCTCCAGTATCAAGCACTGGTTTTATTATTGTAAATAAGTTTGCAAATGCAATTGTTGCGATAACAATGAATGTACAGAACTTAATCATTTTTGGTGACTTATAAATAACAAATGGTTTTTCGATATCTTTCTTCTTCTTAAATGATATGAATGCATAAGCAATAAACATATAAGGTATTGTCATTGCAACGTTACTCATTAATATTAAGTAATTTAAGAATAATGAAGCTGTTTTACCACCAAATGATGTAATAAATACTATGACAACAACAATTAAACATTGAACCCACATAGCATTTTTTGGCATACCGTTCTTATCAAGTTTAATCCATGATTTTGGCCAAATTTCACTTGGAGTACCTTCCATCATTTGCTTAATTGGTGAATAAGTTAAAGTGAAGAATGCACCAATTAATGCTAGGAACATTGAAAGTCCAATGAATCTTGAGAACCAAAGACCGATTTGAGCTGAAACGCTAGCGCTAAGGTTAAGTGCCATTCCAATTGAATTACCTAAGTTACCCATTACAATATATCCTGCATTAGCCATGTTAACTGTTTGGTTATCAAGAGTTACAGTCCAGTTTGTAAAGAATCCAACACAAAGGATACCAAGTGCATAACCAACTGTTATAACTACAGCTGCAATCTTAATACCTTTTGGGAATGTCTTTTCTGGATTTTCAGTTTGGTCAACAAGACCACTTACTGCTTCAAGACCACCATAAGCAAATATAGCGAATACCATAAATCCAAGTATTCCAATAGGTGATTGGTAAGATGGATTTGGTGAGTGAACTAAGGCTGAAGCTGTTATAGGTTGAGCTAATTTAAATCCATTAAGAGCTAAAACAGCAAATCCCCCAACTAGTAATACTATATTAGATAGTGCAACGAATGTACCACCAACTGATGTAAACTTCTTAATACCATCTAATCCTTTTGATGCTGTAAAAGTTATAAAGCATACTAAAATAATAGCAAGTAAAGCCATTGTTTGAGGTGCACTTAAACCGAATAGTGACCAAGTGTAAGTAACATCTGACCCGAATATCAAGTTAGATAAAGGTACCCAAATTGATGAAGATGTTGAAACCATCCATATAAGGTTTGATGTATACCACATAAATGTAACGATGAAAGCATACTTAGGACCTATAGACTTATTCATCCAAGAATAAATTCCACCTTTTTCTTTTCTAAAGGCAGCTCCAAATTCAGCAAGCATAAATGCATAAGGTATGAAAAATGTTATTGCTGAAAGTATGTACCAAGGAATTGCAGAGTATCCCATAAGTAAGAATGCTCTAGCGATATTTGTAAATCCGAAAACGGATGTGAATATCATAAGTATCAATGATATCAAGGTTAGTTTCTTTTTGTTGTCTTCCATAAAAGTCCTCCTAAATTTAAATATAATAATAAGTTTAGCACAATAGCGTAATGAATTTATGAAAAAAAAACAAACATTCTATTAATAGTATTCAAAAATATTATTATAATATTCAATAATATTTCGTAGCATATTGAATATTATATACATAGAAACTTAACAGAAAATTTAATTGCAATACATTTAAAATTGTTAGAATAAATAATATTGTGTAAATTTAATTAAATTTGGAGGTGAATTATGAAAAATATTCTTTCTGTATTCAAGAGGGATATGAAAGCTATAGTTAAAAATCCAGTAGCCATTATTATAATTGTTGGTTTATGTTTTATTCCATCATTATATGCATGGATAAATATAAAAGCATGCTGGAATCCATACGAGAATACAAGTACGGTGCCAATTGCTGTAGTTAATAATGATAAAGGAACAGCACTTGATGGTAAAGAGCTTAATATGGGGGATGAAGTAGTAGCTGAGCTTGAAAGCAACAAAGATATTGGATGGAAATTTGTTGATTCTAAGCAAGGTGAATTAGGGATAGTAAGTGGTAAATACTATGCGATGATAGAGATACCTGAGGACTTTTCGAAAAATTTGACAAGCCTTACAACTGATAATCCGGTAAAGCCGGACATAATTTATAAGGTTGATACTAAGGCAAATCCAGTTGCAGGTAAAATTACTGAAGTTGCAGAAGAGCAACTTATAAATGAAATAAAATCTAATTTTGTATCTACAGTAAATAAAATAATTTTTTCATCACTTAATAAAGTTGGGAATAAAATAGCTGACAATAAAAATCAAATAGTAGATATGAAAAATGCAATAATTTCTGTAAATAAAAATATGAGTCTAATTAATTCAGCGTTAACTGGTACAAGTAGTAATGCAAGCAATTTAAGTACATACTTAAATAGTATTAAGGCAACACTTCCTCAATTAACAAACGGGATAAGTGCAATGCAAGATGGTACTAGCCAATCAAAAGATCTAACTAAATATACAAAGAACACATTAGATAGCTCATTTAATAGTTTAGAGATGAATTTAAACCAAATAGAGACTTCAAGTAAAAAGGTTAGTTCATTAGTAGAAAGCTTAAATAATGCTGTAAAAGATCAAGGGAGTCAAAATATTAGTACAACAATATCTATGGCAAAACAAGAGATAAGTTTTATTAATGGAAATGTAGATACATTAGTAAAATATTTAACAGAAATAAATAAATTATCAAACAATGATAATATAACAAAATTAATTTCTTCATTAAATAATGTAAAAAATTCTCTTAATGAAGAAAATAAGAGATTAGATGATTTAAGCAATTCATTTAATCAAACAGGAAAGCTTAATGAAAGTATATTAAATGAAATAAATTCATTAAATTCTTCAGCAAGTAGCAATGTAAAAGGAACTCTTAATATATATAACACAAGAACAAAGAGTGCAATTTCAAAAATATGTGACAATTATATAAAAGCAACAGAAGAAGCAAACAAATTACTAGGAAATTCAAAAGGTATGGTAAGTAGTATTGATACGCTTATAGATACTGCAATAGAAGGAAGTAATTTAACAAAAGATACAACAAGTAAGCTAGAAGAAAAACTTAAGTACTTTGAAGGAAGTATTGGTGATATAAGTAAGAAGCTTGAAAGTGTAAGTGATAGTAATTTAGAGGAAATAGTTACAATACTTCAAAGTAATCCAGAAGTTATGGGAGAGTATATTTCAGATCCATTTAACGTAAAGAATGAATCAATATATAAAATTCCAAACTATGGTTCTGGAATGGCACCAATTTACTCAGTATTAGCAATATGGGTTGGAGGTCTAGTTTTAACATCATTACTTTCAACTGAAGTAACACCTTTTGAAGGTAGCGAAAAGCTTACGATGAGAGAAAAATATTTAGGTAAGATGATTACATTTGTTTCTCTTGCAATGATACAAGGTCTTATTATAACACTTGGTGATAAGTTAATACTTGGAGTGTATACTGTAAATGCACCACTTCTAATAGCATTTGGAGTAGTATGTTCATTTACATTCTCTATTATTATTTATACATTAGTATCATTATTTGGAAATGTAGGTAAAGCATTATCTATAATATGGATGGTAATACAAATAGCAGGATCTGGAGGAACATATCCAATACAAGTTGATCCACTATTCTTTAGAATATTACAACCTTTATTCCCATTCACATATGGTCTTGAAGGTTTTAGAGAAGCAATAGGTGGACCTCTTATAAGTACGGTAGTACTAGATTTTGCAATGTTATTTATATTTGCAGCAGTATTCTTATTAATAGGAATATTCTTCAAAGAGAGAATTCATAAATATACTAATAAATTTGAAAAGAAATTTGAAGAATCAGGAATTGCAGAGTAATTAACTTTTACTTTTGAGGTGTAAAAATGAGGAAAATATTTAAAGTCTTTAAGAGAGATGTAAAAAATATAATTAAAAATCCAGCAGCTATTATTATTGTAATTGGATTATCTTTAATTCCATCACTTTACGCATGGGTAAATATAAAAGCATGTTGGAACCCATATGTAAACACTGGACAAATACCAGTTGCAGTAATAAATAATGACAGTGGAGCAAACTTTAATGGTAAAACTATTAATGTTGGTAATGAAATAATTGATCAATTAAAAACTAATAATGATATAGGTTGGAGATTCGTTTCTGATTGGGAAGGTAATTATGGACTTAATGAAGGGAACTACTATGCATTAATAGAAATACCTTCAAACTTCTCAAGCGATTTAACTAGCCTGGCGTCAAAAGATCCAAAGAAGCCAGATATAATATATAAGGCTAATGAAAAGGTCAATGCAATAGCAACAAAAATTACTGATGTTGCGCAACAAAAATTGACTGAAGAAATAAAAAATAATTTTATAGATACAGTTAATAAAGAAGCTTTTAAATATTTAAACACTTTTGGGGATAATGTAAAGAAAAATGAGTCTAATATATTAGAACTTAAAAATACTATTGATGAAACTCAAAATAGTTTAAATAAAATTCAAGGATACTTAGATACATCAAGTAAAAATATTAATGAAGTATCAACATACTTAAATAGTGTAAAGGGAGATCTTCCAACAGTTACAAAGCAAATAAATGATCTCCAAGGGATGGTATATGGTAATAAAGATTTAATATCAAGTACACAAATGGGTATTCAAAATGTATCTAACGGAATAAAGAATGATTTATTACAAATTCAAGTTATAACAGATAAATACAACAGTCTTTTAAGTAGTTTAAATGGTATGAACAGTAATACGCAAGATATTAAAGCTATAGATAAAACTATAGATGATATGCAGGCAACTTTAGATAGTTTAAATAGTATGATAGAAAGTAGTAAAGGTGTTTTACAAGGAATAAATGATAAACATCCAAGTCATGCTATTCAAGTTCAAATTGATAAGCTAAATGGACTTCAAGGAATTATTGCAAAGGATAAAGAGCAATTAAAGTCATTAAAGACATTAGTTGATTCAAATAAAATTGGAGAAGGTACTGATAAAATCGTAAAAAGTTTAACTGATCTAAATTCAAATTTTGGAACTAATTTATCTTCAGCAAATAATAATTTCTATGGAAATACATTACCTGAACTTAATAATATAGGTAATACTTTATCAAGTGGTACTGACACTGCGAATAATCTTTTAGAGAGCAGTAAAGCTATAGTTCCACAACTAAATGCCCTTGCAAGCTTTGGAATAGCAAGTGGAGATGTTGCAACTTCCCAAATGGGAGATGTAAAAACTAAGCTAGATGACTTTAAAAGTAAGATAGCAAAAGTTCAAACAGAAACTAATAAGATAACTAGTGAAAGTTTAAACGAAGCTATAAATACTATGAAGAAAAACCCAGAAACAATGGCTTCATTTATGTCATCACCTATAAACGTAAAGACAGTTGATGTTTATGATGCAGGTATATTTGGAGTTGCATTAACACCATTTTATACTGTACTTGGTATTTGGGTTGGATCACTATTAATGTTGGCGTTACTTACAACTGAATGTGAAGATTTTGAAGATGGTGAAAAAATATCAGTAATGCAAAAGCATTTTGGTAAATTATTATTATTTTTAACAATATCTATAATACAAACAATAATAGTATTAGTTGGAGATATATTAGTACTTGGAGTACATCCTGTTAATATACCGTTATTTATGGGCATGGGATTACTGTCAGCTGTTGTATTTACAATTATGATATTTACCCTTGTATCATTATTTGGAAATGTTGGTAAGGCAATAGCAGTAGTAATAATGGTATTCCAAATAGCTGGTGCTGGGGGAATATATCCAATTCAAACTAATCCAAAAATATTCGAAGTACTACAACCATTGTGGCCATTTACTTATGCAATTGATGGATTTAGAGAAGGAATTGCAGGTCCTATATGGAGTGACACTATTCATGACATAAAAATGCTTTGTTTATTCGGAGTAATATTCTTAATATTTGGAATAATTAAGAGGCATATTTATAAGGCGACTATGTTTATGGAAGATAAGTTTAAAGAAGCTGGACTATAATAAATATATAAAATAAAGCCTGTATCTAGAAATCTAGATACAGGCTTTTTAATTGGTTTATTTAATCTTCAGAATCAGTACTGTAGCTTAAGTCAGTTACTGAAATTTCTTTTTTTATTAATTTGTTATTAGTATGTTCTCTAAATAATTTATAAATTACTCCAAATGCTGGAATTCCAATTAATAAACCTAAGAACCCAAGAGTTCCTCCACCTAATAACATTGCAAACATTACCCATATAGCAGATAACCCGATTGAATTTCCAACTACTCTTGGATATATAAAGTTTCCTTCTATTTGTTGAAGTACGATTATAAATATTATAAAAAATAATGCTTTCCATGGATCTATTAAAAGTATTATAAATGCTGAGGGAATAGTTCCAATAAATGCTCCAAATATTGGGATTAAACTTGTTGCACCAACTATGAATCCAATTAATAAAGAATACGGCATATTTAATATCCACATACCAATAAAGCAAAGAGTACCAATTATTACAGCTTCTAAACACTGACCACCGATAAAGCTTGAGAAAGTCTCATTTGATATTCTACCAACCTTTAGGATTTTTTCGCAGTGATCCTTTTTTAAATAAGCAAAAAGGATTTTTTTTGTTTGCAAAATAAGCTTTTCTTTACTTGCAAGCATATAAATTGCAAAAACAATTGCTAAGAAGAAGTTAACTACTCCAGATGTAACACTAATTGTTATACTAAGTATGTGATTGAAAGTAACACCTAAGAACTGTCCTGCAAATCCAAGAATATCTTTCCATGCATTTAAGACATCTTGCCAAATTTTATCAAATCCTTGTATTGAACCTAAATTATCAGATACAAGCTTTTCAAATGCTTCTAAATAATATGGAACGCTATCTACAAGGGTTGTCATACTAGCAACAAGTTGAGGAATTACAAATACAATTAAAGTAGCAAGTAAACCTATAATAAGTACAAAAGTACATATAATCGATAAAGGTCTCCTAAATTTAATTAAATTCGGATATTTACTATTATCCATAAATTTAAAGACAGTATTTTCGAATATTTTCATTGGAATGTTAAAAATAAAGGCAATAGCAATTGCCATAATAAATGGACTTATAATATTAAGAGTCCAACCAAGAATTCCAAATACAGATTTAATATTTAATAAAAGATAAGCTAAAACTATTATATACGTAGATAATAATAAGTAAGTCTTTAGCTTTTTGGTTAAGTCTTTCAAATTAGTAACCCCTTTCAAATGAAATGTATTTATACAACCACATTTTTACAGTTGATTGATATATAAGGATATTATACACGGTAAGATGAAGTATAACAATAATTTAAAAAATATGTTAGTTTCAATGTGAATTCTCTGTGAAATTGATAAAAAATAAACTTCTTAATGATAAAATTATACTAAAGAGGAGTTGTTTAAAGGTGAAGAATGTTTTAGTAGTTGAAGATGATTCAAAAATAAGAGAGCTTATAGTTGAGTTTTTGAAAAGTGAAAACTATAACGTACATAGTGCAAGTGATGGGATTTTAGGATATTCAAAATTTAAAGAAGATAATTATGATTTAATCATATTAGATATTATGATGCCAAAGTTAGATGGATATGGTTTATGCAACTTAATAAGAGAAGAAAGTGATGTGCCGATAATATTTCTAACTGCATTAAATGAAGATGAAGACCAAATAAAAGCATTTGATGCAATGGGAGATGACTTTATAACAAAACCATTTTCTTTTCATGTATTAATAAAGAGGGTAGAAGCCGTCCTTAGAAGAAGTGAAAGAAGTAATAATGACGATATATTAAAATTTGATTGTATCGATTTAAATATAAATACTTATAAATGTTATATAGATGGTGATGAAATAGAATTCACTTTAAAAGAGTTCAATATATTAAAGATGATGATAGAAAATTATCCAACGGTAGTATCGAGGGAGATGTTAATGGATAAAATTTGGGGATATGATTACTATGGTGATATGAGAGTAATTGATGCTCACATTAAGAACATAAGAAAAAAAATACCTAAGGAGTGTATAAATACAGTTAAGGGGGTTGGATATGTACTTAAAAAATAAGTGGAATGATATTGGAGTTAAAAGTAAATTATTTATAATTTCAACGTCGTTAGTACTTATAACATCTATAGCAATATATACCGCATTATTTTTAATAATTCCAAATGTGTATTTAAGTATAAAACAAAATAATATAAAAAATTCAACAGAACAAATTGTTAGTAAGCTTGAAAAAGATACAAATACGGGGTACATAGATGAACTTAATACATTTTCTTATGAAAATGGAAGTATGGTCATAATAACAACAGTATATGGAGATCTTGTATATGTTTCTAATGGATTCATTGGAAAACCGATGATGGATGAATTTAATAGGAAGCCCTTTAAAGAACTCAAAAGAGAAGATGAAGAAATATCTATAAATAAACAGTTTTATTTTAAAGCAATAGGAAAAGAATGTACTATTACTATACATACACCAACTAAAATATTTAATGATGGGAAAAGAATAATGATAAAAATACTCCCAATTATAATATTAATAACAATATGCATAGGAATACTATCAGCTTATATATATTCAGCTGTAATAAGTAAACCCTTACTTAAAATAAATGGTGTAGCAAAGAAAATATCAAAGCTTAATTTTGATGAAAAGCTGAAGTTTTCTGGAGATGACGAAATAGCAGAACTTTCAAGTAGTATTAATTTAATAAGCACAAATCTTCAAGATACTATTGGGAATCTTGAAAATGTAAATAAGAAATTATTAAGTGATATAGAAAAGGAAAAATTACAAGATAAGAGAAGAAGAGATTTTATAAAAGCAATATCACATGAATTAAAGACACCTATAACTGTTATTAATGGTCAACTTGAAGGGATGATTTATAATATAGGCCCATATAAAGATAGGGATAAATATTTAAGAGAAAGTTTAGATAGTGCATTAGAACTTAAGGATTTAGTTTCAGAAATAATAAATCTTGCAAAGTATGAAGAAGAGGTTTCTTTAAGAAAAGAAATATTTAATCTAAATAAATTAATCGAGGAAGTTATATGTTCTCATAAGTTTTTAAGAAATGAGAGAGGATTGAAATTAAAGATAACTGAAGAGGCTGATTTAAATGTATTTGGTGATAAAAATATAATAAAGAAAGTATTATCTAACTTAATAAACAATAGTTTTAAATATGCACTTAAAGATAGTGAAATAAATATAAATGTTAAAAAAAATGGTGCTATACAAATAATTAATAAATGTAATGAAATTTCAGAAGTTGATAAAGCAGATTTATTTAAAGCTTTCCATAGAGTAGAAAAATCAAGAAATAAAGAAACTGGAGGGAATGGTCTAGGACTTTATATAGTAAAAACACTTTTAGATATGCATGAAGATATTGATTACAACATAAGTACAGAACTTGGGTATTTCATATTTAATATTCAATTTAAATTAAAATAATTAATTTCATATAGAATTCATGTTCGCTTCACTTTACTTACAGTTTGTATAGTTATTATATAAACATACCAAAAAGGAAAGAGGGGAAAACATGGATTTTTTATTTAGGGCATATTTAAGTGTAAAGGAGAGAATAGGTAAATCCGCAATTTTATTTTTTGTAATGACAACAATTTGTGTATTCGTACTTTCAGGATTATCAATCCAAAGTGCAACAGAAAAATCTGAAGTATTAGCAAGGCAAAAACTTGGAGCTACAGTAACTCTTTCTCCTAATATGGAGAAGTTAAAAGAGCAAATGAGGTCAGAGGGAGGCGGTAAAGAGGCATTTAAGATGGAGAGGACTCCAATTTCAATTGCGGATGTTAATAAAGTTTTAACGTTAAATCATATTACAGGATATAATATCACATCATCAACAGAAGGTGTTGCAGATGGATTTAACCCTATAACTAGTAGTGAAAGTACAACTAGTCAAAGTAGTAATAATGAATTTGGAATGAAAATGCCATCAGATAGTAATAGAGTCATGGGAAATGTAAGCATTGATGGAGTTTTAAGCTTAGATGGAGTAAGTGCATTTACAAGTGGTGAATCTACTTTAACTTCAGGAACAGGAATTACAAGCGAAGATAAAGATAAAAATGTTGCTGTTATAGAAAAGACTTTAGCAGAACAAAATAGTTTGAAAGTTGGAGATGAAATAAAAGTTAAGTCAACAACAAATACAGATGAAGAAGTTAAACTTAAAGTTATAGGAATATATGAGAGTACTTCAGAAATAAATGAAGGTGCTATGAGAAACGAAGCTATGAATCCATATAATAAGATTTATACTCCATATACTGTAGCTAATACATTAAAAGGATCAGACTATAAAGATAAAGTAGATAGTGCGGTCTTTTACTTAGATGATCCTGTAAATGTAGATACGTTTTTAGAAAACGGTAAAAATTTGGACATTGATTTTGATAAATATAAGCTAGATGCAAATAGTAGAGAGTACGAGCAGATGATTAAACCAATAGAAAATGTAGCTTCATTTGCAAAAACTACTGTTATTATAGTTGGAGTTTGTGGTGCATTAATTCTTGCACTAATAATTATGCTTTCTATAAAAGAGAGAAGAAATGAAATTGGAATATTACTTTCACTAGGAGAAAAGAAATATAAAGTAATATCACAGTTTATAGTTGAAGTATTATTGATTTTAGTTTTAGCACTTGGAACTGCAGCGGTGCTTGGCAATTCAATAAGTAATGTTATGGCAAATAAGTTAATTTCAAAAGAAGTTACAGCTGTAGAAGAAAGTAAAAATAGTGTTAGTGGAGAAATGGGCATGCCTGGTGGAGAAATGGGAATAGGTAGCTTTAGAGGACCAAATAATATAGAATCATCTAAAGTTGAAGTTGTAGATGATTTAAATGTAAGTGTAACAGGAATGGATTACTTAGAAATGAGTGGAATTGCCATATTAATATGTCTTATAGGAATATTACTACCATCAATAAGCATTATGAAATTACAACCAAAAGAAATATTAAGTAGGCATGATTAGGGGTGATTATATGGAAAAAATATTAGAACTTAAAGAAGTTTCATATTGGTACGATAAAGATAAAAAAATAATAGATAATTTAAGCGTTGATTTTGAAAAAGGAAAGTTTTATACAGTTATAGGACCATCAGGAAGTGGTAAAACAACATTTTTATCTTTGATTTCAGGTCTTGATAAAAGAAAAGATGGAGAAATATTATATTGTGGAAAAAGTATAGATGAAATAGGATTAACAAACTTTAGAAATAAATGTGTATCAATAATATTCCAAGGGTATAATTTATTAACTTATATGACAGCACTGCAAAATGTTATTTCAGCTATTTCAATAAAAGGATTGAAAGTTAAAAATGAAAAAGAAAGAGCATTAGAAATGTTAAAAAAAGTTGGTTTTTCAGATGAGCAGTGTAATCAAAAGGTACTAACACTAAGTGGTGGGCAGCAACAAAGAGTAGCCATTGCAAGAGCGTTAGTATCAGAAACAGAAATTATAATAGCCGATGAACCAACTGGTAATTTAGATGAGAAAACATCAGAGGATATAATTAAGCTTTTTAGAAATATTGTTGAAAAAGAAAACAAATGCTTAATTATGGTTACTCATAATAATGATATAGCCAAAAATTCAGATATAACTTACAGACTCAAAAATAAAGTACTTGTAAAAGAAAAAATGGTAGAATAAATTCTACCATTTTTTCTTGTTTAGTGATTATTTAATTGTACTCTCGTATTGTTCAACCATTCTTTTAACCATTTCTCCACCAACGCTACCGCATTGTTTTGAAGAAAGATCTCCGTTGTAGTCTGAAAATGGAACGCCCATTTCATTAGCTACCTCATTCTTGAATTTTGATAATCCGTTTTTTGCTTCTGGTACTAATTTTTGTGCCATGTTACATTCCTCCTTACGAGATAAATTAATTTGTAAAGTTTGTTTGATTTACTTTACACTCATAGTATGTGCCCTAGGAGGAATCCTAAACTATTATATTTAAGGTAATTATGGAATTTTAAATATCATTAGGATAAATAATCCAATTATCTATTTAAATCATTAAAAGATATAACACCTTTTAATGATCTTGCTTCCTTTATAGCTCTAATAATTGCTTTTTCCATAACGTTAGCAGCTAGCATACCTACAGTAGTTACATCAGCTTCAACTTTGTTTGTTGCCATAGTAAATATCGTGTCTCCGTCAAACATAGTATGAGCAGGTCTCATAGTTCTTCCAAAGCCATTATGAGCCATAGATGCAATTTTTTTAGATTGAGCTTTAGTGAATATACCATTAGTTACAATTAATCCAATTGTAGTATTACCTTTAAATGGTTCCTTTTTATTTTTAATATTATTAATTAAAATAGATTCACTATTTAAAAATGTATTATCTTCTTTGTTTAAAGCACCAGCAATAATTTTTGAATTAGAGGGATCAACAACATCGCCTAAACAGTTAACAGCAACTATAGCACCAACTTGAAGACCATTAACTTCAACAGCATAAGTACCAAGACCACCTTTCATAGAAGTATGAGGTCCTAATATTTTGCCGACAGTTGCGCCATAGCCAGCTCCAATATTTCCATTTATGTCATCTTCGTAGCTTTCACTATTTAAGCAGGCATTATACCCCATTATTTTATTTGGTCTTATTTTATGATCGCCAAAAGTTAAATCAAATAAGACAGCCTGGCATACAATTGGAACTTTACATACTGAAACATCAAAGCCAACATTATGTTCTTCTAAATATTGCATAACTCCAGAAGAGGCATCTAAACCGAAAGCACTTCCACCTGATAGAACAACTGCATGGATTTTCTCTATCATTTCAGATGGATCTAAAAGATCAGTTTCACGAGTTCCAGGTGCGCCACCACGAACATCGACGCCACCTGTTGCACCATCTTTGCATATAATAACAGAACAACCAGTTCCTCCTTCCTCATTTTGTGAATGACCAAGTTTTATATTATCTATATCAGTAAATTTAATTTCTCTCATAATAAGCTCCTTTTTAATATGGTATATTAAAAGCTCCTATAAAATATAGGAGCATAAAATTCATTATCTTTTAATTTTTTTAAGTGTCATAACTACTGGTATTGTAATAACTGCTGATAATAAAGCTTCTGGAATACCATTTGTAATTCCTATAGTAGCAAGAGCAGTTCCAGTTGCTGATGTGGATATACCAATAGCTTTAGAGTATTGTTCTAAGTAAAATACATAAGTAAATCCTAAAACACCTACTGTATTAGTTATTGTTGCAAGAACTGCAGCAACACCAATTGGTATAGATTCCTTTTTAAATTTATTTTTAAGTGCACGATATACATAGTAAGCAACAATGCCCACTAATACTCTTGGAACAATTGCAATTATAGGATTGTAGAAAATAAATGATGTTGGCATTGGAGCTGTAAATGCTTGATACATTGAAAATAGCCCAAAGACCATTCCTACAAGCGCCCCTACAATAGGTCCTTCAATAATAGCACCAATTATTACTGGTATATGCATTATTGTTGCCTTCATAAATGGAAGTGGAATAAATCCAAGTCCTGTAAGACCCATGAATATTGATATACCTGATAGCATACCTACGATTACCATTTTGCGAAGTCCAAGTGTTCTGTGTGATGTACTTCTTTCCATTTTTTAAACCCTCCGTTCTTATTCCCCTTAATAAGGATATAATTCGGCAAAAAACAATTATATAATTTTGTAATTTGCGTTCAGTTTCATTAAGAATACCGACCTATATATTTTACAATGAAGAACTTTAGGTTTCAATAGTTATTGTTAAAAAATTATCGAAGATTTATTTAATAAAATTTACTTTGGCAGAAATAGAGGGCTTGACCAATTAAAGTAAATATATTCTGAAAATTTAAAAAATACAAAAAAAAAGAGCACTTTAAAAGGCTCTTAAATAACATCCTCTTTATTAGGGATTATAAGAATACAAGCTATGTATCCGAAAATGGCAGCACCACAAGATATAAAACCTAATATAACCCAAAGTAATCTTATTAAAGTTACATCAACATTAAAGTATTCTGATAAACCTTGGCAAACACCGCTTATTTTGCCTAGACTAGGAACCTTATATAATTTTTTCATAAATTAACCTCCTATATAAATTTTTTCAATAACATCTAAGTATAGATAGTATATGATAATGATATGTATTAATCAATAAGTTATTATAAATAATACATATCATTTAGAAATATTTAAGATTTAAAATATAAAAATATTGAAATAAATAATAATCTGTTATAGTATAAATATAACAGATTGTTATACATATACTATAACAGGTATGAAAGGAGGAAAATAATGATTTTAAGCATTGATTTTGATTCAGAAGAACCAATTTATAGTCAAATAAGAAACGAGATTGTTAAAGGAATAGCAATTGGGGAGTTAGAAGATGGAGATGACTTACCTTCAGTTAGAAGTTTAGCTGTGAGTATCGGAGTAAATATGCACACTGTAAACAAAAGTTATAATGCATTAAAAGAAGAAGGATTCATACAAATTGATAAGAGGAAGGGAGCCTTTATATCTCTAAACTTAAAAGATACAACTAAAAATTATAAATATAAATTAGAAAGAGAATTTGAAATCAGAGTTGCAGAATGTTATGCAAGAGGAATTAAGAAAGAGGAATTAGTAAACTTAATTGAAAAAGAATATGACAAGTTTAATAAATAGGAGGGGATTATTATGGGCTCAAATGAATTAGCTTTAACTTATGAAATTATTATTGGCACAATGTTTATATTATTTATTGGTATGTCACTTAATATAAATAATTTCAACTATACTGGAATAGTTTATGGTGTTAGAGTACCAAACAAATATAGAAGAGATGAGAAAATAAAATTAATTGATAGAGAGTATAAAAAGAGAGCGGTAATAAGCGTAATTTTACTAACTATTATATTTTCAATTATGATATTTAAAATACCAAAAGCTTGGGTAAGCTTAATTTATATATTTATAATAATATTTTTACAGTTTTACCTATATTCTTTAGCAAATAAAGAAATGAAAAAGGTAAAAGAAGAAATAGGTTGGAAAAAAGAATTCGAAAATAAAGTTTATATAGAAATAAAAAGTTCTAAAAAAAATATTGATGATAACAATAATTATGATATAAGAAAAAGATGGTTTATAGCATCATTTGCAATTGCAATAATTACATTAGTGCTTACTATAGTTAAATATAGCAGTCTACCAGATCTTGTGCCAATACATTTTGGATTTAATGGAGAACCAGACGGATTTGCTGATTTAAAGACTACTTTAGGAAAAATAGAATTATTTATGATTCCAATTATGAGTATAATATTAGTTTTTATTATGTATTTCTGTACAGCGCTAGATTATAAAAAAAGAAAAAGCGCTAGATTAAATGGTGGAACTTATTATCAAATACAAGAAAAGAAAGAGATAAGTGGGAAAGCATTAAATAGTATGATGGGTGGTACAGCTTTTTCATTATCAATAATAATGTTATGGGTAGTTCTATTAACTTTAGGAATTGTTAAACCTAATAAAACTAGTTTTGATATTACTATGGTATTAACATTTGGAATGGTAATATATGTTACAATATATACAATATATTTAATGAGCAAAAATAAAGATGTTTATAAGAAGTATGATAGCGATTCAAAAGAATATTATACTGATGATGATGATAAGTTTAAATGGGGAGTATTCTATTACAATAAAAAAGATCCAGCATTACTAATTGAGAGAAGAATGGGAATGGGATTTGACTTCAATTATGGAAATGAAAAGGCAATAGTAATAACAATTATATTAGGATTTTTTATAATAAGTTCAGTAGTAATGACATTTGTAATGAATGTATAGATATTTAAAGAACTAACTTATTATTAATTTGGAGGGATTTATGGCAAAAAGAGAGTTCATTATAAAAGAATATCCAGAAAAGTCATGGAGTATTTCAAGAATTAAGACAATAAAATCTTGCTTGCGAGAATATTACTATACTTATTATGGCTCCCATAGAGGCTGGGAATATGAAGCTTCAAATGAGCAGAAATATGCATGGAGACTTAAAAAATTAACTAATATATGGTTAGTGTTTGGAGATATACTTCATAAAGCAATTAAGAATATTATTGATTTCAAGAAGAATAATATAGATAAAGAAATTGATGTTGATGCACTTAAAGATTTTGTAAGAACAAATTTAAATGTTGTCGTTAAACAAAGTAGTAGGAAGGACAGTATAGTTAAATGGGATAATTATCCTAAAGGCCAAATGCTTTTAGAATACTATTATGATGGAAAGTTAGAAAGAGATGATATTTTAGAAATAAAAGAAAGAATTGAACAGTGCGTTGAAAATTTCTTTGAAAGTAAAACTTTCTTTGATTTAAATAGAGGAGAATATTTAGATATATTAGAAGTTGATGAAGGAGATTTTGATTATTTTTTAATTGAAGGTGTTAAAGTATTTTCACTTATAGATTTATTATATTTAGATAAAGAAGGGAACGTTATAATAGTAGATTGGAAGACTGGTAAGCCGAATGAAGAAGATAGAGAACAGCTTCTAGTTTATTTAATATATGTAATGGAAAAATATAAAGTCCCTGTTACTAAAATAAAAGGCAGAGTTGAATATTTACTTACAGGAGAATCTTCTGAATATGAATTTACAGATGAAGATATAATAAATATCAAAAATAGAATATCGTTAGAGATAAACGTAATAAATGCTTTATTAAAAGATGAAGAGCTTAATATTCCAAAAGAGAAGGATACATTTATTATGTGTGAAGAAGATTATAAATGTAATAAGTGTAAATATAAAAGATTATGTAATAAGGAAAGAGTGATAAGTGATGAAGAGGTTAAGTATTAAAAAGCAAACTAACAATAAGTTTCTTAACATGTATGAACTACAACTAGAAAATAAAAAAGGAAATGAGAAAAAATATTTTGTTGCAAGCAGAAGAGATGAAAAAAATTTATCCTGCGTTACAAAAGATCATAGTAGAGCTGATGGAGTTATGATAATTCCAATTACAAAAGAAGATGAAGTTATAGTAATTAAGCAATATAGACCAGCTATTGATGATTATATTTATGAGTTACCAGCAGGAATAATAGATGATGGTGAATCGATGGAAGAAGCAGCAAAAAGAGAATTATATGAAGAAACAGGTCTCAAAGCATCAAGTTATGAAGTTTTCTTAAAACCAAGCTACTCATCAGTTGGAATGACAGATGAAACAACAGCTATTGTCAAGATGGAAGTGTACGGAGAACCTAACACTGATAATGTTGAAGATGATGAGGAAATAGAAGTAATTAAAGTGAAAATAGAAGATGCTAAAGAATTTGTTAAAAATAATAATGTCTCAATAAAGGGTGGAATTATATTAAACTGCATAGGGAATGGAATTTAATGAACAATTATAATTCGAAATGCGTAAAATAAGGTAGTCAATAATGATTACCTTATTTTTTATGTTTATATGGATAAAAATGGTAGATATATTTAGAAATATAGAGCTTTAATAAAATGTAAATGTAATCAATGGATGTTTCTAAAAGAAATACAGTTGTGTTTACAGAAAACACATGATATTATATATAAAATAAGGGGAATTTTTCTAAAATTATGATTTTGGGGTGATTATAATGATTTTTAGAAGTACGAGAGGGGCAGAAGAAGGAATAAGAGCATCGGAAGCAATTATTAAAGGAATTGCAAAAGATGGGGGCTTATTCGTTCCAGATAGCTTTCCAAATATTTATGGTGATTTAATACAAGAGAGGCAAGCAAGTTATGAAGAAATTGCATTTTATATTATAAGAAGATTCTTTACTGATATTGAAGAAGATGATTTGAAAAATGCTATTACAAATGCTTACAAGAAAAAATTTAAAGTTAAAGTAAAAAATGAATTTTTAGAACTATATCATGGACCTACATGTGCATTTAAAGATGCAGCACTTTTATTTCTTCCACAAATAATGAAGGAAGCAAAAAAGGTATGTAAAATTGAAGAGGATATTGTTATACTTACAGCAACATCAGGGGATACGGGGAAGGCAGCTCTTTCAGGATTCAAAGATATTGAAGGATTTAAAGTAGTTGTTTATTATCCAAGGGATGGAGTAAGTGAAATTCAAAAGAGGCAAATGATTACTCAAGAAGGTGAAAATCTTAAAGTAATAGCTATTATAGGCGATTTTGATAATGCACAAAGAGGAGTAAAGGATATATTTAATGATAATGAACTTAAAGAAGAATTAAAAGATAAAGGCTATATTTTATCTTCTGCAAATTCAATAAATATAGGAAGACTTATTCCACAAATAGTTTATTATTTTTATGGATACTTTAATCTTTTAAATAAAAATAAGATTAAAGAAGGTGAAGAAATAAATGTTGCTGTTCCAACTGGAAACTTTGGTAATATACTAGCAGCATATTATGCAAAACAACTGGGGCTACCTATTCATAAATTTATATGTGCATCAAATGAAAATAACGTTCTTACTGATTTCTTTAAGAATGGAATTTATAATAGGGAAAGAGAACTTATTTTAACTGAGTCACCATCAATGGATATACTTGTATCTTCTAATTTAGAGAGATTACTGTATGAAGCTAGTGGAAGAGATTCAAAAGAGATAAATAAGCTTATGAATGAACTTTCAGAATGTGGATCATATAAAATAAATGATGAGATGAAAGACTTTCTAAAAGACTTTTATGGAGATTTTTCAACTAAAGAAGAGGTGTATGAAGGTATAAGGAAGGAATTTTTTAAAAAAAATTACTTAATGGACACTCATACAGCTGTAGCATATGTTGTATATGATAAATATAAGAAAAAAACTATGGATGATAGAAAAGTTTTAATAGCATCAACTGCAAGTCCTTATAAGTTTCCGAGAAGTATATGTAATTCTTTAGGAATTGATGTGGAATTTATGGATGACTTTGAAGTACTTAAAGCTTTATTTCAACAAAGTAGCAGTGCAATACCGAAGTGTTTGTCTAATTTAAAGTTTAAAGAAGTAAGACATAAAGATGAATGTGCTAAAGAACTTATGAAAGATGAACTAATCTCGTATTTAGAAGGTGAGGATTAGTATGATTAAAGTAAGAGTACCAGCTACTTCTGCAAATATGGGGCCTGGTTTTGATTCTTTAGGGATTGCTTTAAACTTATATAATGAGTATTCTTTCAGTGAGATTGAAGAGGGGCTTCAGTTTGAAGGAATAGAAGAAGAATTTTGTAATGAAGAAAATATTATATATACAGCAATGATTAGATGTTTTGAAAAATACAATTATAAAGTAAAAGGATTGAAAATCTCAATTATTAAACAACATATACCGATTTCAAGGGGGCTTGGAAGTAGTTCTAGCTGCATAGTTGCAGGATTAATTGGAGCAAATGGTATAATGGGAAATAAATTATCAGAAAATGAACTTTTAAATCTTGCAGTTGAAATTGAGGGACATCCAGATAATGTTGCACCAGCACTTCTTGGGGGAGTTGTAATTGCAATAAAGGAAGATGGAAAAACAATTTATGATACAGTGAAAGTAGCTAGTGATTTAAAATTTGTTGCAATAGTACCAGATTTTAAGTTATCAACTGAAAAAGCAAGAAGTGTTCTAAAGAAAAATATAAGCATGGAAGATGTGGTTTTTAATATTGGTAGGGTAGCCTTATTAGTAACAGCACTTACAAATGGAAGCGATCATATACTTAAATATGCTTGTACTGATAGGGTTCATGAAATTTATAGGGGAAGTTTAATAAAAAAGTTTGATATTATTAAGAAAGAAGCATATAATAATGGGGCATTAGCATCTTTCTTAAGCGGTGCGGGGCCAACTATAATGGCAATAGTTTTAAAAGGTAGCGACTTTAGCAATAAGATAAAAGAAGTATTAAAAAGAGAAGGACTTAACTTTGAAGTTTTAGAACTGTCTAAAGATAACAAGGGGGCAATTGTTATAGAAGGTGGTAACGAATGAAAGGTAATTATTTAGTTGTTGATAAAAAGGTTTTACCAGATGTATACGAAAAGGTATTAGAAGTAAAGAAGTTACTTAAAGAAGGTAAAATAAAAGAAATTACAGAAGCAACCAAAATGATCGGAATAAGCAGAAGTGTTTATTACAAGTATAAAGATCATGTTTTTGAATTTGTTGAAAGTATACAAGGAAGAAAGATGACTTTCAGTATGATAATACAGCACAAAAAAGGTGTTTTATCAGATATATTAAATCATATATCTGATAAAGGTGGAAACATACTAACAATTGACCAGGGTATTCCAATAGGAGGATCTGCTAATCTAAGTATAACTATAGACATGTCACATTTAGAGTGTGATATATCTGTATTTTTAGATAGTTTATCATCTATGAATCATGTTGAAAAAGTTGATTTTGTAGCTATGGAATAAATAGATACATTTAAAAAGAGCAACTTATAAATCTTAATGGTTTATAAGTTGCTCTTTTAATATTGATCTACTTTTAAACCTTTAAGTTACAAGAAGTAGATGGTATAATATAACATATTATATGTGGATTGGGAGGGGTATTATGAATTATATAAATACTAAAATTGATGGGTTTAAGCTTAGAAAAACTGCAAGGGAGGATGCTTCTTTAATATTAGGACTTATTAAGGAGATTGCAGTTTATGAAAATATGTTAGATGAAGTAGTTGCAACTGAAGATAGCATAATAGAATCTATTTTCGAAAAAAGAGAAGCTGAGGTTATGATTGCTGAAGTTGATGGCAAGGAAGCAGGTTATGTACTATATTTCTTTAATTATTCAACTTTTATAGGTAAAGCAGGTTTTTATCTGGAAGATATATATATAAAACCAGAATATAGAGGGCGTGGAATTGGGAAAGAGATATTTAGAGTTATTGCAAACATTGCATATGAAGCAAAATGTGAGAGAATGGAGTGGAGTTGCTTAAATTGGAATACTCCATCTATAGAATTCTATAAGAGCATGGGAGCTGTTCCTATGAGTGAATGGACAGTATATAGACTAGCTGGTGATAAAATAAGAGAGTTAGCTTTAAAAGAGTAGAATGTTTAATAAATTATAGAATGTGGGGAACTATGGTATGAGTAAGTATTATAATTTAGTAAGAGAAGAAATGCTAAAATTAATTAATAAACATTGTAAAGATGGGGCTCATGATATATATCATTTAGATAGAGTATATAAAATGGCTTTATATATAAATAAAAAAGAAAATTTAAATGGTGATGAGGATATAATATGTTTAGCAAGCTATATGCATGATATTCATAGACTTAAAGTTGATTGTAATGAGGAACTTAGACATTCTCATGAAATGGGTATAGTATTTTATGAACTTTGTATAAGACTTAATTTGCATAAGGATATTATAAAGAAAGTAAAATTATGTATTGAATGCACAGATAAACATTCTTTCTCTGAAGGAGAGGATTATAATATTAATATCCCGATTGAGGCTATAGCTTTAAAGGATTCAGATAATTTAGACTCTATTGGAGCTATAGGAATTGCAAGAGCATTTATGTTTGGTCAATATATAAATGAGGATATGTATAATGATAGGATTAAATTAGATGATAATGGGTATAATTTAATTAAAAAGAGTGAGTCTATAATACATCATTTTTATGAAAAATTACTTAAGTTAGAAAGTGATATGATTACAAATAGCGGAAAAGTAATAGCCAAAGAAAGAACAGATTATATGGAAAATTATTTAAATAAATTTTTTGAGGAGTTTCATTTAAGTTAAATTGTAATAAAGTTTTAACAAATGTTTAAAAATATGAAAACAATTTATATATAACTTTAGTGTAAAATAGACAAAAGACTATATTTTTGAAGGTGAATGAATTATATGAAGAAGATAATAATAGGGATAATAATTGCAGTAGTTGTTGTAACAGGTTTAGTTGCAGTTACAGAAAGTCAAACTAAAAAGGTTGAAAGCTTTAAACAATATTTATTAAGTAAGGAAGGCGAATTTTCACAATACATAATTGGTAGTGATGATAAAGAATACGCAAGCTTAATAAAGCAAAGCAAGCAAGCTATAGAATACAGAAATGTAAAGGCGATGCCAGAAATTGAAAGTAAAATGAATGCGTTAGTTGCAAAGGCAGAAAAAGAAGATGAAGCAAAGCTTACAAAGCAATTAGATGATATAAAGAGTATCAATTTAAAAAGAATTGATGAGGCAAAGAGAAAAGAAATTGAAAGTAAAATAAAAGAGTCAGAGGAACTTATTAAAAACAAGCAATATAGAGATGCAAGTAAAATAATTACACCACTTGCTAAAGAAATATACACTTATATAAGTTCAAATTAATAAGAATTATGAGGACTAAACTTTAAAAATAATTAAAGTTTAGTCTTTTTTATTTTATATTTGTATACATATTAGATTTATAGAAAGTGATATAATATAAGTATAATAAAAGTAAAAAAACAAGAGAAGGTGAGGGAAGTATAATGACTGAAAATATAGCAAAACCATGGAGTGGTGTAAAAGAGTTTAAGATAGAAAAAATAGTTTCAGAAAATCCAGAAGTAAAATCATTTTATTTGGTACCATGTGACGGAAGCAAGGTTATCGCACATAAGGCAGGACAATTTTTGCCTATAAGAATTAATAGTGATGATAAAGAGTATGATGGTCTTATTAGAACTTATAGCTTATCTTTAAAACCAAATAATGATTATTATAGATTAAGTATAAAGAGAATTGAAGGTGGAAAAGTAAGCTCATATATGCATGATAAAGCTAAAGTGGGAGATACAATAGGTGTTAGAATGCCTTTTGGTAATTTTGTATTAAAGGATAAGCCAAAAGAAGTACCTTTAGTTTTATTAAGTGGAGGAATTGGCATAACTCCAGTTTTATCTATGTTACATGAAGCTGTAGGAAAAAGAAATAAAATATACTTTGTAGAATGTAATCAAAACTCAAGATTACAAGCATTATCAGGTGAAATTGAAGAATATGCTAAAAAGGGGTTAGTTACTCATAAAGTATTTTTTGATAGCCCATTAGAAAGTGATGTAATTGGTAAAGATTACGATGTAAAAGGATATATTTCAGAAGAGTGGATTAAAGATAATTTACCATTAAACGGGGAGTTCTACTTCTGTGGACCTCCAATATTCATGAAGTTATTAAACAAATATCTTAAAGACCTTGGAGTTCCAAAAGAAAACAGAAACTATGAATTCTTTGGAAAGCCACAAGATATAGAGTTATAAAATTAATAGTATTAAAAGCACTAGAAAGAATAAACTTTCTAGTGCTTTTTTATTTTTAAAATTGTAAAAGTAAAAAAGTGTATGTATAATTAATACTAATAAGTAAATTAATGTAATAAGATAAATTATATATATTAGGAGGGGTTTAAATGGAAAATATTAAAGAATCTACAGTTACAAAAAACATTGTATTTACAGCAATGTTTATAGGAATTGGAATTGCACTACCATCTATATTTCACACTGCAAATATGGCTGGAAATATGTTTTTACCTATGCATATACCAGTTTTAATATGCGCGATAGTATGTGGTTATAAATATGGAATGATTTGTGGTTTTATAGTGCCGATAGTATCTTCAGTATTAACTGGAATGCCACCACTAATTCCAGTTGGAATTATTATGAGCTTAGAGCTTGCATGCTATGGGGGAGTGCTTGGATTTTTACTTAAAAAATATAATATAATTACTTCACTTATAATAACCTTATTAGCTGGAAGAATAGTTGCTCTTATTGGAAATATAATATTTTTTGGACTCTTTAAAAATACATTTGTATTTTCATCTTTTATTATAGGCGCGTTTGTTACATCTATTCCTGGAATTATTATTCAAATAGTATTAATACCATTAATTTATAAAAGTTTAAAAAAGAGGGGATTTGTAAATGCATAGAGTTAAGAAATTTTTTGATGAAATGGCAGATACGTGGGATGAAAGAAGTAGCACTGAACGTATAGAAGAAATACTTGAAGTTATAAACGTAAAGGAAGACAGTAGAATATTAGATGTCTGTTGTGGTACAGGCATATTAGAAAGCTATTTATTAAAATATAATCCAAAATATATTTTAGGTGTTGATATATCTTCTAAAATGATAGAAATAGCAAAGGAAAAATTTGATAAAGAGAATATAGAATATTTATGTGAGGACATATATGAAATAAATAGTGGAGAGTTTGAGTTAATAATAATATTTAATGCGTTTCCACACCTAGTTTACCAAAGAAAAATACTTAAAAATTTAAGTGGTCTATTAGCTAATAATGGGCGATTAGTTATATGTCATAATTTTAGCAGGGAAAAAATAAATAATATCCATAGTAAAAATAGTGAGGCGAAAAGAATATCTATAGACTTAATTAAAGGAGAAGAAGTTGCGTATATAACAAAAGATTATTTAGATAAAGAGCTTATTATAGATAATTCTAACATGTATGTTGTAGTGCTTAAAAATAAAAAAGATTGACATACATAAATTGGTAATTTATTATTATATTAATGATTTAGCGATTTAGCGTAATAAAGTAATGGTTAGGGGCGAATGTATGATAAGTAAAAATGTAATTCCAGAAGGGACTAGAGATCTAGTATTTAATGAATGCAGGAGAAAGAAAAGTATAATAAGTAGCTTAGAGAATACATTTGATAAATGGGGTTATGATGAAGTAATTACTCCAACGATAGAGTATTATAGTACTTTCTTTAGGGGGAAAGAAGGTATTAATGAAGAAGAGGTTTATAAATTTTTTGATGGTAATGGCAGAATACTTTCACTAAGACCTGATATGACAGTGCCAATTTGTAGAGTTATAAGTACAAAGATGAAAGAAGTGGAGCCACCTATTAGACTTAGATATACATCAAATGTTTTTAGGGTAAATAGAACATTTGGTGGTAAGAAAAATGAATATGTTGACTGTGGAGTTGAACTTGTTGGAGCTAAGGAATTAGAAGGAGATATTGAAATATTAACTGCAGCACTTCAAGCATTTGAAAATTTAAATATAAAAGATTTTAAAATTGAAATAGGTAATATTAAGTTTTTCAATTCATTATTTGAGCAAACAAAAATAGATGAAAGTGAAAGAGAAAAGTTAGCAGTTCTAATTGAAGGTAAAAGTTTAATTGAATTAGAGGATTTTTTAAATGGATTAAATATACAAGAAAGTAGTAAAAATTTTTTAAAAAAATTACCGTGGCTTTTTGGAGATGAAACAATATTAGATAAAGAAATTGAAATGACAACTGACAATAGGATAAAGGATACTCTTTTATATTTAAAAAGAATAAATGAAATTTTAAATAAATTAGGCTATGAAAATAATATAACTTTTGATTTGGGTATGGTTCCAGGGGTTAATTATTACACAGGAATAATATTTAAAGGATATGTAAATGGTGCAAGGGCTGCTGTTTTAAGTGGGGGACGGTATGATAATTTAATAAAATCCTTTGGTCGGGATTTGCCGGCAGTTGGATTTTCAATTAATGTTGATTTAATTTGGGAAAAGGAATGTTTAAATGAAGATGCAAAAATACAAGAATGTACTATTTATTATGGAAAAAATAATTTAGTACAAGCAATTAGTGAGAGTAACAAATTAAGGAGTTCTGGAAGTAGAGTTAAAATATTTTTAAAAGAAAATGATGATGATTTTTTTTATGTATATAGTGGGGGTGACTTAGAATGAGCATAAGTATTGCATTAACTAAGGGGCGTCTTGAGAACGATACTGTAAAGATTTTAGAGAAAGTTGGATACGGCATAGATGAACTTAAAAATAAAGGAAGAAAGCTTGTTTTTAATGACACAAAAGAAGATGTAAAATATTTTTTAGTTAAAGCTAAAGATTCCATAACTTACGTAGAACATGGTGTCGCTGACATTGGAGTAGTTGGTAAGGATACGCTTCTTGAAAGTGAAAAAGACTATTTTGAGGTTTTAGATTTAAAACTTGGTGTGTGTAAATTTATAGTTGCAGCACTTCCAAATGCAAAACTATACGAAAAGATTGGTCATATAAAAATAGGAACAAAGTATCCAAAGGTA
>NZ_JAVXRL010000003.1:0-146612 GCF_036643715.1 Clostridium sp. | reverse complement strand
CATCTGAATTTATATTCATAATTTTAATATCTATATATGTGTCAAACCTATAAAAAAATGACTATTACAATTTTTTAAATATGTAATAGTCATTTTTATTATTTATTTACTTTTATAAAAGAATGTGGATACATATTGTTAGTTAACTTAAGTTTGTCTAAAGTAAACTTATTTTTCAAACTACCATCTAAAGAATATGAAGTTAAACAATATTTATCACTCTCTTTTTCATAATACAAAAAATACATCTCAGCTTTATCATAATCATAGTAACTTATTATATTTGAATCAGACTCAAATGTGTAATCCTTTATAGTAAATTCTTCAATAAATTCATTAGTCTTTATATTAAAACTATATATATTCCCACTAAGCATAGGATAATATATCTTACCATCTTTATAAAATATAGAATTTGCTGAAATCGGATAATATTTATCATTTTCACTTTCTGAGTCAAATTTAACTATGTCTATTATATTCTCTAGCTCTAAAGTTTCAGAAGAAATCTTCAGAACACTTATACCATAATGTTCCTTAACAACAAAAGAATATATATACCCATCTACTATAATCATTTTGTTATTACTATCAAGTATTGTATCAAATTTTATATCATTTTTCTTAATACTAATATTATCTTGACTGTCCACCGATATTTTCTGAACTTGTTTTAAATATTTATTTTTCATATCTGATGTTAATAAGTAAATATTATTTTCATCATCACCATACCCATTAATGAAGCCTTCTAACTGGTGCATAGTCTGATTTTCTTCATTTCCGATTATTATATTTGAAGAATAATGATCTTCTTTAAGAGACTCATTCAATAAAAAGTAAAAAAGATCTTTATTGTCTATCATATCTGACATATCATATCCAACTGTATTTTTATCCTTTATTAAATTCATCTCATTCTCTTTCGATTGAAAAGTAGTTAAACCTTCAGTCGTTTGATATATTATATTATCTTTGTAATTTACAATACCAGAAAAAGCATATGCTTTTTCATCTTTGACTGCAATATTTCCTAATGTATCAAATTGAACTACTTGTGCCTTATCTTTATCATATACAATATCTGTATATGATGGAGCAAAATAAGCTACCCACGATTCACCTTCAATTTTATTACTTTTGTTTTTGTTTATTGTAATGCCTGTAGATATTCCAATAATACATAGTACTGCTACTACACTAATCCATAAAGTTTTTTTATTCATACAAAATTCCCCCTACAACATAAATTCCCCTCGTTATGTTTAATTCTACAAATTTCATATGAATCCTTTACGTTTTATGGTTATTTTAAGATTTATTGTAAACTCACTTGTTAACCATTCTTATTTCATCTAGCATATCTCTATCAATTATCTTACAGAACTCTGAGATAGCTTTAACTGTTTGAACATAATCTTTTCTATGAATTATTAATCTATTAGAGTGCATGTATCTTGTTGGTATTGATAAAGTCATACTTATTACACCATCTAATGATTTGTGTATATTACCAGCATCAGTTCCACCTGCTACCATACAATCATAATTTATATCTAGTCCAACTTCTTCACATATATTTTTAAGCTTCTTTATTAATCCTTTATGTGCTACTGTTGATGCATCCATTACACTTAAAATTACACCACAACCTAATTCTAAACCATCAGTTTCCATAGGTGTATCTTTAGCCGTAGTAACATCTAACGCAAACGCTATATCAGGTTTTATGACATGAGTAGCTGTTCTTGCACCTCTAATTCCTACTTCTTCTTGAACTGTTCCAACAGAATAAATATTAGCACTATGTTCTACCCCATTAAGCTCTTTTAAAACATCAATTATAACAGCTACACCTATTCTATCGTCCCATGCTTTTCCTAGTAAATAATTAGGGTTATTCATAACTTCAAATTTAGTATCTGGTGTTATCATATTTCCTATTTTCACACCTAAATTCTCAGCTTCTTCTTTAGATGCAACTCCTATATCCAAAAATAGATCCGCTGGTTTTATTACTTTATCTTTTTCTTCCTTGGACATTCCATGAGGAGCTCTGCTTCCTATTACGCCTCTTATCTTTTTACCACAGTTAGTAGTTACAACCATACCTTGTGATGGCAATACATGTCCCCACCATCCACCAACTGGTAGTAATTTTATATACCCTCTCTTATCTATTCCTCTTACTACAAATCCCACTTCATCCATATGTCCAGCTATCATTATTTTAGGACCATCTTCTTTTCCTTTTTTTATGCCAATTATAGAACCTAAATTATCAAATATAACTTCATCTGAATACTTTCCTAAATATCTATTAACAACTCTACTGACCTCTTTTTCACAACCTGATATTCCATCAGCTTCACTTAATTCTTTAAGCATATTTAAATCAACATCTCCATATGCTTGAATATTTCCTGTCATAAAACCCACCTCCTATTTTAAGATTTCTTATCTATTTTCCATCTTAAATTTCTCTATAGCTTCTTCATTTAAATTTTTAACTATTTCTGTAATAGCACATCTTGCACTAATATAGTCATCTACATCTATTATTTCACTACTTGTTTTTGAATTCCTTGCACAAATACATCCTTTTAACGTTGGACATCCTTCTTGTAATTTATGTATCCAACCTGCATCTCCATCATCCATTGAATAGTAAAATTGATGCTTTATATTATTTTCTTCACATACATCTACTAAATGATTTAATAATGCTCTGTTTGGCATCATTGACTTATCATAGTAACTAACTAAAACCCCTTCTCCAAGTTTACCTGTAGAATCATCACTGCCATTTAAATCATCTGCACTTAAACAATCTAATACTATTGATAAATCTGGTTTTATTAAATTAGTTGCTGTAATACAACCTCTAAGCCCAACTTCATTTTGAACTGTACATCCAACGTATAAATCAAAGTCTAGTTCAACATCCTTTAAAACCTTTAATATCTCAATCCCTAATATACATCCATACCTATTATCCCATGCCTTTGAAGCTATTCTCTTTTCTCCATTTAAAATTTCAAATTCTCCGTTGACTACGATTGAATCCCCAAGTTCTATTCCTAGATTTTCTACTTCCTCTTTACTTGAAACTCCGATATCAACGTACATATTATTTACATTAACCACTTTCCCTTTATCACTATCTTTGATTAGTAACTTTGGCTTTGATACTATTACTCCACCTACTTCTTCACCTTTATAACTTACTACTTTAACTCTACTTGCAATTAAGCTTTGTTCCCAAATAGGACCAACTTGCAATATTTTAATTAAACCATTTGCTTCTATATCATGAACAATAAATCCAACCTCATCCATATGCGCTGAAATCATTACTTTCTTAGCATCTTTCTTATTCGATTTTTTCACTGCAAATAATGATCCTAAGTTATCAAATATAATTTCATCAGTATATTTTTTATAATGAGTTTGTAATGCTTTTGATATATGTTTCTCATTACCTGAAACTCCAACTACTTGTGTTAATTCTCTCATTAATTCAACTGTATAATCACTTAACTTCATATTAATAATCCACCCTTCATAATGTTACTATGTAAATTTTATAAAAAAGGCAGTCTAAGAAAACTCTTAGACCACCATTTAATTTAATTTTAATAACATACTTCTTTTATATATTCATCTACATTTTCTTTATCAACTTTTTTTCTAGCTAACACACATATATTATTTAGTGCTTCACTTAAACCTATACCACCCTTTTTAGGCATCTTTACTATATTTACTATATCTTTATAAGCAATTATAGTATCTTCATTTTCTTTGGACATTGCAGTTATAACTGGTATATCCGTATTATTCTGTATAGCTTCTGAAATAGCAGCACACATTGTACCATAGCCTAAATAATTGTATGCTGGTCCGCATATAACAACATCAGGATTAATTTTTTTAACCATTGCTACCATTTTTGTTTTAACTAGTTCATCATTCTTGTTAAAAAATCCATCCCCACAATAAAGACATGCTATAATCTTTCCATCAACTTGCTTAAAGTCCTTTTCAAGCATACTAGCAGACCCAATTGCCATCATTTTTCCACCTAAAGGTAGGTCTGGCTTTTCTTTTCCACCAAGCCCTGCTTGAACTTGATCAAATATCATTAAAACTTTCATAAAACATTCCTCCTATAGATCGTCAAATGATAGGTCATCAAATGATATATCATCATCTGCATCTTTATTAGAAGCTGCTTCTGCTTCCTCTTTTAAGTATTGTTTATCTAACATTTTTATGAATGGATAGTATATTAAACATCCAAGTACAAGTAATCCTATTTGCCATGCTGATGCCATAAGACTTCCTGTTGATAAATATCCTGAGAAACCTATTGGTGTTGTCCATGGAAGCGATACTCCCGTAGTATATGGTATAATTCCAAATTTAGTCGCAAATGTTGACAATACCAAGTTGATAACTGGAACTCCAACAAATGGTACTATTAAAACTGGATTTAAAACTATTGGTAAACCAAATATTATTGGCTCATTAATTCCAAATATGCCTGGTATTAATGATAATTTCCCTAATTGCTTAATTCTTTGTGATCTACAGAATAAAACCATTATTATAACTAGTGAAAGAGTACTTCCACCTCCACCAAATCCTGTGAAGAAATTTGAAAATGGATCTGTAAATATGTTTGGTAATGGTAATCCCGCTTGGAAAGCCTCTAAATTTTCTATTGTTAATATTTTTGTAATCGGAGCAAATACTGAGTTTGCAACTGCTGGTCCATTAATACCAAAGAACCAGAATACAGTACATGCAAGACTATAAATTATTTGTGCAAATAAAGTGTTTCCTACCCCTTGTAATGGTGTTTGTAATACTTTATAAATAAAGTTATGTGCAGTTTCAAATGGAGTAAATTCGAATCCTATTCTTGCTAAGAAGAATATTGTAATTACAATTGCACTTGGTATTAAAGCAGCAAATGAATCTGCAACTGCTGGTGGAACACCATCTGGCATTTTAATTGTCCAACCCTTGTTATATACCCAAGTAAATATTCTAACTGATACTAATGCAATTATAAGTGCTAAAAATATACCGTTTGATCCAACATATTCAAATGAAATCCCACTAAGAGTTTCTGGCCCTTTAACTCCTTCAAATGGTATTCTTGTTGGCATTAAAATAAAGAATGATACTAATGCAACACCTGCACCTTGAATGGCATCACCTTTTAATTCTCTAGCATATGCATAACCTGTTCCAACACAACTTAACAACCCAATTACATTAAATGTTGCCCTTGAAACATTAGTAAACCATGTAGTCCAGTTTGGACCTAAAATGCCTGACCAAAATTCTTCCCAACCTGGTATTGGAAAGTTTGCAATTAATAAGAATATTGATCCTACAATAAGTAATGGCGTAGTTATTAAGAAACCATCACGAATAGCTACTAACACTTTATTTCTTCCTAGCTTATCAGCTATAGGCATTAGAATTTTTTCTAATTTTGAAAACATTTTTCCCACCCCTTTTATATTTGTCTATTTTTTATTATTCTTTATAAGCATAATTGCTTTCTTTAAAACTTTTTCACCATTCATCATTCCATAATCTGCTGAATCTATTACAGCAATCGGAAGATTTGAACCCTTAAACTTTTCAGTTGTTTCATTGTATAAATACTTAACTTGTGGTCCTAAAAGAATACAATCTGGATTTTCTCTAGCAACTACCTCTTCAATAGTTCCATGTGGAAATGCTTTTACTTCTATAGGCAACTTATGTTCATCTGCCACCTTCTGCATTTTGCTTGCTAAAAGACTAGTTGACATTCCTTGACTACAGAATAAATAAATTTTTTTCATAACTCTCATCCTTTCATTAATAAGTGCATTTTTTATATTTTAAGCTTTGATAATTTTACTTATAAAACTTTGAAATCAATTTCATAATTATATAAAAATTTTTAAGCAGCCTTTAATTCAACTACTTTAGTCTCAGATATAAAATCATGTAACATTCTTTTTTCTTTGCTAAATATAACTAAAACTATAGATACTACTGTCATAGCTAAAGCTATTAGTGATAAAACTTTATATACATTAATATTTGTAACTAGTGTAATCATCTGCCTCAAATATTCACTACTACATATAATTCCACCTTCAACAATCATCACTCCAATTATTTCTCTTTTAAACAATTGATTAATATTAATTTTTTCATTGTCTAAACTTGTTATTTTAATTCCTAATAGCCTTTTCCCAACAGTTTGTCCACTTTTCCAGTATAGAGGTAATAACACATAATAACTTGATGCCGCTATAATTGCTAGCACTCCAGCTATGAGACCTAAATTTGTTGACATTGCTGCTAAAGATGTCGCTATATTAGCATCTCCAGTTGACATACTATAAATAAAAAGAACAGGAATACCCGCTAATACTGATGCTAGATACCAATCTATAGCTACAGCTACAGCTCTTCTTATAAATAATGATTTATTTATATTAAAGCCCTTACTAAAACCTTTTTTACTACGCTCTTTCTTCTTCACACCACTCATCCCCTTGTTATCTTCTTACTTATAATATTTAGCAATTATTATGCCAACCACAGATAACTTTACATATCTTACTAAATTTCTATATCCACTAGTTTTTTTCAATTAATAACTTATTTTGTGTTGAATATACTTATAATTTAATACACAAATTTCTCTATAAACCACATTTTTTTCACACTACTATGTATAAAACTATTAATAACCACATTAATTCTTCATCTTAGATACATTCAAATGTGAAATTTTATATAATTAAATAAATAAAAAAAATAAGTAATACTAAATTGTATAGTATTACTTATTTCGCTTTTAAAATCTATCCTCTTATTTTAACCATCTTATTAATATTAAGCATATTCTTAATTCCCTCTTCACTCATTCCAAGTTCCTCTTTAATAACATCCTTAATATTTCTATTACTCTTTAACGCCTTCTTTGCTATATAAGCTGCCTTCTCATATCCAAGAGTCGGTGCAAAAGCTGTAACAATTCCTATACTCTTTTCGACAAGTTCCTTGCACCTCTCCTCATTAACTTCAATCCCATTAATACAATTCTCCGTTGCAGTATGGACACCATTAGTTAAAATTCTGATAGATTGGAATACATTTAATAAAATAACTGGATAAAATGCATTAAGTTCTAACTGCCCTGATGATGCTGCTAAAGTTACAGTCATATCATTTCCCATGATTTGAAATGATATTTGTTTAAGTAATTCAGGCATTACAGGATTAACCTTTCCTGGCATAATTGAAGATCCATTCTGTTTAGCTGGAAGATTAATCTCTGAAAAACCCGTTCTTGGTCCTGAAGACATAAGAATTAAATCCCCAGCTATCTTACTTATATTAACTGCACATATTTTCAAGTCAGAAGAAAGTGCTGCAACTAGGTCAGCATTTTGAGTTGAATCAATTAAATCCTCTGATTGAACTACCGGAATTCCACTTAGTTTTCTTAAAGTTTTAACTACATTCTTTATATAAGATTCATTAGCATTAATCCCAGTTCCTACAGCAGTACCCCCAAGGTTAACAACTAACAGTTCTCCCCTTCTTCTTTTTAATCTATTAATATCTCTTCTTATAGCTCTACCGTAAGCTATAAATTCTGATCCTAAACTTATTGGAACTGCATCTTGCATTTCAGTTCTTCCCATTTTAATAACATTCTCAAACTCTTTCCCCTTATTTAAGAAAGCTGTTTCAAATTTTTTAAGCTCATCTAAACAAATATTTAAAAGCTCATAACAATTAATTAACCCAGCTGTTGGAATAACATCATTCGTTGATTGTCCCATATTAACATGATCATTTGGGTGAACTGGATATTGTATCCCTTTATCATATCCTAATGATTCGTTTGCTATGTTTGCTATAACTTCATTCATATTCATATTAATTGATGTTCCTGCACCACCTTGTAGTGGATCTAATATAAATTGATCTATATAATTACCTTCTATTATTTCATCACAAGCTTTAACTATTGCACTTTTCAAAATCCCATCTAACTCATTAACTTCATAATTAGTAATTGCACATGCCTTCTTAACAAGTGCTAAACTTCTTACAAATGATTCTTCTAAATTAAGTCCACTTATTCTAAAATTTTCGTATCCCCTTAAACTTTGAACTCCGTAATACACATCTTTTGGCACCTTTTTGCTTCCAATAGAATCTTTTTCTATTCTAAATTCCATATTTAAAACCTCCAATATAATTGATGATGTTTTTCCTTATCTATAATTTTATTAAAAGCAACTATTATGCCATTTATGTGTGACTGTGATTTTTAAAGGCTAACCATTCCTAACTTGATTTTTGTATACAGAAAAGTGTTATTTCCATAATTTTCTTCACACATTCAACTTAAATATACTCACACATTACTGTTTTAATATAAATTACTACTACTAAAGTGTTGTTTTTAGGTTAGTTTTAAACACTATGTTTTTTCATATTAAATTACTTTTTTAAAATTATTATTACGAAATTTTAAGTCCTTAGTTTCTTTTATACTTAATTGTTGATTTTTAATTGTATAAAAAATAGCCTGTCTAATCATAAAAAATAAACAGGCTATTTTAATATTTTATATATCAACAATCTAGTATAAAAGAACAATATATGATTTTTTAAACACACTTATACTAAAACAAAATATTAAATCAACAATCTAATACAAAAGAACAATATACATAAAAAAACTACTAACCACCAAAAGACAAGCACACGCAAAAAGGCATGTCCCACACCCGGAACATGCCTTTAAATTTAAGCTCTATTTTTGTGGCATTGCAGCCTTTATTTCGATTCCTGAAAGTCCAACTATATCAATAATCTTTTGTGATCTTTCCTTAGTTGAACCTGTTATAATTTCGAACTTAACATTTTCAGCTTCTAAGAAACTTAAGATTGCCCTATCAATTGATGCTGCCATCTCTTCATCTTGCCATCTAACTCCATCTTTTGCATAACCAAATTCTCTTGGTACAAAGAATATATGATCATACTTTGGAAGGTCTCTAAGTGCTAATATATATAAATCTTTTAAAATTTCAATTTCTTTTTTAGTTCTCTTTTTATCACCTAACATAAATCTTCCGTATATGTAAGGTACAAATGTTGCATAATCTGTTAAGGCATAGTCAAATTCATTTAAACTTTCTTCTAATTGAACTTGTCCTAAATATATACCGTATTGCTCGGCAATTGTTTCAATCATGCCTTTATCTCTTAAGTAGTCAGTGCTATATTCAGTTGCAACTCCAACATTTAAGTCTCTAATTTTCATATCAACATATAACTGTTGTATTAATGTAGTCTTTCCGCATCTTGGACCACCTAGGATTGCTATTCTCTTTGGCATATAATCTCTCCTTCAAACTAATACTTTCTTTTTAGTCTTTTACATTATTTCAAAAATTAAGTAATGTAAAAAACATTATAATTATATCAGTTTAAATTATACATTTCAATTAAATTCGACATCATTCGCCCATACTTCTAATTAGTAACCTTATCTTTTTTCTTAACAACGATTATAGCAATTATTAGAGATATCAATGTAAGTGCTGCTGATACCCCAAATGCCACGTTCATCCCATGTATAGTTGCAAGTTGTGGATCTTTTATACCTGAATTTGCAGAAGCTTTACTCATTACTGTAATAAGTATTGCAGTTCCAATTGAACCTGCAACTTGTCTCATAGTATTGTTAACAGCTGTTCCATGTGCTAAATCTTCTGTCTTTAATGTATTTAATCCCGCTGTAGTAAGTGGCATCATAAACATAGACATACCAAGAAGACGTACTGCATAAGCTGCAGTTATATATTCGATCTTTGTATTAAGTCCAAGTTCCATAAGACCAAATGTTCCAACTGTTAATAAAGTTAATCCAGCAATTGATAATCCTCTAGCACCAATCTTATCAAATAGTTTTCCTGTAATTGGATTCATTATACCCATTATTATAGCACCTGGCATTAGCATTAGACCTGAATCTAAAGCTGAATATCCTCTTGCCATTTGAATATACATTGGAAGTATAAGTTCTGCTGAAACAAGTCCTGTAAATACTATCATTATAATTACTGTTGAAAATGTAAAAGTACGGCTTTTAAATACTCTTAAATTAAGCATTGGATCCTTCTTTGAAAGTTGTCTCTTTACAAAGATTACAAGAGTTATTATACCGACTATTAATGGTATTAAAACATTTGGTTTATCAAAACCATCATTACCTGCATTACTAAATCCTAATAAAAGTCCACCAAATCCTACTGTTGATGTTATAACTGATATTAAATCTAGTTTAACATTTTTAGTTTCAGTTACATTTTTAAGAGCAAAATATCCAAATATTAAATCAATAATACATATTGGAACTACTATATAAAACAAGTCTCTCCAAGGATATGAATCAACCATAAGTCCTGCAAGTGTTGGACCTATTGCTGGTGCAAAGGCAATTATTATTCCAATAACACCCATTGCAAATCCTCTTTTTTCCTTTGGAAAAATAACTAAAAATACTGTTTGCATTAAAGGAAGTATAATACCTGCTCCTGCAGCTTGTATTATTCTTGCTATAAGTAACATTCCAAAACTATTTGAAAGTGCACCTATTATAGTTCCTAAAGTAAACAGTCCCATTGAATAAAAAAACAATCTTCTAGTTGTAAATTTATCAATTAAAAATGCTGTACATGGTATAACTATTCCATTAACAAGCATAAATGCTGTAGTTAACCATTGTCCTGTTACAGGGTCAATATTTAAGTCTTTCATAATTGTAGGTAGTGCTGTAGTTAGAAGTGTACCATTTAAGTATGCAACGAATGCTCCTATTACAAATACTGCTGCTATAACTATAGAATTAAAACTCTTTTGTCCGCTTTTCTTTTGTTCATCCATATTTAATTTTCTCCTTTTGACTTTAATCCGTTCCATATATTTTTTAAGTAATAAGCATGACCTTTAAGTTCTACGTTCTCTTCTATATATCCTATTAAGGCTTCAATAATAACACTGCTTCTATTCTCTTTTGCTTCTTCCATTTCTAATAAATCTATCGCTTCTAAAATACCTTTTCTATTAATAATAGTTTTGGATGTTTTAGCTAAAGCTCTTATTTTACTTATTCTATCTTTCCATTCTTTCTTTAAGTAACTTTCCTCATTAATAAGCTCAATATTCCCATTAACTCGTCTTATTAAATCAATAGATAAAAAGGAATCATACCTCTTATGTACTTCTATCATTTCCTTAGTAATATCCACAATGAATCTTGATAGTTGTCTATAATCTATTATTCCTAGTCTCTTAATTACGAAAGCATTTATGAACTCTAAAATTACCCCTTTTAAGCAAATAGTCATGTCCCAAGATATTAAATCTATATCATCTCCAAAGGCATCAATTAATATGTATCTAAAGTCTTTAACCATACCTCTTTTATTATCTAATAATATATTTTTCTTTGTTTCCTCATCTAACATCCATTCATTTTTAAATAATATAACTGAAGTTTCCCTTCTTGTTACGAAGTTATTAAATATCTCATATATCTTTTCTTCATATCTTTCAATAGGTGTTAAATCCTTATTTAAATCAATTTTTTCAAAAACATTTTTCATATTAGTGTGAAATGATTCTACTATTTCAATTAATATTTCCTCTTTAGAATTAAAGCATTTATAAATTGTTGCCTTTGATACATTACATTCTTTTGCAATATCTTGAACTGATGCTTTAATATAACCTTTTTCCGAAAATAATTTTCTTGCAGTGTTAATTATTTCTTTTCTTCTTTCGCTTATTACATCCATAATAATCCCCCTATAAATTTAAAAAACTACTTAGTTTTCAATAAAACTATACAGTTTACAATGAGTAATTATATTATTCTAACTAATTAATGTCAACGCTGGTAGTATACAATTCATACTAAGTTAATATTTATTTTTATTATGGGGAAACTATTTTAAGAGGAGGCGGATATTTATGAGTAAGAAAAAATCAACGAAAAACAATGAAAAATTTACAGATGTTCAATCACCACTTAAAAGTTATTTGCCTGAAAACAGAACACAATATAGTCCTCATGACTTAAAGAGTGTTGCACCAAACGGTGATGTCACTCCACTCCCAAATCCAGCTGTAGATGATATTGTATCTAACAATATAGCTACATTTGAATTTGATTATACTGAAAATATGGCAAATGCAATGGAAGAGTATGAATCATTAGAGTACAGAAAAAAGAAATAATTCACCTTCAAAAAACTAGTCTTTTTAACTAAAAAAAGTGGCTTTTAAGTAAGCCACTTTTTCTAATTAAACCTTTGTTTCTATTTTCTATATTCAATTTTTATATAATGTGTTTCATATTTAATTTAAATTTACTATTATCTTGTTTCTAAGAACTTAACTAAATTATTTACAGTTGCCATATCGCTTCTTTCAAGGTCTGTAGGTTGTAGCTTTATTCCAAGTTTTTCTTCAATTTGTAATAATACTTCGATTATTGCAAGTGAATCTAAAAGACCAGCTTCAAATAAATCTAATTCAAAATCCTCTCTTATTTCATCGCAACCTGTTACTTCTTCAAAAATCTCTACTACTTGATCTTGCATATTAATTATCTCCTTTTCATCTTAATTTTTCATTTAAGTTTATATTATTTAAAAATGTGTGCATAATAACCTGAGAATAGTAATAGTCCGAAACATGCAAGGTGGAATGTTATAACCACTTGTACAACAACAAACCATTTCTCTTTTTTATGCGCTTTATAGAATTTAGATTTCTTCTGATATATATCAGTTAAAACTAAAACAACACCTTGATATATACCATACACTATATAGTACCATGTTAAACCATGCCAAAATCCCATTGTTATCATAGTTATCATCTGTGCTACATGGGCTGCTGTAGTTCTCTTTTTAAATCTTTTCTTTCTCATAGAACTTAATACGAATCTTGAGAATATATAATCACCAAACCATCTTGAAAGACTAATGTGCCATCTTGTCCAAAATTCTTTCATATCTTTACTTATAAATGGTTTATTGAAATTATCTGGTGCCTTTATCCCAAATATGTAACTTGTACCTATTGCAAATAAACTGTATCCACCAAAGTCAAAGAATAAGTATAAACTATATGCATACATATAATTAATACTACTTAAAACCGTTATATGATCTCCTGTTGGAATTTTACTCATCCAACATGTATTAATTAAAAATGCTATTACAAATTTGTATCCAATACCTAAGAAAATCTTCTTTATTCCAGGTATTAAATAATCATTTATATACTCTTCTCTTTTAATACTTTTTTCTAAATCTGCTTCAAATCTTCTTGATCTATCAATAGGACCTGAACTTATTGTTGGGAAGAATAATATGAAATATAAAAGCGTTGAAAGTTTTACTTCCTTTATTGCTCCATCATATATTTCAATAATTATTTGTATTGCCCTAAAGTTTAAATATGATATACCAATAAATCCTATAGCTCCAAGTTTTGTATGTGGAGATAATTTATTAACTATTAATGGTAGCATTGACCCAATTAAAAATAATCTATATATAAGTTTACTATCATTTTTTCTACGAATTAATAAATAAGAATATATTAATATAATTTCCCATATTATAAATCCTGCAAGCAGTCCTAAATGTATATTTAATCCAAAGAGTAAATATATCATAAATACTGTTGCTATCATTCCATATACTTTTATTTTTTTCTCTCTTAACCCAAGTATTATAGCTGGTATAGCTGTTAATCCTAATATATAAAGGTAGAAATAATCCCCATACTGTGATAATGTCATTACTTCATGTCCTCCATAAGTTTCTTCCTATCGATTTTTCCATTTGTATTAGTTGGGAATTCATCGATTATTTTAATACTTCTTGGAACCATGTAGCCTGGAACAAATTTTTCTAATCCTTTTTTAATAGCCATTCCGTTTTTTAAGTTACTTAAATTATTCTTCTCTTTTAATTGTACAATTCCTTGAAGATATGCTATTTTTTCATCCTTATATACAGGAAGAACTACAACATTTTTTACATTATCTACTTTTCTTAAATTGTTTTCTATATCTTCAATTTCAATTCTAAATCCATTAAGCTTTATTTGGAAATCACGTCTTCCACAGTAGTATATTTTATCTTCTAAAAGATAAGCCATGTCTCCTGTTTTATAAGCTCTCTTCTTCTCTCCATCTTGTTCTTCAAAATAAAATACTTCATTAGTCTTTTCTTCATTTCTAAAATATCCTTTAGATACAGAATCTCCGATTATAACTATTTCACCTTTTTCTCCATTTTCTACTTCTTTTCCATCTTCATCTATAATTTTAATTTTAGTTGTTTCCATAACAACACCAACTGGAAGGCTCTTCTCATCTTCAAGCATTTCGCTTGTAATATCATTTGCACTTATTCCAACAGTTGCTTCTGTAGGTCCATATCCATTCACTATCCTTGTAGCTTTGAATCTTTCCATAAGCTCTTTTGAAAGAGTTTTTGGTAAAACTTCTCCTATGAATATCATTGATTCAAGGTTAGGTAACATTGTATCATCAAAATCTTTTTCAGTTACACATACTCCTGCAAATGATGGTGTTGATACCCATATATTCATATTTGAAGTAGCTAATTGACTAAATAATTCTTTATAATCAGCTAAAGTCTTCTTAGATAATGAGAATAATGTACAACCATTAGTAAGTCCTGGATATATTGTAGTTACTGAAAGGTCAAATGAATAAGCAGCTTGATTCATTATTACTTTTTCGCTTCCATCAATATTTAAGTATTCACTTATCCACTCTTCAAAGTTATCTATATTATTACTACTTATTTGTACTCCCTTAGGTTTACCTGTACTTCCTGAAGTAAATAAAATATATGCATTCTCATCTTCTTTAACATGGAATCTGCTATCTACTTCAATATCATTGTAATCATTAATAATACTTTTTAGTTCATCCTCATTTATAACTCTAACATCTCCAAAAGAAGATTTATCTAAATCACTAAAATTAAATACAACTTTAGGACTAACTTCTTCTGATACTGTTAATACTCTATCTACGGGGAAGCTAATATCAAGTGGTACATACGCTCTACCTGATTTTAAAGCTCCTATCATACATGCCATAATAAGGTTGTCCTTATTTCCGTAAATAACGATTGGAGTATTATCTCCCTCTCCGTGTATTTCTCTCAAATAAACTCCTATATTTTCTGAGTATTTATCTAAATCTTTATAACTTAATTCTTCTCCGTCACATTTTAGCGCTATTCTATCTGTTTTAGCAAATTTTTTGATACCCTCTATTATTTTCATATTAAGTTTCCTCCTACACTTAGAACTCGTTGTATATGAATGGTATTTGTTTAAATGGTGTGAATGTCATTATTAATATAGCTGCAATTATTACTATTGTCATAATGATACTACTTATTAAATACTTGTTCTTGATTATACTTTTTGTAAAGTTGCTCACTTACATCAACCCATCCTTTCGTACCTAAATGCATAACATCTCTCATATAATATGGATCTCCAGCTTTGTCTCCAGTATTGATTACATCAAACCCCTTTTCTTTAGCTAGCCCTTCAATTTTATTATACAGTTGTGTACGCTGCTCCTGTGAAACTCCTGTGTAATCATAATATTTAGGTAAACCTGGCACTATCACTACAGTCGGTTCAATACCTAAATCTTTACATATATTTAGGAAGTAATCATAATCATTTAACTCTTTGCATTTTAATAAATCAACACCAGCATACTTATTCTTCAATTCTTTAAGCTTTGGAGCTAATGTTTCATCATAGTAATCTTGATAAACACCATATGGATTATCTCCTACTTTTTTCTTTGCATCTTCTTCTGCGATTTTATATTCTTTTTTCCAATTTATTGGCTTTCCTAATTTTTCTTCTTTATGACTCTTATTTTTAAGTGTTCTTAACTTCTTATATAATAGTCCTTTTTCTTTTAATTTAACTTCAGCTTCTCTAAACTTATAATATGGATATAATGCTACCTTTTTAACTGTAGCCATAAATGTATCCTCAGCATATAATTTAGCGTACAATCTTTCAGGCTTGTACTCATCACTTGTTTTTAAAAGATTTGTTATTCTCTCAGTTAATTTATCTTTGTTTTCTTGTGAAATTTCTGGATTATTCAAGAATGTATAAAATTGAACTGGTGAAAATCTAGTTTTAAATTGATTTGGACCAATTCCATCTGGATATACAAACCATGATAATGCGACAAGTAAAACTATCTTCTTATCTTTTATATTAGTATTTGTGCTACCTAATATCATCGAATCTTGAAGTTCTTGCGTAAATGTTCTTCCCACAGTAAATACTTTATTTTCACTTCTATTTGTATTAAAGTAATGTGGCGCATTTTGTTTTGTTACATGAATTAAATCCGATGCACCAATCATCATAATATCTTTATTTTCTAAAAAATGATTATTAAGTATTGTTCCATAATCTTTTTCATCAGAAGCATACTGTCCCATTGTAGGAACTAAATTTTTCTGACTTAATAAAATGTTTATTTTATAATCTAAAAATGCATTTAGTCCAAGTGCAAAAATGCCCCCTATTATGACTGGTATTATTAAATATATCAGTTTTTTCATACCTTACTCCCCTCTAATAATTAAAATAATAATATTCCCTATATATAAATATAGTTTTTGCCCGTTTCTATGTCAATAAATATTTACATTATTACATAATTGTAATATTTTTTACATAATTGTAATATTTTTTTACATTTTTTATTATATTTTAATCAATTTTTATTATTTAACATACTAATTGCATTAATTTTATTTATGGTGACTATCTTCTTTTTCTCTTTAATCACCTCTGTTTTTTAACTTTCCAATTTATTATTGTACTCCTCTCAAAAATAAAATTCCTTAGAAATTTTATTACTATTTACTTCCTTATTCAATTACATTAATTTAACCATTTTGAATACTTCGTGAATAAAACCTTAAGAATATATAAAGTTCTTAATTCAAAAGCACCCCACGCCTTATTTTAAGCCATATTTTCTTAATAAATTGCTTTTAATATTTAATAAAATATTTTTATTTTTCCTAGGTTTTTTACAATAATTGTTATAGAATAATATTGTATATATGTTAAATTTTATTTTAAAGGAGGGTTTTATGTATAAATTACTTGCTTTAGACCTAGATGGTACGTTACTAAGAGATGATTCTACTATCTCTACAAGGACTAAAAAATATCTACAACTCGCACGAGATAAAGGGGTTAAAATAGTACTTTCAACTGGTAGACCACTTCAAGGTGTTATGCAATATGTAGAAGAACTTTCTCTACTAGGTGATGATGATTATGTACTAGCTTATAATGGCTGTGCTGTTTATAATACAATGACGCTTAACACAATAGTTGATAACTCACTTAAAGGAATTGATGCTAAGAGAATCTTTAACCTTGCAAAAAGTAACAGTCTTTACGTTCATGCTTTTACAAAAGATTGTTGCTATGCATCTCATAATACACTTTATAGTGACTTAGAAATACTTCACAATAAAGTTGATGTTAAGTTTATTAGATTTAATAATGATATATCAGATAATGAAGATATTATTAAAATCATTTTACTTGAAGAAGAAAATAAACTTGATTATTTCTATAAAACTATTCCTGATGAATTTTTTGAAGATTACTTCATAGTTAGAAGTCTTCCTCACATGTTAGAATTCGTAAAAAGGGGTAATTGCAAGTCTTCAGGCCTTGATGCACTAATTAGTCATATTGGCATAGATAAAGCTGATATAATAGCTTGTGGTGATGCTCCAAACGATCTTGATATGATAAAGTTTGCTGGAGTTGGGGTTGCTATGGGAAATAGTCATCCGAATGTTAAAAAAGCTTCCGACTACATAACATCTTCAAATATGGATGATGGTATAGTTAAAGTTATCGAAAAATATATATTATAACCAAAAACAGCCTATAGCTTTGAGATAAAAGCTATAGGCTGTTTTTTGGTATTTAGGCTGTTTAGTTTTTGTTAATTTATATTAATTTAAAGAGATACGCGTATTTAATGTTAGTTACATTCTATGTCTCTACTAGCAACGACATCTATTCCTGTTCCTAGTACATCTTTTATAAGAATGTCTCCCATTTTAATTGGTGCATTAACTGTTGTTTCATTTATTACTTTTACACATTCAAAGTTTAATCCCTTTGGTATAGCACCTACTGTTTTTACTGGCACAACTGGTAGTTCCCCACCATTTACCTTTATTGTTGAAGTTACTACTCTAACTGGGTTTGTAACTTCGTTTATTCCATAGATTTCTCCTCTTTTACAAGTGTTTCCTGTTACTGTTTTATTATCTATATCTACTTTTAAGTGACATCCCATTGGACAACTTATGCAAATTAACTCTTTAATCATATTTAATCACCGTCCTGATTTTGATTTTCCTTTTAGTGTTCTTTTATACTTAATTGTTTGTGGTACATTGTCTTTATTATTTTAGTTATATATCTATCTATTATACTTAATTGTTGATTACTATCTTTTTAGTACATTTATTTCTTTTAACTTTAATTGTTGATTGCTACTACAATCTAAATTAATGCTATTCTAATGAAATTGTTATATCAGAAGTAACTCCTTCTAAAAGTTTCTTTGGTAATAATATTTTTTCCATTTCAGATGGAGCAAGATGCTTTCTCTTAAATGAAGCTATTTCTTTGTCGCCTTCTCTAACAACTAAAGCTTTATCATGGTAAATGTTATTTACTCTCATAAATACTGTCATAGTTCCGTCAATTGCATCAACTGTAACTCTTTGTGGTACAGTGTAGTTTACATTTTGACCATTTATTATATTTATTGATTTACCTTTTTTAAGTTCATCTTTAATATATTTAGCTGCTGATTTACCTGCATGCTTTGATTCTTGAGTAACAAAGTCTACTAAATCATGAACATGTACAACATTACCACAAGCAAATATTCCATCTACTGAAGTTTCCATACTTTCTGATACTATTAGTCCATTTGTTCTCATATCTTTCTTTATTCCAGCTTTTTCTGATAATTCATTTTCAGGAATTAATCCTACTGAAAGAAGCAATGTATCAACTTCGAATTCCTTTTCAGTTCCTTTAATTGGTCTTCTATTCTTATCAACTTCAGCTATAACAACTTTTTTAAGTCTTTCTTTTCCTTCAATATCAATTACTGTATGAGATAAGAATAATGGTATATCATAGTCATTTAAACATTGAACTATGTTTCTGTTTAATCCATTTGAATATGGCATAAGTTCTACAACACCTTCTACTTTAGCGCCTTCAAGTGTCATTCTTCTTGCCATTATAAGTCCGATATCACCAGATCCTAATATAAGAACCTTCTTACCTGGCATAAATCCTTCCATATTTATATATCTTTGAGCTGCACCAGCTGTGAATACTCCAGATGGTCTATCTCCTGGAATATTTATAGCTCCTCTTGTTCTTTCTCTGCATCCCATTGAAAGAATTATTGCTTTTCCTTTTAATACAACATATCCTTCTTCTGGATTTATTGCATGAACATTTTTATCATCATCTATATCTAGAACCATTGTTCCAAGTTTTACTTCAACATTTGTATCTTTTAACATATCGATAAATCTTTGAGCGTATTCTGGTCCTGTTAATTCTTCTTTAAATGTGTGTAATCCAAAACCATTATGGATACATTGATTTAATATACCGCCTAATTCATTATCTCTTTCTATTATTAAAATCTTTTTAACTCCGTCCTTATATGCTTCGTATGCTGCTGCAAGTCCTGCAGGGCCTCCCCCAACTACTATTAAATCGTACATTGATATCCCTCCTACTTTGTTTTTCCTACTAAAATATATGAACCATCTTTTTCTTGATAAATATTTTCCATTGGAATTTCTAATTCTCTTGCTATGATTTCTTGTACTTTTGGTCCGCAGAATCCACCTTGGCATCTTCCCATTCCTGGTCTACATCTTCTCTTTACACCATCAAGTGTTATAGTTCCAAAACATCTGTGTATAGCATTAACTATTTCACCTTCTGTAATACTTTCGCATCTACAAACTATTTTTCCGTATCTTGGATCCTTTTTGATTATATCTGCTTTTTCTTCTTGTGAAAGTTCCATAAATACTATTTCTTCTCTATTTGGATTGAACTCTTTATTTTCTTTAAGTTCTAAACCACAATCATTTAATATATTTACAACATCTTCTGCTATAGCTGGTGCTGATGAAAGTCCTGGTGACTTAATACCTGCAACATCTATGAAGTTTTTAACATCTTTAGCTTCTTCAACTATGAAATCTCCTCTATCTGGAGTAGCTCTTAGTCCTGCAAAGTTTCTAATTGATTCTCTAAAGTTAACTTTGTCAGTTGTTCTTTTTGAAGTTTCTCTTATATAATCAAGTCTATCTCCAGTTGTTCCTGTATCTTCTTTATCATCAAGATCTTCAGCATCTGGACCTACTAAAAGGTTTCCGTGAACTGTTGGAGTAACTAATATTCCTTTTCCTAGCTTTGATGGACATTGGAATATTGTTGAATTTACAATACCACCTTGTGTCTTATCCATTACAAAGTATTCACCTTTTCTTGGTATTATTTTATAGCTTTCCTCCGCTATTAAATTATGTATCTCATCTGCATGAACTCCTGCTGCATTTATTACATATTTAGCTTCGATTGTTTCTCCGTCTTTTGTTGTAATTTTAAATTTATCATTTTCTTTTTCTATGTTCTTAACTTCGGCTCTTACTTTTAACTCTCCGCCGTTTGCTACTGCATTTTCCATAAGAGCTATTGTATATTCATAAGGTCCAACTATTCCACCAGTTGGTGCAAATAATGCTCCAAACACTTCTTTGTTTAAGTTTGGTTCCTTTTCTAATAATTCTTCTTTATTTAATATCTGCAATCCCTTAACTCCAATTTTGTTTCCATTTTCATAAAGGTTCTTTACTGTTTCCATATCGTCTTCTGAGAATGCTATAATTAATGATCCATTTCTTTTAAATGGTACACTAAGCTCTGTGCAAAGATCTTCAAACATTTCATTTCCACGTACGTTGTATTTTGCCATCAGTGTTCCAACCTTTGGGTCATATCCAGCATGGACTATTGCTGAATTTGCTTTTGATGTTCCCATTGAGACATCATTCTCTTTTTCTAGTACAACTACCTTTAAATCATATTTTGTAAGTTCTCTGAATATTGAAGCTCCTATAACTCCTGCTCCTATAATTGCTACATCATACATACTAAAACCTCCTAGATTTTTATCAATTTCTTATGAATCCAAATTGTCTAAGGGACAAAAAAAGCCAAGCAGAAACTAGAGATTATTCATCCCTAATTCATGTGCTTGACTCTAACTCTCTTAACACTCATATTCTATTATGGTTTCATATTATCATATTTATTCGTCTTTGTCAAACGTTTTCATATATTATTTGATTTAAATTTATCTTTCGTAATATATTTTACTCATTTTCCCAATTTCTTACTCTGGACACTGCCTTTTTCCATCCTGCATACAGCTTTTCTCTTTCTGCTTCATCGGATTTTGGCTCATAAGTTTCACTAGCATACCAGCTCTTAGCAATTTCTTCTTTATCTTTCCAATATCCAACTGCAAGTCCAGCTAAATATGCTGCTCCAAGTGCAGTAGTCTCACTAATGATTGGTCTAGTTACTTCTGTATCAATTAAGTTTGATTGGAATTGCATTAAGAATTCATTCTTACTAGCTCCACCATCAACTTTTAAACTCTTTATTTTGTATCCAGCATCTTCTTCCATTGCATCTAATACATCTTTTGATTGATATGCAATTGATTCAAGTGCTGCTCTAATTATATGATTTCTATTAGCTCCTCTTGTTAATCCAAATATAGCTCCTCTAGCATACATGTCCCAATAAGGTGCTCCAAGTCCAACGAAAGCTGGTACTACATATACACCTGCATTATCTTTAACTTTCTTCGCAAAATATTCAGTATCTTGTGCATCAGTTACAAGCATAAGCTCATCTCTAATCCATTGGATAACAGCTCCCCCAACAAATACTGATCCTTCAAGTGCATATTGAACTTTTCCATCTATTCCAATTGCAATTGTTGTTAAAAGTCCATTTTTACTTTCAACTTTTTCTTCTCCAGTATTCATAAGTAAGAAACATCCTGTTCCATAAGTATTCTTAGCTGAACCCTTTGTAAAACAAGCTTGACCAAATAATGCAGCTTGTTGGTCTCCGGCTATTCCAGCTATTGGAACTCTATGACCACCTTTACCACCAAGGTTTGTGTATCCGTATACTTCTGATGAATTTTTAACTTCAGGTAACATTGATTCTGGGATATCTAAAATTTCTAACATCTTTTTATCCCATTCAAGTGTATTTATATTATAAAGCATTGTTCTTGAAGCATTTGTATAGTCAGTTATATGAACTCTTCCAGAAGTAAGCTTCCAAACTAGCCATGTATCAACTGTTCCGAAAAGAAGTTCTCCTCTTTCAGCTTTTTTCCTAGCTCCTTCAACATTATCTAAAATCCATTTGATTTTTGTTCCTGAGAAATAGGCATCAAGAACTAATCCTGTAGTCTCTTTTATATAATCTTTTAGTCCTTGCTTTTCTAATTCATCACATATTGCTGCTGTTCTTCTACATTGCCAAACTATAGCATTGTAAATTGGTTCTCCTGTAATCTTGTCCCAAACTATTGTTGTTTCTCTTTGATTAGTTATACCAATTGCTGCAATATTTTCTTGAGTTAAATTAGTTTTAGCCATAACTTCTTGAAGAACTCCATATTGACTTGCCCATATTTCCATTGGATTATGTTCAACCCATCCTTCTTTAGGATAAATCTGAGTTATTTCTTTTTGGCTTAAACCTAATATATTTTGTTCATTATCAAAAATTATTGATCTTGAACTTGTTGTTCCTTGGTCTAGGGCTATAATATACTTTTTCATATTTAATACACCTCTTTATGCTTACTTTTAAATATTTAAATTAAATTATTAGCTATTATTACATCTTCCATATTTCTCTTTTTGTCGTAGACACTGATGTTGCTCCTGATCTTAAAGCCATCATAACTTCCTCTTTAGTATCAATTAATCCACCACAGATAATTGGTATTGAAGAGTTTGCTGAAAGTTCTTCGATAACTTTAGGTATAAGTCCCGGTAAGATTTCTATTGCATCTATGTTTGATGCTAAATGATTTTTCACATTTTCTAAAGAAATCGTATCAAATACGAAACTTCTCTGGATGACAATAAAGCCATTTTCTTTTGCAAGTCTTATGGCTTGTGACTTTGTACTTATTATGCCTTTGAATTTAGTTTCTCTCTTTAGATACTTAACTGCGGCTTCCCTTTGATTTAATCCATCTATCAAATCAATATGTACTATTCCGATTTTGTTTTTTTTATCTATGATTTCACTAATTTCTTTAACATTTAGCACATCTCCAAAAAGAACAAATATAACTTCAATATTAGACTCTATTGCTATATTTAATTCTTCAAAGTTTTTTACTGCTGCTATTACTGGATTATTTTCTAATACTTCATTAAAATTCATATAATCTCCTTAAAAACTTATTGTAAATGTTTACTTTATTAAATTTATTATTGCACTTTAAATTTAATGTGTCAATTTAGATAAATTTTTAACATTTTCTATAAATTTATATAGTTTTTTTGAAATTAAATTATATATTTACATTCTTTTATACCTAATTGTTGATGGAATTCATTCCCCTAATTATCTCCTGTCCTTATATTTTTTTCAGTATTGATTTTTCTATTTTTTGTTTTCTTTATGCGTTTAACTATTTTGTTTAATTGTTATTTTTTTAACCATCTTTGTTGGTTTTTGCTGTTTTTTGTTAATATTATTCTTTTATATTTAATTGTTGATTGTAATTTTTTAATATTTTTTTCTTAAATTCACTTCTTTTATATTAGATTGTTGATAAAATTTTCTTTCCTTATACGAACATATGTTTGTTTTTCTGAGTTTGTGTCAATACTATAAATGAGGTGAATAAATATGAAAAACTATAAATATTGTCCATATTGCAAAGGAACTATTTTATGTAAAAATGGTAAATTTGATAACATCCAAAGATATAAATGCTTAAATAAAGATTGTAATAAAACTTTTTCAGATTCAACTAATTCTGAATTCTACTATTCTAAAAAATATAAACATTTAAAAGAAGATTACATAAATCTTATGAATGCAGGCCTAAGCCTTAATCTATGTGCACTTGCATTAAATATATCTCTTAAAACATCCTTTATTTGGAGACATAAAATATTAAATACTATGCATCTTAAAACTACTAAATATAAATTAAATAATTATGTTGAACTCATAAATAGCTTGTTCAAAGAAAATTTTAAAGGATCAAAAAATATAACTTCACCTAAGAGAAGACGTGTTTTTATTACGTCTGCTATCGATACTAATTTAAAATATTTTTCTATCATATCAGCGTATGATTTTTGTAATCATACTGTTTTATCAAATGCTTTATTAAATAAATTTCAAAAGTCTTCTATATTATTTGGACATAAAAATAGGTATTTGACTGCTTTTGCAAGAAATTTCAATAAAAATATTTCCTACCATTCAAGCAGCAAAAAAATTGCTACTACAACTTTATATGAGCATAGATTTTTATCTGATAATCCTGGATATATTCCATTTTTATATTATTGGTTTATCCGCTTTAGAGGCGTTGCTACTAAATATTTAGAGCGTTACTTTGCATGGTTTAATTTTGAATTTAAAAATTGTATTTCTTCTTAAAGGTAATTATTTTATCAACAATTTAGTTTAAAAGAATCGTAAACACTTTTTTCTAAAGAGACTTATATTTATCAACAATTTAATACAAAAGAACGCTAAAGATAAAAAAAAGCAACTCACCATAAAGTAAGCTGCCCAATTTAAATACAATTTAACCTTTATAATACACTTCAATATCTGCTTTCCCCAGATTTTTAGGTATTATATTGCCTTTTATTTCTAATCCATTTATTATTATTTTATTAGAACCAGATTTTTTAACTCTTATGTTATACTGCTCTGTAGCATTATTTATTGATATTTCAAAACCCTTCCATGAAGTCGGAATACACGGATTTATTTTATATCCTTCACCTTTATACATCGTAAATCCTAAAATATTTTCAAGGCCAACTTTATACATCCAGCCTGCTGTTCCTGTATACCAGCTCCATCCGCCTCTTCCTCCATGTGGCTCTCTTATATAAACATCTGCTGCCATAACGTATGGTTCTAACTTATATCTTCTACATTCAAGTTCTGTATTTGTATGGTTTATTGGATTTATCATATCAAAGTATTTTAAAGCTTTATCTCCCATTCCAAGCTTCGTTAAGGCTAGAATTACCCAAGTAGCTGCATGAGTGTATTGTCCGCCATTTTCTCTTACTCCTGCAACATAGCCTTTTATGTACCCTGGTTCTAAATTTGATTTTTCAAATGGTGGTGCTAAAAGTTTTATTAAAGCTAAATCTTCATCAACTAAGTTTCTTTCTACTGCTTCCATAGCTTCTTTTGCTCTTTCTTTTTTACCACCTTCTGATATTACAGAGAAACTTTGAGCTAGTGAATCTATTTGACACTCTTCATTTTCTCTTGAGCCAAGTGGTGTTCCATCATCAAAGTATGCTCTTCTGTACCAACCACCATCCCAGGCATTCTTTTCAATATTTTCTCTTATAAACTCTTTCATTTCTTTGTATTTACTTATCTTTTCTTCATCTTTCATGTAAATTGCTATATCATCAAAATCTGAAAGTATTTTATAAAGGAACCATCCAAGCCATACACTTTCTCCTTTTCCTTTATTACCAACAGTGCTCATTCCATCATTCCAGTCCCCACTTCCCATTAATGGGATGTTATGAGACCCAAAGTTTAAAGATTTTTCTATAGCTTTAACGCAATGCTCGTAAATAGTACCTTCTTTAGTTGATTGGTTAACTATTGTATATCTTTCATCTTCACCTTCTCTTAAAGGTTCATCTTCTAAGTATGGTGCTTTTTCATTCAATATACTGTAATCACCAGTTGATTTTATATATTCTTCTGTTACAAAAGGTAGCCATAATAAGTCATCTGAGAATCTTGTTCTTATTCCACTATTTATTACAGGATGCCACCAATGCTGAACATCCCCTTCTAAATATTGTCTTGATGCACTTCTTAATATTTGTTCTTTTGTAATGTCTGGTTTTATTAACCCAAGTGACATTGAATCTTGAAGCTGATCTCTAAATCCATAAGCTCCTCCAGATTGATAAAATGCTGTTCTTGCTAAATAACGACAACTATAATTTTGATATAAAAGCCATCCATTTAGTAAGTAATTCATCGACTTATCTTCTGTTTTTACTCTAATATTTCCTAGGAAATCACTCCAGTATTCTTTTACTTTTTGAAGTTCTTCATCAGCATTAGCTACATTACTGTACTTTTCTATTATATTTTCTATATTTTCCTCTTTTTCCTCTTCACCAAGTAGTACTAAAATCTCCTTCTTTTCGCCCTTATTAAGTTTCACTTTACATTCAGTAACTAAGCAAGGGTCTAATATGCTTCCAACCTTACCATCTAAACTACTATATTTAAGTCCTTGTGGAAGTTCCATACTTCCTCCAATTCCAATAAACTCTCTTCTATCACAAGTAAAACTTACATCATCTCCACCTATTATAGTTGAGTATGCTTTAAGCTTTCCGAAATATTCTGAGTATGGATTTTCACCATAAATATAGTTGCCTTTTCTGTATGTTGTTATATATTTTGAAGTTTGATAATTTAAAACACCAAGTACTAATTGTGCATAGTAAAATACTGATAATTCTACTTCAGTGTCCTTTTCATTTTCAAGAACTATCTTTTGAATCTTTAACTTTTCACTTCTTGTAGCAAAAGTTGTCATAGTACTCTTTATACCATTAACACTATGTGCGAAAGAAGAGTATCCAAATCCATGACGAATTACATATTCTCCGCCATCACGTACTGGCTCTGGAGTTATTGAGAAATATGTTCCAAGTTTATTATCCCTTACATATATTGCTTCACTTAAAGGATCTTGAACCCAATCATTATTCCATGGAGTTATTTTATTCTCTCTACTATTTCCACACCAAGTATGGGCTGAACCTACCTCTGATATATGGAAACCAAAGTTTTCGTTTGATATTACATTTATCCAAGGTGCTGGAGTATTTTTATAGTCTGAAAGTTTTATTACATAACTTCCATCTTCTTTATCAAATCCTCCATATCCATTAAAGAAATCTAAGTTATTTGTATTTAAAGTTTCAGTATTACCTTTATTTTTTTCACTACTTAATTTAATTTCACACTCTCTTACTTCTACTTTATCTTCATTTATATAGATCCCTCTAGTATCTTCTCTATTAATTCTTACGTTTTCTTTTTCTGATTCATTGCCTTTTATTTGACTTAATATACTTCCCTTTTCACTATCTATATATATAGAAGCAATTCCTATTAGGAAGTCTTTTATATCTTCAGTCATTGTAGCTTTATTATGTATGAATATACCACCTGGTTTATTTATTATATCTCCACTAGCTAGAAGATTAACTACTTGAAGTATGTTTTTTTGAAGTGGTTTATCATAAGAATCTTCTTCATTGTTATATATTATTAAATCAGTCTTTAAGCCTTTACTTCTAAAGTAATAATGCATCTTTATTGCCCATCTGACTATATCAATATCATCTTCATCTTGTATTTCTAGTAAAACTATTTTCAAATCTCCAGATATTCCATAAGCCCATAAATCTTTTTGGTGCTTACTTATATTTTTTATAAAATTTTCTCTATCTAGTCTACCATCATGTAAAAACAAAACATATGAAGCTAATTGTTGATATATATTAGCTTGAGATGATTTTATACCTAGGTTTCTAAGTTCAACTTGCATTGATCTATTGTACATAGTAAATGATTTTTCTAATTTTTTAATATTTGAGTATTCATTTGCAACCTTTAAACATTCTTCCTTACTTTCTGAAGTACCAGTAATAAAGTATATTACTTTTTCTTCATTACTCTCTATCCTAATTCTAGTTCTAATACTCATAATTGGATCTAATACTATTCCAACAGTATTTTTAAGTGGACTATCATTATCTAGTGCACTTGGAGAATTAAGCCCTCTATTTCTTCCTATAAAATTAATTCTTGATGTTTCGTAAGTTATTGCACCTTCACTTTCACCATCAACTATAGCTTTATGGTATACAAACGGAACCTTTCCATTTTGAACTCTCGCTCTTCTCTTGCTTAATAAAGTCTCACTTTCTTTATCATATTCTGTTTGGATAAAAAGATTAGAGAAACTTGGGTGAGCTGAATCACCTTCAAAGGATGTTAAAGTTACTTCCATATAACTTGTTAGCTCTATACTTCTTCCTTTGTCTCCTGTATTTCTTAGTGTTATTTTCCTTATATCCAAATCATTTTCTGGAGATACAACAACCTCCATTTCACTTTCAATTGATCCTTCCTTCTTATAAAACTTTCCTTTATCAACTGAAAATTCTACTTTATAGTCTTCACCTTCACTCTTACAAGGTTCATAAGTTGCACTCCAATATTCATTTGAATTTAAATTCTTTATATAGAAGAACAATCCACTACTATCTGCTGTACTATCACCTTTCCATCTATATAATAAATTCTCGCCCTTCTTTGAATATCCACTTCCTGTAAGTGTAACCATACTTGAAAAACTTCCATTTGAAAGAAGTAATATTTCAGGATTTTTTCTAAGGGCACCTTTATAGCTTCTCTTAATAAAATCTTCTAATTCAAGTTGTTTTCTTTCAACTTGAACTTCTCCGTCTCTTTCAAATGTTATGTAATTTGGTATCTTTTCTTTAAGAAGTAACTCGGTTGCTTTTACTTCTGGTATATTATGAAATCTTTCTTGTAATATGTTGTTATTTAATATATTATCAAGAGCTAAAAATGACATACCTAAATGATGTACCATATAACATACAACAGGCTTTCCACCGCTTCTTATCTTATAACTGTTTTTATCTGTTGTTATTCTTTCATACTCAACTTTTTGCTTCTTAGTATCCATATTTGAATTTATGATATTTTCATCATAAAACTCTTCATCTATTACTTCTTCGCTTAAAATCTTATTTACCCTATTTGGAGTAAAATCAATAGCTTCTATAAATCCATATCTTCTAAGGGCACCTTCTTTTTCTAATAATCTCAAGTTCTCAATAGCTTTATTTGTAGCTATTGGAAGTGCCATTATTGTTGAATATGGTGAAACTACTATTTCATCTTCCAACCCTCTTTTAAGTCCAATCCCCGGAACTCCAAATGCTTTATATTGATAGTTTTCAGATACATCAAATTGATAAAATGCTGACTCTGATATTCCAAAAGGAACTCTCTTCTTTCTAGCAAAGGATATTTGTGCCTTAATAACTGATTTATAAGTTAAGTTTAATAAAGTATCATCATAATCTTTCATTATTAAGTTTGGCATTAAATATTCGAACATTGTACCACTCCAGGATACTAGTGCCTTACCTTTAAATGAATTGGTCATGGCTCTACCTAACTTAAACCAATGAGATGTTTTTACTTCATTTCTAGCAATAGCTAAAAATGATGCTATTCTAGACTCAGATGCTAGAAGGTCATAATATGATTTACCTAAACTATCTTCCTCTAAGTTATATCCAATAGAAAATAAATCCCTACTATAATCATACAGCATTGTAAAATCCATTTCTTCCATTATGTCATCTATATTTTTTATAACTTTATCAATTCTATTTTCAAAGAAACTTAATTCATTAACTTTACTTAATAAAATTTCTTTAAAGTCATCTCCAGAAGATTCTGCTAACTCCTTTATTAAACTTTGAAGTTCAATTATAGATGGATTTTTCTTTTTAGATTCATTAGGTAATATTTTAGTAATGCTTTCTAATATATTTTCAGCAGCACTAAGTTTCATCTTAATTTCACTTATAAGTTTACTTATCCAGTAATTAAATTCTTCATTATCACTATTTTCTTCTTTTTTTAATTTTTCAAGCTTATCTAATTCTTTTAATAGTATTAAAGAATAGTCTTGTTCACATCTGTACTCTCCAATATTTATATCATCTTGAATTTTCAATATTCTATATGTATCTTTTAAAGACTGTATTTCTTCTTTTCTTATTATTGGATTATTTTTATATTCATTTAATGTTTCTTTTACAATCCAAAGATATCCTAGAAGATTTCCACTATCTACTGTTGACACGTACCTTGGCCATAATGGTGCACATGTTTTTGTATCATACCAATTTAAATAATGACCCTTATATTTTGGTAACTTAGACATTCCACTAAGAATATTTTCCAGTCTATTTATAACTTCACTTAGTGGAATATAACCTAAATCATATGCTACTAAATTAGTTATAAGTCCCATACCAATATTAGTTGGAGATGTTCTATGTGCCACCCCTTTAAATGGCTTTTCTTGGTAATTATCTGGTGGCAAATAATTGTTTTCTTCATTTACAAAGTCTTCGTAATATGCCCAAGTTCTTCTACTTATTTCTCTTAGATAAATAAAGTCCCTTTCTCTTAATATAGGTTTTATTTTTTCCTTTACTATACTTATTCTATAAGCAATTAATGGTGCAAATATCCAAAGAATAGATAAACATACTGACATTACTCCAAAAAATAATGAAGATTCAAACCCAACTACAACTATTAACGCTCCTGCAATTAGTGAGAACCACATCTTTTCATAATAATATGCCATATTGCTTTCTATTGATTTTTCTGCATCTTCTGCTGTTTGCCATTCTAGTAAATGCTTCTTAGATATTATTAATCTAAATAATGTTTTTACTATTGCATTTACCATTAAATATGTTTGATATGGTACAAAACTTAAAATAAGTATTATTTGTTTTAAGCTTTTAAATGTTCCTGATAACTTATTTTTTGGTGTAACTACAAAATCAGTTACTGTAAATAGTAAAGGTGAAATTATTGCTAAAAATAATATTACGGATACTTCAATACCTCTATTTAAGTACCTTAGCGCAATAATTAATCCAATTAATAGAGATGGTGCAAGTAAACTTCTTCTTAAATTATCAACTATTTTCCACTTTGATAGTAATGATAATTTTGATGAGAAAATCCAAGGTAATAACTGCCAGTCTCCTCTTACCCATCTATGTAATCTTTTTGCACTTCCTAAATAGCTTGAAGGATAATTGTCAATTAGTTCGCAATCAGTAACTAATGCACTTCTAACGAAACACCCTTCTAAAAGATCGTGACTTAAAATTCTATTGTTTGGAATTTCATCTTTTAAAATATTATAAAATACATCAATATCCAATATTCCTTTACCTGTAAATGAGCCTTCTCCAAATAAATCTTGGTAAGTATCTGAATATGCTGTTGAATATCCATCAACACCACCTTCCCCTCCAAAAATATTTGAAAATTCACTCATGTTTTTGCTTTCTAAAGATATCGATACTTTAGGTTGCATTATTCCATATCCTCTAACTACCTTATCTTTATCTATTAATGCTTTATTTAAAGGATGGCACATTGCCCCAACAAGTTTTCTTACAGTGTCTCTTGGCATAAATGTATCTGTATCTAAAGTTATTATGTATTTTGCATCTTTTAATATGTCAGTAGAACTACTTACAATATTAAAAGTTTGGTTTCCAGCTCCTTTTATAAGAGAAATAAATTCAATAATCTTACCTCTCTTTCTTTCTCTACCCATGAATTTTTCTTCTTTTTCATTATAAAGTCTTCTTCTATTTACATAGAAAAATTTACTTTGATTTGAATTACAATATTTATTATTTAATTTTTGAATTTCAGATACACCAAAATCATTAAGGATTTTATCCTGTTCATCCTGTTCATGATCACTATCTAAAAAGTCACCAACAATTGCAAAATATAAATTTTCTTCTTTGTTAGCTAAATATGAAACTTCTAGCTTTTCGATAAGATTTTTTATATTTTCTTTAGAGCTAATCATTGATGGAACTATAACTATAGTTTTATCACTTTTATTTATTCCATTTATTAAATCAATTTTAGGCACATACCTCATAGGAACCTTTTTTCCAACAAACCAATTTATACAAGTTACTATTATTTCACTTGAAGGGATTAATATTATAATTCCTGCAATTATATATTGGTATCTGTTGTATTGAACTCCTGATAAACGTCCAAGTAACAATACTACCGCTATAATTAATAAAGTACCTATTATATTAATGCCCCAAAACTTTATAGCGCTATATTTATTTCTAATACTACGACCTAGTACTTCACCTAATTCATTAATTCCGTCGTCTATTAAGTAATATCCAACATGAACTTTATACTCTTTCTTTTCTTTTTCTTTCGCTATATTTGATAACTCAATTAATTTCTCAGCAATTGTATTCTCATCTACTCCATACTTTCTAGATATTTTTTCTATAGTATGCCTATAGTAATCTTTTGATTCAAAGTCCATTTTTTCATAAATATTACTTGGATCTTTTTTAAGTATTTTTTCAACTTGTGATGTTTCCTCAAAAAATCTTCTCCAATTAATTCCGTCAATCTCTCTTAGTGATGTTATTGATGAACTTATAGTATCTTCTAAATACTCTTCTTTAAAACTATTCTTTATGGAATCTTCATCATGCTTAGCAGTTCCCATATTCACTACTATTGAGTTATAAAGTTCCTCATCATCTATTGAGTTGTCTTTAAGCACTTTATAAAACTCATGAATAAATATAGTTGATTTGCCGTTTATTTGGCTCTTTAAAAAATCATCTATATGTTCTTTATTTCTTGAGCTTATTATTCTATATGCTAATTCTTTACCACTTTTCTTATCTTTTTGTATCTCTTTCAGTTTCTCTGAAGCTTCTGAAAGATTTATTATTATCCCAGCTCTAAGCATTAATGGAAATGCCCAAAGCTCACCCATTTTGAACTTATCTCTTTTTTGATTTATAAAGTTTATTGAATTTTCTTCTGTTACCTTGCCTTTGCTATCTTTTATCATTTCTTTTGCTAAAAGATATATTCGTGGAGCTGCTTTGCTTTGATCTTGTGAAGTCTCAGTAAAAAGATTTTGGAAATACTCTTTTGGCATATTTGCTTTTATAGCTTTATACTCTTTTTCAATCAAGTAAATATTATCAAGAAGCCATTCGCCGGATCCTATTATCTCTTCCCCTTCATTTGATAAAACTTTTATATACTTGTAAGTATCCTTTATCTTCATAAAACTAAGCTTTAGCTCATTTAGAACGTTTCTTCTACTATTCAATGAATCATTTTTATTCATATCACTTTTCTCCTTTGCAAAGTTTTACTTATGGGAATAGTTTTTACCAAAATTCCAAAAATAATTACTTTTTTCTTCAAATTATTTCATAGGAGATTGTCTTATAGATTTATACGTTCTTATATTATTATTTGTAGTTTATTTCTTTATTGTTCTTTTATACTTAATTGTTGATATATATATGATTATTTTCTACAAATTTCTATCAACAATTAAATACAAAAGAGTTATAGTCTAAAATAAGTAAATTATTTTAGACTATAACTCTTTCCGAAATGTATTTATTATATCGTGCTCGGCTTCAAATTAAATATTAAATCTATATCTTTTTCAATATCAATAATAAGCCTTTTCTTTAGATAATTATCTAAGTCAACTTTTTCCCCTAGTACTACTAGCTTATATAAAAATGCTGAATTTACTGATATTCTATTGTGATACATTTTAAACTCTATATAAATGGCATTATCGTTATCACTTATTGTATTTAAATAATTTATCATAAGAGTATTTTGAAGCATTATCTCTCTTATATTGTTGTATCCCACACTATTACATCTAGCTGCTTTCTCTCTTATAAAATTAAATATCTTCCTGTCATTTCCCTTAATTTTAATAAGTTTTTTATTACACTCATCACTAAACTTATATGGTTTTATTATATAAGTTAGTATAATAGATATAGTTATTCCAACAAAAACAAATATTAATCTATCTCCAATTATTGATATTGAAGGACTCGTAATATCTTTAACACCTAATGTACATATAGTTGTAAATATCATTAATTTATCGTAGCTCTTAAATAATGTGGCACAAAATACAGCAATTATAATTAATGCTATTTTTAAATTCATATTATCTACATACTGGAATATTATAACCGATATACCAGCACCAATTATAGTTCCTTTTAGTCTTTTAAAGCCTTTTAAAAGTGTATCTCTTAAGTTAACTTGAATTACTACAAAAGCAGAAAATACCATCCAATAGTAATATTCTAAATTAATCATTCTTCCTACCCCGTATGTAATTGTTACTGCTAAAACCATTCTTATATTAAAATAAAATGTTTCTTCACGTTCTTTAAATGAATTAACTACCTTTTTTATTATCTTTTTTGGTGCTAATGTTATTTTAATTTCTTCAAAGAATGATTTATGTTCCGTATCACCAACTGAATATCCTCTAATTGATATTATCATTAAATCTATTAAACATAAATTAAGCTTTTCGCCATTACAATTGCAATTTGATATAATCTTTTTCTCTTCATCTAACTTGCTCATAGCTTCATCAATAGTTAATTTCCCTGTTATAAATAATTTTAAATTATTTAATGACCTCTCTATTGAATTTAATAATTCCTCATTCTTTTTATAATTTACACCTTTATCAATTTCTAAATTTATCTTTTCAATTGTAATTAAAACATCGAATAAGTATTTGCTTTGATAAATAAAATTACCATTACTATCTGTTGAATTATTAAGTAAATCCTCTAACTTGTTTGATAATTTTTCTAGCTTAATGTTAAATTCAATGTTGTTTTTATTTTCGCTTAAGTTTTCAATTTTACTATTTGTAACGTTAATCATTTCAACTAATAAATTCATCTTCTTATTTTTGAAATTAGCTTTAATTACATACAGCTTCAATACCATAATTAATACTGCACAAAATATAACTCCTAACAATCTTATAGGAAATTGATTAGTATCTACTGAAAATACTAAAGTATACAAATATAAATTTGTAAACGCATAATAATATCCATTGTCTAAATCATCTAAATATAATGCCCCTATCGTAAATAAAAATATTGCATTTAAAATAATTCCAAAACAAATATTTATATTAGCAAGCTCTGAAAATGTAGCTAATGATATAAATCCAACTAATAATTTTATGAATTCATTTTTTGGATTTATAGTAAAATCTTTTTTAGCTAAATTCATTATTGCAATAATTACTGCTAAAGCTAACACTATGTTTTCTTTACCAAATAAGAAGTATACAGCCGCAAGAATTAGTGTTGAAACTAATGTTAATGATGTTGCTGTAATAAGTTGTTTCTTCATCATATAATTGTTCCTCTTAACTTTTATTTTAATTATATCATTTGTAATTTTTATAATTAATATATAAACATTTAACTTTTAATTAATCTTCTTTTATACTAAATTGTTGATTTTAGAAAATCAACAATTTAGTATAAAAGAAAAAGAGTGTGAAAAATCCGCACTTGATTCCATCACACCCAATCTATTACTTTACTATTTTGCAAGCATTATATTTAATATAGTATTATCAGCATTTCCTAAGCCTTCCTTAACTAAAACACCAATATTTTTTATTGTATCTTCAGCATCCTCAAATATTATTCCGTCCTTTGATGTTGGAGATATGTTATTCATAGCTAATGTTGCACATTGAATTGCTGCATTAGTAGCAGTTGCTATTTTTAAAGCACAAGTGCTCTTTGCGCCATCGCATATCATTCCTGCAATATCTGAAATCATATTATTAACTGCATATTTTATATTAGTTAAGTTTCCACCTAAAAGATAAGTTATACCACAGCATGCTCCTGTCGCTCCTGCAATTCCAGCTCCACATAAAGGAGATAATCTTCCCATATACTCTTTTAAATGAATTGTAATAAGATTACTTATAACTAAGGCTCTCGCTATGTCTTCTCTTGATTTCCCTAAAACTTTTGCGGTTTCAACTATTGGCATTGAGCATGCTATACCTTGATTTCCAGAACCAGCTGTTGTCATAATAGTCATTGAGCAACCATCCATCCTCGCATCTGATGCTGCTGCAGTTGCTGCAATTACTCTATTTGCCATATTGTTAGTAAATAAATTAAACTTTTTATCTTCAATTATTTTACTACCAACTTCTAAGCCATAACCACCTTTTAGCCCTTCATCTGATACTTTACTGTTCATATCAGCTGCTTCTAATATAAACTTTATTTCTTCAAAAGGCATTTTAGTTGCAAATTCGTATATTTCTTCAATTGATAATCCTGTTTCTTGATTAGAACTATCATCATTCTCTTCTTCTGAATCCTTATTTAAAAATACTTCACCATTCTTTTCTATAGTAATTACATTAGTATGATCTTTTGAAATTACTACTCTTGAAGAATTACTTTCTCCTTTTGATATTACTTCTATATAAAGTTTTTCCTTTGTATCTTTCTGAGAAACTTTTATTTTTTTACTTAAAACAAGCTTGTTTGCTTTTTCTAATTCTTCTTCTGAAAAGTCTGATAACATTTCAAGCTTCTTGTTTGATTTCTTAATAACAGCTCCAAGTGCTGCTGCTATATCTATCCCAATTTTCCCGGTCCCTGGAATTCCAACGCCTAAAGCATTTTTTATAACGTTTGCACTAAGAAGTATATTTATACTCTCTGGATCTTCTCCTAAAGCTTCAACTCCTAATGCAACACCATAAGCTACTGCTATAGGTTCAGTACACCCTTCGGCAGGTACCATTTCTCTATTTAGTATTTCTATAAATTCTCTTCTCATAATTTTCGCCTCTTCTCCCAAGTTTATACTCTCATTATACCACCAATGTAAACAATTAACTAAAAAAACAACCTAATATTATTTTAGGTTGTTTTTAATATTAAACTTTTTATTTATGCTTTTACTTTTGTAATACTTTTATGTTCAATTAATTCTTCTAATGTTTCATCACCATTTTTATCTTTAGATAAAATTATTGTTGATATTAATATAAATATAGTTCCAAGTATTAAAGCAAAAGTAAGCTTTTCTCCAAATAATACTATTCCCATAACTATACTAACTATCGGCTCAAATGTTCCAAGTATTGATGCAGATGATGCTCCTATTATTTCTATACCTTTAAGTAAGAATATAATTGATAAAATAGTAGATACTACTGCAATTAATACGTATGATAAGCTAAGGCTTAAATTTATTTTATTAATTATTTGACCAGTTGCACCACCATAAACTAGCATTCCAGCTGCTGCTCCAAATGATATATACATTGTTATTACTCTATTATCTATATCAGCTATTTCCTTCATTGCAAGCATCAGTACATTAATACCATAAGATATTCCTGAGAATAATGCTAAAAATAATCCCATTGTGCTAAGCGTTTGATTTTCAAAGGCAACTAGTGCGTATACTCCAATTGCTGCAAACATAAGTGACATAACTTTTGCCTTACTCATGTTTTTCTTAAATAAGAAGTACTCTAAAACGCAAACAAATGCTGGATATATAAAATGTAATGTTGTTGCAAGTCCTACACTTAAATAGTTATAAGACATAAATAATGTTTGAGTTGTTATTGTATATCCAATTGCTCCTGTGAAAAACAAAAGTAAAAATTGTTTTCTAGAAACTTTTAATACTACCTTTTTAAACTTTAAATATACAAACAAAATTATTGCTGCTATTGAAAATCTATATAATAAAACTGTTGCTGGATTTGATCCATTTATATATGCTGCCTTTGCAAATATAGGCATTAATCCAAAAGCAACAGAAGCTAAAATCGCGTACATAATCCCTTTATAATTTTTCATTTCTTTCCCTCCAAAATAATGTAAATATTAAATTCCCAATTAACAATTTTAGTTATATTTTTTTCCATTGTCAATGGATTATTTAAATTATTTTTTAAGGTATATTTATTACTTTGGAATTAGCACTTTAAATATTGTTTGTACACCTTCTATACTACTAACAGAGATACTTCCCCCATACATTGTAATTAACCTATTTGCTATTGAAAGACCTAATCCATTACCACCAGTTTTACTATTTCTTGACTTATCAACTCTATAAAATCTATCAAATAAAAATGGTATATCATCTTTTGGTATTCCAACGCCTTTATCACTTACTTCTAATATTTGATAGTTACTATCTTCCTCTACATTAACTTCTATTTCATTGAATCCTTTTGAGTACTTTATAGCATTATCTAAAAGTATTATTAGTATTTGTTTTAAATGCTCACCTTTCATATTAAATACGTAAACGCCTTTATTTTTATAATCAATTTTGTAATCACTATTTAAAATAGAGAAATCATTTAATACTACATCCATAATTTCTTTAATGTCTGAACTTCCTTTAAAAGTTTCATTACTATTTTCAAACTTTGACATATCCAAAAGAGATTTAACTAATATAGTTAATCTATCAACCTCTTCTCTACTAACTTTTATTGACTTATCTAATACTTCTGGATTGTTTTTACCCCACCTACTTATAAGAGATAAATGCCCTTTTATTATTGTAAGAGGAGTCTTAAGCTCATGGGATGCATCTTGAACAAATCTTTTCTCACGATTAAAGGAGCTCTCAACATCGTCCATTAAAGAATTAAATACCCTTCCAAGCTTTGATATCTCGTCATTAGTATTGCTTACCTTCACTCTCTTATCAAGCTTGCCTTCACTTTTTATATTTTCCATAGTTACAATAACATCTCGTACATTTGATAAAAGTAACCTTGATATAATTATTCCACCTATTATGCTAAGTACTATTCCAAAGAATAGTGTAATTAAAAGTACAGCTCCATAAGACTGAAATATATCATCAAAAATATCAAGATCTATTCCATACTTATTTTTATGCTCAAAGAACCAATCAAAAAATATAACTGATTGTGCTATCCCTATAAATAATAAAAATATAAGAAAAATCATTACAGATGCTATAGTTATCTTCCAAAATATCGGTAAGTTTTTGTATTTTTCTTTCATTAGTCTCTCATTATATATCCAACACCTCTAATAGTTTGAATATATTTCTCCTTATCATTTTTATCTAACTTATTTCTAATATACCTTACGTAAACATCCACAACATTAGTTTCAGCTTCACTATTATATCCCCAAATGTTTTCTAAAATAATATCTCTAGTTAGTACACGATTTATATTTTTCATAAACATAAGGAGTAACTGAAACTCTGTATTAGTAAGTTCTATAGTTTCCTTATTTCTTCTTACAGTTCTTCCTTCTATATCAAGTTCTATATCTTTAAACTTCATCTCTGATTTATTATTATCTTTTTTATTCCTTCTAAATATAACTTCCATTCTTGCAAGAAGTTCTTCTATCGCAAAAGGTTTTGCTAAATAATCATCAGCACCTGCTTGAAGTCCTGTAACTTTATCCATTACACTATCCCTTGCTGTTAACATTATTATTGGAGTGTTTTTCTCTTTTCTAATTCTTCTACAAACTTCAATTCCATTTATACCTGGAAGCATTAAATCTAAAAGTATTACATCAAAATCATTTTCAAGTGCAAGAGATACAGCTTTTCTACCATCATTTGCAATACTTACATTATATCCTTCATATTCTAATTCCATCTTTATAAATGAAACCATATTTTCTTCATCTTCAACTATAAGTACGTTGTACACATTAATCATTTCCTTTCATAAGTACAATAAATATAAAAAAGGTAGAGTATGCAAAATAGTTAATGCACTCTACCTTTTAATTATTTACTAATTGAGTTTTCTTTATTAGAGTGATCTTTAGCTATATGATCATCATCTAAATGATTGTGTTCTGGAGAATCCACATCTAATATAGCTCCATTTGCACCATCTACAGTAACTTCATGTAACATATTTTTATCGTCTTTTATTTTAAACTCATATTCAACATGTAAGTCGTCATATTCTTTTTCACTACTAACTATAGTACCTGGTACTGCTTTTAATGCAATATCATTTGCTTGTTCTATAGTATACTTTGTTGATTGCTTTATTTTATAATATGCAAACCCTCCAGCTCCTATAGTACAAACTACAGCAAACATAATAGCTCCAATTAGGACTTTTTTAATTTTCTTTTTATGCTTACAAGCACTATCTTTTACCTTATTAAAACTTTCATTACAACTGCTCTTTGAACTTTCACTGCCATTATGAGCATTTGCATTACCCTCAATTAATTCAGTATTTTCTACTTCTATATATTCTTTCTCATTATTTATATTATCTTTATTTGTCATTTTTAACTTCCTCCCCTTGCCTCTTAATAGCTTATGAACTAATATTACCAGGGGAAAATTAAAATACTCTTTGATTTAAATGAGAATTTTCTAATTTAAGAAAATTTAGTTTAAACTAAAGAACTTAGTAAATGCTTCTACTGTATAGAAATTATCTTTAACTGATGCAAGTTCTCTAACTGAGTGCATTCCAAGTATTGGTGCTCCCATATCAACAACTGGTATACAAAGGTCAGCAGCTGACATTGGGCCTATTGTTGTTCCACCTTTAACATCTGATCTGTTTACGAACTTTTGCATTGGAACATTTGCACTTTCACATACTGATTTAAATATAGCTCCGGAGACTCCTTCTGTTGAGTAACTTCCTGATGCTGCAATTTTAAGAACTGGTCCTTTTCCAAGGAAAGGTCTATTTGTTGGATCATGCTTTTCAGGTAAGTTTGGATGTACAGCATGAGCTAAATCTGCTGATATCATTAATGAATTTTTAAGTGCTCTAAAGAATTCCTCTGTATCTTTATTTAAAGCTATAGCAATTCTTTCTAATGTTCTTCTTATTAAGTTTGATTGTGCACCTTGAGCTGTTAAGCTTCCTATTTCTTCGTTATCTATACAAATCATAACTTTAGTTGCATCAATATTAGTACTATTTAATAATGCCTTTATTCCTGCAAATACCATCCATTGGTCATCAAGCTTTCCAGCTGATATTAATTCTTCATTAATTCCAACTAATGATCCTTTTTCAAATTCATATAAGAATAAATCAAAGTCTAATATATCTTCTTTCTTAGCACCTGATGCTTCTGTTAATAAGCTCATTAAATAACCTTCTTTTTCTAATGAATCATTAACAAACCCTACTAAAGGTAATGTATCCTTTTGCTTATTGTATGCATATCCTTCATTAACATTTCTGTTCATGTGGATTGCTAAGTTTGGTATTATTACTACTGGTTTATTTATATTTATTAATTTAACTTCTGGTTTAAGTGGTGATTCACCTTTAACTATTACTCTACCAGCAATTCCAAGTGGTCTATCAAACCAAGTACTTAGTATTGGTCCACCATATACTTCAGTATTTAACTTAACGTAAGTATCTTCTACTTTCATTTCAGCATTTGGCTTTATTCTAAATCCTGGAGCATCTGTATGAGATCCTATAAGTCTAAATCCATCCTTTTCAAGATCTCCCATTCCAACTTCAAATGCAATAACTGCTGAGTCATTTTTATCTATAAAATATTTTTTTCCTTTTTCTAATTTCCATGCATCTTCTTCAAATATTTGCTCAAAACCTTCATTTTTTAAAATATCCTTAACTGATGCTGCTGCATGATATGCAGTTGGGCTTTCATATAAGAAATCTATTAATTCTTTTGCTAATTTCTTTTCCATTTGTCTTTCCTCCTAATATTTATATGAATTTTAGGTTCATATAATATGTTGTTTTATTAGTTGTATTTTATCATATCTTTAAATATATAACTTACATTACTATATATTTTAATACTTTATTCAAACTCTAAACAGTATTTCTTTTATAAGTTTTAAATAACATTTCACTTGTTAATCTCTCTATATTTAATATATTTTTCTTAATATATCCTAAATGCATACTATTTATATCTTCAACTACAGCTTTAATCCAGACTTCTCCATCTTCATACACATAAATGTTTTCCTGTGCTAAAACTTCTACTACAATGTTAGATTCTAAACTAGGCTCTTTTCTTATTATTAAACTATTAAAACCTTCTTTTATGTTAGCTATTCCAATTGGTCTTTTAGTTATATTTAAATTACAGAGACTTCCTTTAAACTTATGCCATGTAAATTCATTCATAAGTTCTTCTGGGCACCTCTTACCTGTTACATCATAATGTCTTATTATATTTTTAAGTGGAATATTATATTCATGCCTTAACTTATTTACAAGTTCTATTAAATTATTAAATACCTTTCTTGCATCCATTCCATACCTTAACCCTATACTAACACTTACTGAATTTGAATTATTTATTTCCTTAGTTACTTTATCTTTAATATGTAATGCTCTATTGTTATCTTTCAAAAGTTTTATAATCTCATTATCAGATACTATATAATGTACTGATTCTTTTGCCTTATCATTAGTCTTTACATAAATTTTATAATCATTGATATTTTTATATTTTCTTATATCAATTCCATGTATAACAATATATTTTTTACTTATATCTATACCTTTTGTAAAATTTATTTCTATATAATCTTCTTTAATCTCTGTACCATTTACTTCTGTAAGACAAACCAAATAGAACACCCCTTCTTTCTCTTTTACTTTTTTATGTAATTATTCAAAATATTTCACATAAACTTAATTATATCATAATTTGATATTTTTAATAATAAATAGACTTTATTTTCGATAGTAAATTTGATAATTTTTTCTTATTAGGATAGAATAACTATATTACTTAAATGGGAGGATAATGCGAAATGCTTTCTAAATTTTTAATAAAAACCTTTGTTAAAGATAGTGATAATATTAAAGATAGACATGTACGTAATTCTTATGGATTTTTAGGTGGAATCATTGGAATAATCGTAAATCTTATATTATTTGCAATCAAATTTACAGTAGGTATTGTCGTATCAAGTATTGCAGTTACTGCTGATGCTTTTAATAATTTATCTGATGTTGCATCATCTGCAATTACAATTGCTGGTTTTAAGATGGCTAATATGCCACCTGATGAAGAACATCCATTTGGACACGGAAGAATGGAATATTTATCTGGTCTTATTGTTGCATTCATGGTAATGCTAGTTGGATTTCAATTTATAAAATCTTCTTTTGATAGAATAATGAATCCATCACAAGTTCAATTTGAGTTAATACCTTTTATTTTACTTGTTATATCAATATTCCTTAAATTATGGCTTGCCATATTTAATAAATCAGTTGGGACAAAAATAAATTCTTCAGCCTTAAAAGCTGCTGGAGTTGATGCTTTAGGTGATGTATTTACAACAAGTTGCGTTGTTTTATCAATACTTGCAAGTAAATTTATATCTTTCCCAATCGATGGTTATGTAGGATTTATAGTTGCTTGCTTCATAGTTTATTCAGGTTTTTCACTTGTAAAGGAAACAATAAATCCACTGCTTGGTGAAGCTCCAGATCCTGAACTTGTAAAAAGTATTGAAGATATGCTTTTATCTTACAAACATATTACAGGTGTTCATGACTTAATAGTTCATAACTATGGTCCTGGTAGATGTATGGCTTCTGCCCATGCTGAAATACCTGCTGATATTGATGTTATGCAAATTCATAATATTATAGATACTGCTGAAAGAGATATCTCAAAGGAGCTAAATATTTACTTAACAGTCCATATGGACCCAATTTGTTTAAGCAATTCTGAAGTAAAAGATGCTTATGATGAAGTATTAAAGATAGTTAAATATAATCCTTTAATTAAATCAATGCATGATTTTAGAGTTGTTGGTGAAGGTACTCAAAAGAACTTAATATTTGATGTTGTTGTTTTTAGTAAAACTTTATCTAAGGTAACAAATGAAGAGGACTTAAAAGAATCAATTTCATCAGCAATAAAAGAAACTCACCCACAATATAATTGTGTAATAACAGTAGACCACGACTTTACAACTTAATATAAGTTAATTAAAAGGAGGCTGATTGCAGTCTCCTTATTTCTTTATATTTACATTTTTTTAATTGTTTACTATTTCTTCATATGTTATACTTATTTTATATTATTTATATAAAAAGAGGGGGACTTTTATGTTTTGTGAAAGATGTGGAAGTGAGATGGGTTTAGACGGCAAGTGTTCTAATCCTTTATGCGAATCTAACTTAAATGACGATTCTGCAGCTACTTTAAACACAACGAAAAACTATTCTGATGATTTCTCATCAAATAATTCTTACAATCAAAACACTTACAGAGATGCCAATACAGCTGATGGGGTAACAGCTGATGAATTTGCTACATTTGTTGGTGAAAAAAATACTGAGTACTATTTAGATAAGTTTGAAAAATACCAAACTAATCCGAGCTTTGCTTCTTGGAATTGGGCTGCCTTTTTCTTAGGATTATGGTGGATGTTATACAGAAAAATGTATAAAGTTTGCGGTATTGTTTTCTTAATAAGTTTCCTTAACACATTATTCTTAGGAGTATTTGCACCTATAGTTAGCTTATCTATTTCAATAGGTATCGGAGTTTACGGAAACTTATTTTACTTAAAGGATTCAATGAAAAAAATAAACAACATAAGAAGATTCTCAGCTAATTTAAATCCAGCTGATTTTAATAATCGTCTTATTATAAATGGTGGTACTAACATAGTTGCACCTCTTGTTCTAGCAGCAATAATGCTTATTGTAATAATCATTATTATAACAACATTTGCAGCTGCAATGTCATCACTATTTTATTCATTTTAAAATTATTTATATTTAAACTGAAAAATCCTAATGAACAATAACTGTCCATTAGGATTTTTTTAATAAAAACATTCCTCAATTTTTTTTGATGCTACAATTTTCAACTTATCATTTCTATCATTTTTATCAATTTCAAATCTATACCTTCCACGTTTATCTGTTACTGTTTTACAAATTTCAATATACTCTTCACCATAACAATCATCTATAACTTTCAAAAGTTTCACTACTGCTCCAGCAACAGGTTTACAATTATCAAATTTTATTTCTCCCCATATATTTAAAGTATCTATACACTTTAAAATAACATCTGCTCTTATTTCAAAGTCATCTTCTAAAACTTCTATTTCTCTTGTGCTTCCTTGAAATAATTTAATCATTTTTTTATCATTGACATCTTTTTTTTCACATTCAAAACATTTGTCAAATTCATCTCTATATTCTTCATAATCAAAATACTCTTTCATATAACTCTCCCACACAAATTATTCTAATGCATTAACTTCCTTTAAATAAACCTTTTCTGTTTTTAATTTAAAAACCTCATTATCTATTTTATTATTTTTTATGAATTTGTACTGCAATATACCTTGAACCCATAATGGTATATCTTTTTTATTATAATATTTACCTTTATTCTTAATAATTACACCACAATTTGGTTCTAGTTTAAAAGTAACATAATCTTTACATACTTTGTCTTCATCTACAACATATTTATCTAGTAAATTAATTGAATTTGAACTAGTTAATTTATACATAAAAATTGAAGGTTCTTTGCATCCATTTATTATTACTGTTTTATATATTATAGCTTCACCAGTTTTAACTTTATCTTTATTGCTTTGAATAAATACATTTAATTTATTTCCAAAAATATCTAAATTATTTTCTTTAATATTTTCATTTTTAATATATCCTACAATATCTTTAACTATCATCATACCTTTAGAATTAAAGCCCATTATTTGAACACTTACATCCAAACTTTTCTCTTTAAATTCTTTTTTAATTCCTATTTCAAACTCCAATATAAAACTACTATTCATATTCATTTCTTTTATATCAAAAGAAAGTCTTTTATTAAAACTTAAAAGCTTTTTATTTATAAAAATCTTTTCATCTTTTATATACAAACCTTCATTTAAATATATAGAAAGAGTTAAATTTTTATATGTTTTCGTGTCTGTATTTTCAATTTTAAATATCGCTTTAGAAAATTTAGTTGAATCTATTTTTTTATTTTTTATTAATCCATTTATTTCTAACATGATAAACTCCCATATTTAAAATTTTGCTATATTTTAACTAGTCTCTTCTATTATTATGCTAATAACAACTTAAATATTAAGGCTAGAGATGCTTAATTGCATCTCTAGCCAAAATTTATTTAACAGTTCCAACTAATAACAACATAATATTAGTCATTATATTTCTCTTATTTATCATGTCACGTTCTAATGATTCAATAACAGCTTTGACTTCGACTTGTGTTCCTTGAACATAATCTATAGGCAATATTAAAAATGTGCTAAATGGCATTTTAAAATGTGCTGAATGTATAGGTTGAGTTTCTAAAAGAGCAGTATATTCAACACTTATATTTACATACCCATGAATTATAAGTTTATATCCACTTAATATTTGACCTTCATTTGATGAACTTATCATAGTTTTTACTGTATAACTATCTTCTATTACAACATCCGCTGAAACAAAATCAAGTTCTTCAATATCAGGTTTTTCAATTGGAATTTCAAACTCTTTATTTATTGATAGTTGCTTAAATGTTGATATATTAATATCAACATCAACAAATGCTATATTAGATATACCACTACCTTCCCTTCCATCATCTAAAATATAATTATACGTTGCATAAGCTTTGTTTTCACTTATACCACTACAAGTTCCACTAATTACTTTAACACTATATTCTATAGTAGCACCTTGTCCTACATCTAAAGTTCCAATATTCACACCAGACTCTAAATCAACATCATTTATTAAAACATTATTTAATTTAAATGATCCTTCTACAAGTTGTAAGTTTGATGGAAGCTCATCTTTAAATATTACATTAAATAATTTAAGATCACCTGTATTTAAAATAGTAATTCTGTAATTAATAATGTCATTAAGGCTCGCTTCTGTTTTATCAGCTATTTTTGTTACTTGAAGCTCATTAGCTTTAACTATTATTTCATTTTCATTACTTTCCGTATCTTTAATACGAATTTGATCTTCAGGTGTTAACTTGTAAGTAAACACTCCTGTTGATTTATTTAATATAATATCACTTTCACCTTTACTTATAACTTTTGCCTTAAATGTAATTGTTTTTGAATCACCAATAGCTAAAGGACCAACATTTACTCCAAGCAATATACTAGATGTTAATTCTGCTATTCCATTAACCTTAACGCTACCTTCAACAAAATCTAAATTCGGTTCAAGTAAATCCTTCACTATTACACTTATTAAACCAGTTTCTCCATTATTTGTTGCAACTATACTATATAAAACCTCATCACCTACAGTTACAAAATGAACATTTGAATCTTTCACAAGTGATAAATCTGCTTTAAGATTATTAACTGTAACCTCATCAGAAATTGAACTATTTTCCCTTGGTGACTCTTCTGGATCAACAATATAACTATAATCTACTGTAGCAGTATTCACTATTTGACTTGGTGCATCTTCTCTTACCCTTACTTTAAATATTATTATGACAGTTGCACCAGCATTTATTGTCCCAATTAAAATACCATCATTTGGATTAACAGAAGGTTTGCTTACTCCTCCAACAATTACACTACCTTGTACAAAGTTTACTCCAACTGGAAGGACATCACTAACTACAACATCATTAACCGGAACATTACCAGAGTTAGTTACTTCTATTGTATAAGTTATAATGTCATTTTCTGTAGTTACAGCTCTATCAGCTAATTTTACTATATCTGAATTTGAAATTTCTCCATGCCTTACATGTATATCCGTTACATTTGATTTTGAACTTCCATCTACAGATTTCCCTTTAGGGTCAACTAAATAAGTGTACGTGCTACTTGCAAAATTATTTATTTGGTTTGATGGAGGTATACTTTTTATTTCTACATCAAACTCTATTGTTACTTCTGCCCCTGGCGCTATATTTCCTATTGTAAATCCAGAATTAGGATTTAATCCCGGTACTAATAAACCATTTATATAAACACTATTTGGAACAAAAGTTTGATAACTTTCCAATACATCAACAAAATTAACTCCATTTGCTTCTACATTACCTGTATTTTTAAGAACAAAACTATAGGTTGCTATATCTCCTAAATCTTTATACATACTATCTACTGACTTTTCTATACTAACAAATGCATTATTAACTTGGGTTTCAACATTATTAGTAATTGACGGAATACCATTTACAGGAACTCCATTTGGATTTACTAAAAAATCAAATGTTGTAATTGCTGTATTATTAATAGGATTTGGAACAGGGAATGCATCTAAAACAGCAACTTTAAAAGTAATGATAGTCGGTGTTGTTGTTCCTAAACTTCCTATATTAATCCCATTACCTGGCGATACACCTGGAATTAAAACTCCATTTACAAATACACTGTTTGGAACAAAGTTAGTTCCTTCAGGTATAACATCAGTAAACACAATATTATTTGCGCTGACATTACCTGTATTTCTTAAAGTAATTGTATAAGTTAACGTCTCAGCAAAATCTGCAAATTCTTTATTAACATCTTTAGTTGATACTATAGTTGCATCATTTACTGTAGTTATTGCTCTATTTGAAGGTAAATTTTCTACTATTATCGGTGGATTACCCTCATCAACAACATAGTTGTAACTTGTATTGCTTATATTTACTACAGGATTTGGACTTGGCACTGCTCCATTTACTCTTACAGTAAAAATAATAGGAACTGTATTTCCAGGAATTATTGTTCCTATATTTATTCCTAAAACTGGATTTTCACCTGGTCTTGGAACACCAGAAACAATTACACTATTTGCAACAAAAACTGTACCATTAGGTGGAACATCAACAAAGAAAACATTATTAACATCAACATTTCCAGTGTTAGTTAATAAAGCTGTATAAGTTATATTTCCATTTATTCCAACAAATTGCCTATCAACTAATTTACTTGAAGATATTTCACCATGATTTACTTTAACTTCAACCTCTCCTGATTCAGTAGATCCTTTAACAGGCTCACCATTTGGATCAACTAAATATTCATAATCAACTACTGCAACATTTACAGTAGGATTTGGAACAGGTATATTATTATCATTAACCACAACTTTAAAAGTAATTTCAACAGTTGTATTAGATAAAACTCCTATATCTATACCATCTTTTGGATCCACATTTGGACGTGGTATACCATCTACCTCTACACTATTTTCTACAAATAATAATCCTTCTGCTACAACATCTGTAACAATAGTTGATATAGTATCAACATTACCATCATTAACTACAGTTATAGTGTAAGTTAACTCTTCACCTAAATCTACAAAGTTCTTATCAACTGTTTTTGTAGCTGTTACTATAGCAGAATTAACTTGTGTCTCAACAGGATCTGAAGGTTCAGCAACTGCATTTACTGGTGCTGCATTTGGATTAACTCTATATTTATACTCAGCTATTGATTGATTTACTATAGGATTTGGTATTGGAAGTGCTGTAGAAATCACTTTAACTTTAAAACTTATAACCGCATCACTACCAGCGATTATTAAAGCTACAGGTACACCACTTACAGGACTTATACCAGGTGATTGTACTCCATTAATAATAACACTATCATCTACAAATGTAGTTCCTTGTGGTATATCATCAAGTAATAAAACATCAGTTGCAGAAACATTTCCTGAATTAGTTAAAGTAAGAGTATAAGTTAACTCTTCCCCCAAATTTGCAAACTCTTTATCAACTGCTTTAACTACTGACACTATAGCTCTATTAACTGTAGTACTCACTTCATTAGTTCCAAAAGGCTCACCGGTAATTGCAGGATCTACTGGATCTATAATATATTCATACTCAATATTCCCTCTATTTAAAATAGGGTTTGGATTTGGGAATCCATTATTTACAGTTACTCTAAATGTTACAAGAACTATTTGCCCAGCTGAAATTGAAGCTATATTTACTCCACTTGCCGGATTTTCCGCAGGCTGTGATACTCCACCAACAGTTACACTTCCTGTTACAAAAGTTGTTCCACTAGGTGCTGAATCAGTAACTACGATATTAACAGCTTCTGCTGTACCTAAATTTGCAACTCCTATAGAGTAAGTTAATTCTGTTCCAAAATCAGCAAAATTATCACTTACATTTTTCCTTGCGTCTACATTTACTTCTTTTGCTAAAGTACTTACTTGATTTGATGTAGCTTTAGGACCATCTATAGGAATTAATCCAGGATTAGTTCTAAACTTATAAGTTACATCACCTGTATTTATGATTGGATTTGGTGTTGGAAGCTCATTGTCAACTATTACTTCAAATGTAACTTCAACGCTTCCATTAATAGCTATAGAACCTGGTATATTTATACCAACGTTTGGATTTTCACCTACATAAGGAGTACCATCAATCTCAACAGTTCCAAGTACAAATGTTGTTCCATTTGGAACTACGTCAGTTAATACAACATTTAAAGCATCTGTTGTTGATGTATTTCTATTTGTAACTGTAAATGTATATATTAATGAATCTCCAAGTTCTACAAATTGGTTATTAACTGCTTTAGTAACATCAACACTTGCAAAATTACCTGCATCTAAAACTAAGACTTCTATTTCATTTGATGTTTGAGTAGGTGCAGTAATAGCTGGATTTGCTGGATTAACTAAATATTCATAATCAGCCTCAGCAAAATTAACTATAGGATTAATAGTAGGAAGTGTTGCATCTACATCTACATCAAATGTTACTATTACACTTGCACCACCTGCTATTGTACCGATTGTTATACCTGTATTTGGATTTTCTCCTGGCTGTCCTACACCACCGATTGTAACTGAATCTGTTACAAAGGTTGCTCCATCTGGTACTATATCAGTTAACTTAACAACTGATGCTGTAGCATTTCCTATATTGGTAAGAGTAACTGTATACGTAAATGTATCTCCAAGGAATACAACATTATCACTTGATGATTTTGTAAGTGTAATTTGAGCATGATTCACCGTCGTATCAACCACATTAGATTGACTTGGTATTGCATTTACTGGTAATCCAGCTGGGTTTACCAAATAACTATAAGTTGTTGTACTTTGATTTAAAATAGGATTATTAGGTGGATTCGCATTATTTACAGTTACTTTAAAAGTTACTGTTGCACTGCCACCAGCTGCTATACTAGCAATTGCTACTCCAATACCTGGATTAGCTCCAATTTGAGTCGTTCCATTAACTTTAACACTATTTGCTACAAAGGTTGTTCCTGCTGGAATAGTATCAACAAAGTTTAAATTATTTGCTGAAACATTCCCGCTATTACTTATTACAACAGTGTACTCTATTGTACCGCCCCAATCTACAAAATCTGTATCTACCGTTTTTACTTGATTTAATATAGCTCTATTAATTCTAGTTGAAACTTCATTTGAAGTAACTGTTGGCGCTGTAATTAACGGTCCTCCTGTATTTACTTCATATTTATAATCTACATCTGAAGTATTTAGTATAGGATTAGGTGTTGGGAATCCATTATTTACTATTACATCAAAAGATACAATAACTGCTGTTCCTGTTGGTAAGTCATCTAAGCTTACTCCACTTCCCGGATTAGCTAGTGGTTTACTAACATTATTTACTCTGACACTATTTGGTACAAATGTTGTTCCTACTGGTATAGTATCTGTAAAAATCAATTGCTCTGCTAATGTTGTTCCTACATTTGTTATAGTGACTGTATAAGTTATAACTTCATTAAAATCTGCAAATTGTTTATTTACTTGTTTATTTGCTTGAAGTACAGCACTTTTTATAGTTGTTGATACAGTATTTGAATTAACCGGTATTTTACCAGGTGGAGTTATAACTGCAAAATTATTAATTATATTCGGAAGTGGCAATATATTATTTACATTAACTTTAAATGTTATAGTCAATGAGCCACCAATAGCTATATTCGGCAATGTAAATCCTGTGTTAGTATTAAATGTTGGTTGATTAATGCCATTAATAAATACACTATTTGGTACAAATGTTGTTCCTACAGGAGCTACATCTACAAATTGGACGCCTGTTGCAACTATATTACCATTATTACTTACTACTACTGTATAAGTTATATCTTCTAAAGCATCTACAACTTGCTTATCTGCACTTTTAACAGCACTTATCACTACATCATTTATTTGGGTTGTAACTTCATTTGATATTGCAGCTACACCATCTACAGGAGATTCCGCTGGATCAACTAAATATTGATATGCTGCACCACTAATATTCGGAATAGGATTAACTGCTGGTAAACTATTATTAACAGTTACATTAAATAAAACAGTAACACTTCCTCCAACAGCTATTGTTCCAACATTAATAGGTACAGTTGGATCAAGTCCTGGCTGATTAACACCATTTATCGAAACACTATTTGCTACAAATGTAGTTCCACTTGGTATTGAATCTAAAAACCTTACATTTGTTGCACTTACATTACCAGTATTTCTTATAACACTAGTATAAGTTAAAACTCCCCCAAAACTTGATACTGCTTTGTCTACTGATTTAACTACTGAAACAATAGCAGAATTAACTTGAGTTGAAGTATTATTTGAAATAGTTGGAGGTGCAACTACTACTGGTTTAGTCGGATCTACTATATATTCATAAGTTGTTGTATTGTTATTAATTATTGGATTTGTTGTTGGTATAGAATTTATTATCTTAGCTTTAAACGTTACTATTACACTTCCACCAGGAGGTATTATTCCAATATTAATTCCTGAAGCTGGATTAACACCAATTTGTTGAACTCCATTTATAGTTAAACTATTTGCTACAAATGTTGTTCCTGCTGGAACACTATCTGTAAATACTACATTTTGTGCATTAGTTGTACCTATATTAGTTAAAACTGTACTATAAGTTAATTCATCATTAGGCTGTCCAAAATTTTCATTTACACTTTTTACAGCTTGTATAATTGCTGTATTTACTGTTGTTATTGCTATATTTGTAGATTCAGTTGCAGGAGCTACTCCTCCATATTGAAAGTTAACATTCCCAACATTCCCTATAGGATTTGGATTTGGTATACTAGTTACATTAACTTTAAATGTAACTGTTGTACTAGCACCTATAATTAAATTGTTAAGTGGTACCCCAATTTGAGGATTTGCTCCAATTTGAGCTATTCCATCTATTGTTACACTATCTTGAATGAAAGTTGTTCCATTTGGTATAGAATCTATAAATGAAACATTAGTTATAGGAACATTACTATCATTTCTTATAAATATTGTATAAGTTAATTGATCTCCTATATTTGCTAAAGCTTTATCAACAGTTTTATTTGCAAAAATATCAAGATTTAGTATGTCTGTATAAAGAGCAATCATATTTACCATATAAGCATCTTGAGACGTTTCAAGTCTTATTATTGCACTTGTTTGAGAATTAACCATGTATGGCGATACATTAATATTTGTTATATCCCAGCCCTGTCTTCCTCCAGATATATTTGTATTAGTTGATAAACTTTGATTTCTAGTTCCAAAAGTTCCAGTAGTATTTAAAGTTCCAGCATCATTGTTAATTTGTGAACCAAAAAAGTTATTTGAAAAATTATTAGGTCCAGATAATAAATTAGTTGCAAGACTCTCAATAGTTGGTCCAAACCTTACTCTATCATTTTGTAGGTCTGCATCCCCTTCTTGTGTACTTAATAGAAGTCTAGCCGCGATACTACCACCTGGAAGTGTTTCAAATCCAGAAACATTTATATCAACATTTGGATTGGATGTTGCTACTATTTCAGCACCAGTCCATAAATATAATCCTCTCTCAGGTAATAATGGACTTGTATATATTACAGCTAAAGTCCATCCTGCATGATTTGTTGCGGAAGTATAATTAGTAATTGGTTCTACAAGACCTGGAACTCTCTGAACTGTATATATCCCTGAACCTGCCGCTTGTACATATTGAGTTACATCAGTACTTCTCTCATAAAAACTTCTTGTTCCTGATAAAGCTCCACTTGTAAAATTAAAACTCCTTTCTTGCCCAATTTCTGGTGAGATACTAATATTACTAGCTGACGGTGTTGTAAATAATATAGAATTATTTAAAAGTCCAATTATACTATTACTGACATTTGTTACAGGATTTGTTGATGTATCTTGATAAGTATATGCATAATTTCCTCCCCAAAGTAATTCTGCACGTAATACGGTGCTTCCAGGAGGCAAAACAAGATTTGCTGCTGATCCATTTTCTTGAATATTTAATGTTGTTCCTGCTGGAAATGTACCAACTTGAAGATTAGTATTTAAAGATGTAAATGCTCCTATACTTCCAACTGTTCCTGGCTGATTTGCATTTGTTAATTGACTAAGCCCTATAGTATTACCTGTAAAAGTAATTGCACCTTTTGCCTGTGTACTGTATCTTAAATCAATGGACATAAAAACCCTCCTTTCTTTATTTCAATTAAATATGAAATATTTTATCTTGTATAAGATGCATAATTTGTATATCTACTATCTTTGCAATGTGTATTTATACATCTATCATCAACATAATCTTCATTGCATCCACAATTATTACTATGATTGTGTCCATGATTATGATCTCCTCCACATTCTTGATTATTACAATCACAATCATTTTGATTATAGTTAGTAACTACTGGCTCATATCTTCTACAAGGATCATATTTACCATGTCCATTTGGATTTCTATTATCAGACGCACACGCATTACAATTTCCACCATTAGTCTTTACAACTTTTTCTGGACCTGTAACTGCTTTATTAATTATTATCTTATAACATTCATTTTCTAAATTCTCGCATACATCAAATTGATAAAAGCCTTCACAATCTGTTATTGTATGAGCTATTCCTTCGTAATATTTTCTATTTCCTTGACAAACAACTCTAACTAACTTAACTAAGCTATTTGGGACTGGCTCCCCATTACAATTTAAAACTTGACCCCAAATTCTCTTAGAATTAAATTCATCAACCTTTATATCCGCTCTTATTTCTGCACTATTATCGCATCTATCAACATGAATATCTATTGAATTACCTAAAACACCATTTGAATAATTATTTTTCATAAAATAACCCCTCTCTTTAATTTGTTTTTGCTATTATTAAAAATACTATATTAACTATTGCCATTCTCTCATTTATAGCATCTGCATCTAAATTTTCTATAACACTTTTAATTTCAACATATTGATTATCTATATAATCTTCCGGAAGTATTAAAAATGTACTAAACGGAATTGTACAATGTGAAGAATGTATAGGCTGAGTTTCTAATGCAGCAGTGTACTCAATAATTACATTTAAATGCCCATGAATTATTAATTTTTTACCACTTAATTTTTGTCCTTCATTTGATTCTGCCTTAATTGTATTTATTACATAACTATCATCAATAACTACACCAACCTCAACATCATTTATTTCTTCTATATCTGGCTTTTCTAAAGGTATTGTACAATTTTTACTTAAACAAAGTTGTTTAAATGAAACTATTTGAACTGATATTATAACTTCTGCAATATTACTAAATTTTCTACCAGTTACTCCATCTGGAAGTACATAATCATATTCTGCAAATGCATTATTTACTATAAATCCTGAACAAGTTCCGCCTTTAACTTTAACTTTATAATCTACAATTACACTTTCACCTTTAGGCAATCCACCTATATTTACTCCATTTTCAATATTTACATCATTAACTGTAACTCCATTTACTTTAAAAGAACCTGCTATTAATTCAGTTGGAGAATTTATAACATCCTTCAGTACTATATTTAAAATATCTATTGTTCCTTTATTTTGTATAACTAATCTATAGCTTATTATATCGTTTAACATAACCTCTTCTTTATCTGCTGTCTTAGTTATATAAAGATCCGCAATTTCAACTAATATTTGATTTTCATTACTATCTTGAACTGCTATTTTATTAATACCATCATCTGGATCTATATAGTTAAACGTAACTGTTGATTTATTAGTTATTAAATTTCCACTTTTACTAACTATTTCAGCTTTAAAAGTTACTATAATTTCAGAACCAATGCCTAGGTTACCAACATTAACTCCAGTTAAAACATTTCCAGTAGGAATATTAATATTTCCTACATACACGCTTCCTTCTACGAAATTTAGATCTGGACTCAGTAAATCTTTTATGTTAATTTGATTTATTATTACTCCAGTTGTATTTATTATTTTTATCGAATAAGTAACTACATCTGAAACTACAGCTTCACTAAAATTGCTTAGTTTTTCAACCGTCAATGGATTTATCATTTTCATCCCCCAATTCTTTTAAAACTAAATCTTTTTAACGTCAACTAAAAGCATTACACATTTATGAATACTCCTATTGTCTAACATTCTCGCCTGGACACACTCTACATACGGAGTAATACTTAATTTAGATTTTTTGTATAAATTACAAACAAATTCATCATCAATTTTTTCAGGTAGTATAACAAATAAATTTTTAATTGTTTCATAATGAGCTGCATGAACTGACTGCGTACATCTATCTGCTACATAAGTTATTTTTTCTTTTATTCTAAGCTTTACAACTAATTTCCAACCAGTTAAATTTTGACCTTCATTTGATAATCCTTTTTCCGTTTTTATAAGCTTACTATCTTCTACTGATATACTTACAAGAGGCTTTAACATTCTTTCCATATTAGGTTTCTTTTCAGGTAGTATTAGTACCTCATTAATTATCTCTTCTTTAAAATATTTAACTTCTTCTGGTAATGATTGGTTTGGTGAATAATCACTTCTAAATGTCATAAAAATACCTCCTTTAACATAGGTCTGCTACAGTAAGTAATGTTACATTTCCAAAAAGGCATCTACTATCTTGCTTTCTTACATAAACATCTTCTACATATATCTCTGGTGATACTACACTAAACCCTTTAAACGTAAGAGGAAGTACTACATATTCACAAAATGGTATTACTACATGAAAACTGTGCATACTTTGCTCTGGTTCATCAGCAACATAAAATATTTTTAGAATGATATCTCCCATAACTAAAAGCTTATTACCTGTAATTTCTTGCCCTTCTTCAGATATTCCAACAGGCGTTTTTACAACTTTGTATTTTACTACCTCTTTTTTTATAGAAACTTTTACTACTTGTTCAATATCTGGTTTTTCTTTTGGTACACATAAATTGACATCAATAGTAGTTTGCTTAAAAGTTGTAGTTTCTTTTAATGGGCATACTTCATCTTCATAAGCATCTATTCCTTGATATTCAATTAAATTTCTAACAAAATTATCCATACATTTCCTCCTTATTAAACTTAGCCTTACATTTAAACTATGAAAACTAAAATAATTTGCTATATTTTTTTATTTATCACCCCTGTGTAAAATAATTAATTGCATAAAAATAAGAGGAAAAATTATATTTTATAATTTCTCCTCTTATTTATATTTTTTTAAACTCTATATTATGCAGTTTATAAATATCTAATTTAATTTAGTTATTTTAAAAGTTCAATTTTATTTAAATTATTTTGTAAATGACCTAAACTTTTCATCAATAAATTCTTTAGAACTTTTAATATCTGCTCTAAAATCTCCACTTCCAGTGTACCAAAATTCAGTTACAAATCTTCTAACACCCATATCTAAAGATGCTTTAATTATATTCTCAAAATTTACATGACCTGTTCCAAATGGAATTTCTCTAAACTTTCCTTGAACGGTTTCTTTAAGATGAACAGCTGCAATATGTCCTACTCCACTTCTTAAATCTGCTATTTCATCTGTTCCATATGTTTTAGCAGCATTTTTTATATTACCGCAATCTGGATATACTTGAAGGTATGGTGAATTAATTGTATCTACATACTTCATAGCCTTCCCTACAGTATTCATAAACTCAGTTTCCATTGTTTCAAATGCTAATATAACACCTGATCTTGCTGCCATGTTAACTGCTATTTTTAAATTTTCTAAAAATAGCCTCTTAGTCTCTTCATTTCCTTGTTCATAATAGACATCATAACCTGCAAGTTGTATTATTCTAATTCCTAAATCATCTGCAAGCTTTATAGCTTTCTCCATTATTTTCATTCCACGTTCTCTTGTCTCTTTATCTAAACTTCCAAGAGGATACTTTCTATGTCCACTAAGGCACATAGTTCTTATAGGAACAGCTACCTCATACATTAGATTAACAAGGGCCCATCTCTCTTCCTTAGTCATATCTAATCTCTTAAGTTTTTCATCAGTTTCATCTATACTAATCTCAACAAAGTCATAATTATTATCTCTTGCACACTCAAGCTTCTCTCTCCATGACAAAGTGCTTGGCATTGCTTTTTCATATAGTCCAATATAATATTCCTTCATATGCTATCTCTCCTTAAAGTTTAACTACATTTATCCTTCTGCTTGTCCATAATATGCATTTGGTCCATGCTTTCTATTAAAATGTTTATTTAGTAAATCATCTGATATTGAATCAACTTTCTTATTTGCAAGAATTTCTGTATTGTATGCCATCATTGCAACTTCTTCTAAAACTACTGCATTATGAACTGCCTCATTAGCATCTTTTCCCCATGTGAAAGGTCCATGATTTTTCACAAGCACTGCTGGAATACGATCAGGATTTATTCCATTAAATCTTTCAATTATAACTGTTCCAGTATTATATTCGTAATTTCCTTCTATTTCATTTTGTCTCATATCTCTCGTACATGGAATCTCATCTGCAAAGTAATCTGCTTGAGTTGTTCCATAAGGTTTAATCCCCTTCCCAGCTTGTGCAAATATTGTTGCCCATCTTGAATGAGTATGTACAACTCCACCAATATTTTTAAATTCTTTATATAATTTAATATGAGTATCTGTATCTGATGATGGCTTATAATTACCTTCAACAACATTACCATCTAAATCTACTACTACCATATCTTCTGGTTTCATAACATCGTACTCTACACCTGATGGCTTAATTACTATTAACCCCTTTTCTCTATCTATTGAAGAAACATTTCCCCAAGTAAAAGTAACTAAATTATATTTTGGAAGAAGCATATTTGCATCATAAACTTCTTTTTTTAACTTTTCTAACATAGTAAAACCTCCTTAATATATTAATAAAACCTTTTAATTAAGGCAGAAGCCTACCTTTATAGACTCCTACCTTACTACTTAAAATTTATTATTTTATTCTGTTACAATATATAGAGCAGCTTGTCCAAGTTCTCTATTTGCAGATATTATAATATCTCTATCTTCTTCATTTATAACTGCAACATTACTAGGACCTACCCCTGATTCAATAACTTCTGTCTTAAATGTTAAGTTATCTTTATCTGTACATTGAACATAGAATAAATCTTTATCATTTCTTCTATATCCACCTATTATTGTAGGAACTCCTCTAAGTTTTCCACCCCATACAACATGTCCAAAGTCCATCTCTTTTGGGTATTCATATATAATCTTATACTCATCGCCATATTTTTTATTAATTCTAAAATGTTTTCCGTGGAATTCTTCAATTGTAACTAATTCATCTTCTCCATCACAATCAATATCAACTACAGCTACATCACTTGTTGGTCTATCCATTATTTGCATAACAGTCCACTCATCATCTTTATTTTGAGGTGGAGTTACTCTAAATATTCCTTCTTCAGATGTAACTAATCCAACCATCTTACCTTCAAATTCACTTCTGCAATAACCATGGTTTTTAGTTAACCCTTCTTTAATTACTTTAAGCTCTATCTTTTCATTTAAATCTTCTGGAATTTCTCCAACATATATCTTACCTGGATCGCTCCAATCTTCTTTACATTTTTTGCTGTTACATAATACAGCTCCTAAGAAGTATAATTTCCCATTAGCTTCTAAAATATCAAATCTATGAAGGTATGGTAGTTTAAATAAAGTTTTTATCTCCCATTTACCATCAACAAATTTACCCCATACTATTTCAGCATCTTCAGATTGGAATGTTGGGAAAAATCTTTGTACTGCAAGGAAATCTCCGTTCTTTCCTGGAACTGCTATTATAGACATCGTTCCACCAGGACCATCCCAAACTGTTGACTGTTTAAAGTCTTCTCCTTCATACATGAAGCACTTACCTTCACCTTCTGTTGCGATAAGTATTTTTCTATCTCCATCTATAACTGTACTACTAGTTGCATAACATCTATGTAAATCAGTTAGAAATTTCTTTTCGATCTTCATATTAAAGCCTCCCTAATCTAAAACTATTTGTTTACTATATTCTCAACTATTTTTTCCTCTATTTCTTTTTCTGATAAAAGATTTCTAAGTCCTATAATTATAGTTCCTGAAGATTCTGCCTTTGCAAAATTCTTCTTAAGAGCTTCTGAACAAAATACTACATCATATCCTGATGCTTGAGTTTTTGCTTCACCAATACTAGTGTGATGTATTGATACTGGTATATTTAACTTTTTAAAAATCTTCTCTATTTTCATTTTAATTATTTGGCTTGAACCCATCCCATTTCCACATGCTGCTATTACTTTTAACATAATAATCTCCTCCTAAAATAAATTCTCTATTTATTTGAATTTTCTACTTAACAATATTTATTAAGCACTTTTCTTTTCTGCTTCTTTATCTTCTAAATATCCTTCGTAATCTTCAACTATCTTGAAGTAACCTCTCTTATCTTTTCTGTATTGTAATTGTGGTATTAGAAGCATTCCAATTATTACAACTGCAACACCTACATATCCTAAATTGTTCATTATAACTCCAATTACTGGCCATAATGTGTCCCAGTCAAAGTTACCATGCCATCCACCATATTGAGCTAATCCAAAGTAGAATGCTGCAAATGCTCCACCTAGTACTTGGATTACTCCTGATACGAATGGAATTATCATTGCTGCTTTAAGTCCACCCTTTTTATTAGCAAATACTGCAAAGGTAGCATTATCAAAGAATAGCGGTACGAATCCTGTTATTATAAGTACTGGACTTTTAAATACTACAAGACCTATAATTGCTATAAATTGTCCTATAGCTCCAAATAAGAATCCTATTGTAACTGCATTTGGATGACCGAATCCATAAGTTGCCGCACAATCTACTGCTGGCACTGATCCTGGAAGTAATTTATTTGAAATACCTTGGAATGATTCTGTAAGTTCTGCAACGAACATTCTAACTCCAAGTTGTAATATACTTAAGTAAACTGCAAAGTTAAGTGATTTTTCTAATATGTAGAACACAAAGTTTGTATTTGAATCAAATCCTTTGTCTATTGTATGCATTAAGTCTGGTCCTAAAATTCCCATTATTGTACCGAAGAATAACACCATTAATATTCCTGTTGCTACAACGTTATCACTAAAGATTGATAAAAATCCTGGAAGCTCTAAATCTTCAATACTCTTTTTACTATTACCTATTTTTCCTGCTACTTTATCAGTAAGCCATATACCAAACATTTGTTGGTGACCAACTGCAAATCCTCCACCTTCTGTAAGCTCTTGACAAGGCTCTACAGTTAGATTTGAGAATACTGCCCAGTAAGTTCCAAGTAATAGTCCAAGCATACATACTACTCCCATATCCGCTAGTTGTGGGAAGCAGAAGAATACAAGCCATAAAGCTGTTGCTGATTGTTGTACCATTACGTGACCTGTTATAAATACAGTACGAACTTTTGTTATTTTGCGAAGTAGTACTAATACTAAATTAAACATAAATGCTACAAGTAAAACTACCATCATCATTGAGAATGATCTTCCGATACTTCCAATAGCTTCTTGAGCTGCCGTTTGTCCAAAGTATGGATCTATAACTGCTGCTTGAAGATCAAAACGATCTTTAAGCCCTGCAAGTATTGGTCTGAAATTGCTAACAAGTCCACTTGCTGCAACATTTAAAATTAAATAACCAACTGTTGCCTTTATAAAACCTGCTACAGCTTCGTAAATTGGCCTCTTAAGTAATAAGTATCCTATTAAAACAATAAAACCTATGAAGAATGCCGGTTTAGTAAGAATGTTGTTTTGGAAAAACTCCCAAATTGAAATTAAAAAATCCATAAAATTTATCCTCCCTTTTCTATTTGTTTTTCACAATTTTAAGTATGGGATTCTCATTCCTTATTATTAAACTTCAAATAATAAGGAATAAGAAAATTTCTATAATATATCTTTTAAATCGTCTATATTTTGGGCTTTTAATAATTTTTCTACAACTTCTTCATCCGATATAAGTTCTACCATGTTTGCAAGATTTTGAAGATGTATATCGTTGTCTGTTGATGCTAGCACAAAAAATAATTGTGCATCTTCTGCTTCATCATCACTGAATTTTACAGGAGTATTCGTTTTCATAAAACACATTGATGTTTCATTAACCCCATGACCTTCTTGTGCGTGAGGTATTGCAATTTTCGGTGCAATTACTATATATGGTCCATATTTCTTAATGCTCTCTATTATTAAATCTGGATATTCTTTCTCTATTGCATTTTGCTCTTCTAAGGGAGCGCATGCAGCTCTCACTGCATCCTCCCAATTATCAAAGCCTTCATGAAAAGAATATCTCTTTTTTTCGATTAACTCTTTTAACATAACTTAAGACACCTCAGCTTTTCTAAATTCTTATAAGAATGAATTGTATGGTAAGTTTATATCAACTTCAAAGCAGTCATCAAAACCTCTTGGATAATGATACTCTCTCTTATCCTTATCTTCTGGGAATGTAAACTTTCCACCAACTTGCCATATAAATGGTTTAAATTTATATTGTAGTCTATCTTTTTTCATATCATATAATGCTAATATTTCATGAGTATCTGCTTGGAAGTTTGACCATATATCATGGTGGAATGGTATAACAACTTCTGTATTAAGTGCTTCTCCCATTCTTAAAATATCAACTGATGTCATCTTATCTGTAATTCCTCTTGGATTTTCTCCATATGAACCAAGTGCTACATCAATTTTATGTTCATTTCCATGTTTTGCATAGAAGTTTGAGTAGTGAGAATCTCCACTATGATAAAGATTTCCACCAGGTGTTTTAACTAAATAGTTAACTGCTTTATAATCCATATCAACTGGCATCTTTCCTCTTAAGTCTCCTTCTGGTGGAGCTGTTATTAATGCTGTTCTATCAAATGATTCTAATGCTTCAAGTTCTACATCTTTAATTTTTATTATGTCTCCAGGCTTTACTACTATACATCTCTCTGCTGGAACTCCCCATCCTATCCATTTATCAACACAAGCTTGTGGTCCAATGAACGGAACATCGTTTTTACAATTTTTAAGTACTGCAGCTGCTACATTAACATCTATGTGATCATTATGATCATGTGTTGAAATTACTGCATCAATTTCTTTTATTGCAAATGGATCTAATACAAATGGTGCTACTCTTAAGTTAGGTTGTAACTTCTTACCTCCACACATTCTAGCCATTTGATGCTCTGGATTTATGTAAGGATTTGTTTTCGTTTTCTTACCACTTCCACACCAAAAATCTATGCAAAGGTTTGCATTACCTTCAGTTTTAACCCATATTCCTGTACATCCAAGCCACCACATAGAAAATGTTCCTGGTTTTACTACTTCCCCTTCTATTTCTTCATTTAACCAAGTTCCCCATTCTGGAAAAGTATTTAATACCCATGACTCTCTTGTTATTTCATTTACTGTACTCATATTATAATCCTCCTCTTTTTACCTTTTGTTCTTTTTGAACGTTTTGATTTATTTAAAAGTTCTTTTAATCATTTATTGATTTTATTATAGCTTGTATATGTTTACTTTTCAAGTATTTTTTGATTATTTTTTCTTAAAAATTCATTTTTACACTTTTTATAGTTATTTTATGTTCATTGTGTTCGTTTTTTTCGCTTTATTTTATATATTTAATTGATTTTATCATTTTTTTTATATACAATTACAATATGAAGATTTTTTGATTGTATAAAATTATCATTTTGTCTGTTTTAATATAATTTTCATTAGTTTATCTAATAATATGTAAAATAAATATATAAATTTCTTTATATAAGAACTTTATAAGAAGTATCTATATAATTTGTTACATTTTAAAGGATACTCACTACTTAAATGGAATATTTAACTATGTGGATGCTATAGAACTTTAAGGAGGATACTAAATTGAAAAACGCAAAAGGCTTTGTTTTCAAAAGACAACAGGCCATAATCAAATACTTAAAAGAACATAAAAGTGCAAAAACTGAGGATTTAGCTGAGCTTTTAAACACATCAAATATAACAATACGAAGAGATTTTCAAAATCTTGAAAATGAGGGTGTAATTAAAAGACGTTACGGCGGAGCTGTTCTAATTGAAGGCGCATTAAGCGAAGATCCTTATTATAATGACTCAAATGATGAAAGACAAAGAAATAAAGAAGCTATCGCAAAGAAAGCTGCTGAGTTTATAGAGGATGGCGATAGTATATTTATAAATTCAAGCTCTACTGCAATTAAGATTTTAGAATATCTTGAAGATAAGCGAGTTGTCGTAATTACAAACAACGGTAAAGTTTTAAGCATGAACCTTTCACCTAAAGTAGAAGTTATTTTAACTGGTGGTGAAGTTTATGGTAGAAAACAATCTATGGTCGGTGATATAGCAACACAAATAATTTCAAAAATAACAGCTACTAAGTGCTTCTTAGGTGTTAGTGGAATAACTGCACACTCAGGTATAAGCACATCTGTATTACAAGAAACTACTATTAATATGAAGATGCTTGAAAATTGTAATGGACCAACTTTCGTTCTTACTGATAGTTCAAAAATTGGTCGTCATCATAATTTTTCTAGTGGTGATATTGATAAAATCAATTATGTTATAACAGATTCTAAAGCAGATACTAACGAAATACACCATTTAGAAGAAAAAGGTGTGGAAGTTATATTTACTACTGAATAAAATTAGAGGCTAATTGCATTATAACCCTATATTATTCCTAGGTTTAGCAATTAGCCTCTAACAAGTTATTTTTTTAATTTAACTATTTATTTTCTATCTTTTTTATATTCCAAATATCTTTAGCATATTCAAGTATTGTTCTATCTGATGAAAATGTTCCTGAGTTACATACATTTAGAAATGCCTTCTTAGCCCATCCCATTTTATCACTATATGCTTTAAATACTTTATCTTCTTCTTCTTTAAAGCTTTCAAAATCAGCTAATAAGAAGTATTGGTCTCCCTCTTCAACTAATGAATTATATAAATCTCTGAAAAGACCTGTATTAGAATCATCAAAAGTTCCATCTATTAATGAATCAACAACTCTTTTTAATCCTACATTATTGTAGTAATAATTTTGAGAATTATAGTTTCCTTTTAACTTTTCTATCTCTTCTACAGTTAATCCAAATATAAAGTTATTTTCATCACCTGATGCATTTACTATTTCAACATTTGCTCCATCCATAGTACCAAAAGTAGGTGCACCATTTAACATGAATTTCATATTACCTGTTCCTGATGCTTCCTTACCTGCTGTTGATATTTGCTTTGATACATCAGCTGCTGGGAATAATTTTTCTGCATATGAAACTCTATAATTCTCAACAAATACAACTTTTATCTTACCATTAATTGATTCATCATTATTTATAAGATTTGCAACTTCATTAGTAAATTTAATTATAGCCTTAGCTCTTCTATATCCTGGGAAAGCTTTTGCCCCAAATATAAATGTAGTATTTTCTATTTCCATATTTGGATTTTCCTTTAATCTATTATAAAGATCTAGTACATATAATGTATTTAAAAGTTGTCTCTTATACTCATGAAGTCTCTTTATTTGAATATCAAATATTGAGTTTGGATCAATTTCTATTCCTTGTGTTTCTTTTATATAATTTGCAAGTTCAACTTTCTTTTCATGTTTTATTTCCATAAATCTGTTTAAAACTTTATCATCATCCTTGTACTTTTCTAAAGTTTTAAGCTTTTCTAAATTAGTAACCCAAGATTCATCTCCAATAAGCTCTGTAATTAAATCAGACAACTGTCTATTACAAAGTCTAATCCATCTTCTTGGAGTTATACCATTTGTCTTGTTTTGGAACTTATCTTTGTATAATTTATACCAATTGTTAAGTTCTATTTCTTTTAAGATGTCAGTATGAAGCTTTGCAACACCATTTACTGCAAACCCTATATGAATTGCAAGGTTTGCCATTCTAGCTACCCCATCTTTAACTATTTTAAATTCTTCTATTTCACCTTCAGAATAACCTTTTTCTTTAAGTTCAACTATAAATCTATTATCTATTTCTTGAATTATTTCAAATATTCTTGGGAACAGTTCTAAAATTAAGTTAACATCCCACTTTTCAAGTGCTTCTGCAAGTATAGTATGGTTTGTATATGCAAATACTGTTTTTGAAATATTTATAGCCTCATCAAGACCTACTCCATGTTCCTCAGTTAAAATTCTTATAAATTCTGGTATAGCAAGTACTGGATGAGTATCGTTTAATTGAACTGCATGGTATCTTCCAAACTCATTAAAGTTTTCTCCATGAAGTGCAACGTGACTTCTTACTATATCTTTAAGTGATGCACTTACTAGGAAGTATTGCTGTTTTAATCTTAATAGCTTTCCTTCTTTTTTATCATCATTTGGATATAATACTCTACTTATATCATCAGCTTTATTTTTTTGTTCTACAGCTTTAGCATAATCGCCATCATTAAACGCATTAAAATCAAATTCTTCTGTAGACTCACATTTCCAAAGTCTTAAAGTATTTATATTTTTACTTTTGTATCCTATAATTGGCGTATCGTATGGTACTGCCTTTACTGTCATTTGGTTAAAATTTACTAAAACAGTTTCTTTTTCTTTTCTAATACTCCATGGATCTCCATGTGTTAACCAGTTATCTGCACATTCATATTGGTATCCATTTTCAAAGTATTGTTTAAATAATCCGTTTGAATACCTTATTCCATAACCTCTAAGTGGTATTTCCATAGCTGCAGCTGAATCCATAAAACAAGCTGCAAGTCTTCCAAGACCACCATTTCCAAGGGCTGCATCCTCTTCCCCTTCTTCTATTTCATTTATATCAATATTTAATTCCTTTAATAATCCTTCTACCTCTTCATAAATTCCAAGGTTTATTAAATTATTTCCAAGAGCTCTTCCCATTAAATACTCTGCTGAAAAGTAGTAAGCTTGTTTTTCTTTTTCATATATATTAGTAGTTTCATTCCAATTATCTACTATCATTCCCATTAATACTGATGAAAGGCTTGAGAATATCTCACCATTATCTGCTTTTTCTAATGACACACCATATTTTATTTTTAGTTCTCTCTCAATACTATTTTTTAATTCAATTTTATTCATATTTATTAAACCCTCCCGTATAACTTACTTAAGTCATATAGTCTTTTTGATAAATCTTTATTTAAAATACCTTTTTTCATTCTCCATTGCCAGTTTCCACCAAGCGTTGATGGAATATTCATTCTAGCTTCTGAATCTAATTCTAATAAATCTTGCATTGTAGCAATACTTATATTACTAACTGAACTCCAAATTCCTCTTATAAATCCAAAGCTTATTCCTTCTTCTTTATTAAGTTTTAAATATTCTATTGCTTTTTCTCTTTCTTCCTCTGATGCATTATTAAACCATCCAAGTACAGTATCATTATCATGAGTTCCAGTATAAGCTATTGTATTTCTAGTGTAATTGTGTGGCAAATCTGTACTATCTTCTCCACCAAAGGCAAACTGTAATACTTTCATACCTGGAAAACCAGTTGCATTTCTAAACTGTATTACTTCTTCAGTCATGAACCCTAAATCCTCTGCTATTACATTTACATTACCTAAGTCCTTTTTTATGGCATCAAATAGTTTAATTCCTGGACCCTTTGTCCACACTCCAAACTCTGCTGTTTTATCACCAAAAGGTATTTCATAATAACTTTCAAAACCTCTAAAGTGATCAATTCTAATAACATCATAAATCTTTAAGCTCTCTTTAATTCTAAGAACCCACCATTTGTACTCATCTTTATCAAGTTCATCCCAGTCATAAATAGGATTACCCCATAACTGCCCTGTTAATGCAAAGGAATCCGGTGGACATCCTGCTACAACTTTAAGTTTATTGTCTTTATCTACTTTAAACATATTAGGATTACTCCACATATCAGCACTATCATCTGCAACATATATTGGAAGGTCTCCTATTATTTCAATACCTTTATCATTTGCATAACTTTTAAGTAAGTTCCATTGTTTAAAGAATTCATATTGAAGGAAGTTATAATATTCTATTCTATCTTTAAGCTCTTCCTTGTACTTCATTAATGATTCTTCTTTTCTACTTACTATATTAAAATCATCCCATTCTCTCCATGACTTTAAATTAAACTTTTCTTTTATTGCCATGTAAGAACTATAGTCTTCAAGCCATACTTCATTTTCCTTTTTAAATATTTCGAAATCTGATTCCTTCTTATTTTTGAAATTTTCATAAGCAATATTTAATATTTTATTTCTTAATTCAAATATTAAGGAATAATCTACTACCTCTTCATTATTACCAAAATTTACATTTTTATAATCTATTTCATTTAAAAGTTCTTCTTTTTTTAAAATATCTAAATCTATAAAATTAGGATTTCCTGCAAATGCTGAAAAGCATTGGTATGGTGAATCCCCATAACTAGTATGCCCAAGAGGTAGTATCTGCCAATATTTTTGACCTGCCTCTACTAAAAAATCTACAAATTCATATGCCTCTTTTCCTACGGAACCGATTCCAAATTCTCCAGGAAGAGAGGAGATATGCATTAATACTCCACTACTTCTTTTATTCATTTTGCTTCCCCCTAAAAACTATAAGTTTTCTCTAATACCTCTCCGTTATTTAAAATAATTATGAAATTAATTTTTTCTATTTTTATGTCGCCTTTTTTTGTGCAATTAATTTCTACATCTCCATTATTATTTAGAAGAGCTATTTCTATTTCATCATATTTACCTTTTAAATAATCATTTGACTTTCCATCATCATCGTATAATTTGTAACTTCCTTTATCCTCTAAATACACTACTGCGTTTAGTTCCTTGTTATTTAAACTATCTGTATTTTTTGCATAATCTCCTAAAAGTAACACTTTATTTTTCTTAATAAAGAATATAAATTCGTCTAATAAAACTTCTATAAAGTGATGACCTTTTTCTTTTATTTCATATTGTAAATCTTTCTCCAAGTAGAAGTTGATCCTCTATCTCTTTTGATGTACTATCTTTATACTCAAAACTTAAAGGTTTAAACATAATCTTATTTGAAAGTACTGACTTCATATATTCACTATATAAATATGGAATAAACCCATATCTAAATTGTAGTAAGTTCCTTATATTACTTTCTACCTTTTCACCAAACGCATACGGCTCTTGCTTTCTTGTTCCCATAGCAGAATGATTTCTAAATAAAGGGGTGAATATACTAAATTGGAACCATCTAGTTAATAAGTCACCTGTACAGTTACCACCAAATCCACCTGTATCAGCTCCTGTATAAAGATAACCACACATATTTAAGTTAGGCATCATCTTAACATTCATCTCTAAATGTTCCCAAAGAGATGAGTTATCACCTGTCCAAATACCACCATATCTATGCATTCCTATTGATGAAGCTCTTGAAAATAATAAAAACCTCTTATTATTATCTATTTCATCTAAGCCTTCTTTTGCTGCCCTTGTCATATTGTGGCCGTAAAGATTATGTACATCATTATGCTTTAATATTTTCCCATCCATATTGTGATAGAAACTATTATAATCTTCAGAACTATTACTTAAACCTAAAAATGCATCTTTAAGGTTAAAGAAACTATAAATATCTAAGTTTTTATCTTTACTTTCTTCAACTTTCTTATATGCTCTTTTTAGTCCTTCCTCTGAATAAAATATAGCAGGTTCATTCATATCATTCCAAAATCCTTCGATTCCTTTATCAATTAACCATTTATATTTCTTTCCAAACCAAAGTCTTGCATCTTTATTTAAAAAATCTGGAAAATGAACTTTTCCAGGCCATACTGCTGCAACAAATGGATTACCACTTTTATCTTTGCAGAAATATCCCTTTTCTACACCTTCTTCATATACATCGTATCCATCTTCAACCTTTACACCTGCATCTATTATTGGAACAAGTCTTATACCATCTTTTTTAATATTAGAAGTCATAGATTCAAAGTTTTCAAATGCTCCTCTATCTATTGTAAAGTTTTTAAATCTTTCCATATAATCAATATCTAAATATATTGAGTCTATTGGTAAATCCCTTTTTATAAACTGTTCTTTAACGTTTAATACTTCTTCTTCATTTGCATAGCTCCATCTACTTTGACCATAACCAAAAGCCCATTTAGGTGGAACATAGCTCATACCAATTAGTTCCCTAAAACTTTGTACTATATTTTCTAAACTATTTCCTTCTATAACATATAAATCATATGGATTTCCTTCTGCATCAATTGTAAGCTCATCATTATTTGTATAACCTATATCAAAATTCACTTTTGATGGGGTATCAATAAGCACTCCAAAATCTTGAATACCATGAACTAAAATAAAATTGTGAGCCCCATATAAAGACTTCTTATCTTGTGAATGATTCGGATCATCAGAGCAGTAGCTTTCAAACATCCATCCTCTTTTATTTATTCCCCTTACATTTTCACCAAGGCCATAAACTATATCATCATCTTCTAATTGAAGTATTAATTTACCTTCCTCAACTGAGAAATAAGGAATATCATTACTTTCTTCTGCTTTAATGCATTTAACTACTGAATCACAATCTATTATGTTTCCAAATGAAAATCTCTTTATACTCATACATCTCTCTTCCTTCGTAATATAAATTTTAAAAATTACTTTAATATTTTAAAGTCCATTCCGTTAATTTCAAGCTCTCCATCTATTTTTATAGTCTCATCTAAATACATATCATTAAATTCACCAAAGATATTTAAATCTATCTTTTGTTTTTCTTCTTCATTATTTATAACAATTAAAATTTCTTCATTACATAATATTCTTTTATATATTAGAAGCTTTCCTTTAGAATATACTTCCTCATATTCTCCGACCATTAAAGCATTATTTTCTTTTCTTATTTTTATAAGCTTTTTGTAATGACTTAATAATTGTTTATTTTGATCTTTCTCATTCCAAATCATACACTTTCTACAGTCTGGATCATTCCCCCCGGATAATCCAACTTCATCTCCATAATATATATATGGAATTCCTTCACTTGTAAATTGGAATACTGTTGCAAGCATTAGTCTTTTAATATCCTCACTACACTCTGTTAAAAACCTTTTTGTATCATGAGAATCTAATAAGTTTAGCATTTGACTGTAAATATCTCGTCTTAACCCCTCTTTTCTCATAATAACTCTATCTAACAATTCCTTAGCGTTAATACTTCTGTATGCAAAAAAGTCTAAACACGCTTCTCTAAATGGATAATTCATTGATGAATCAAATTCATCACCCTTTAAGAATGTTTTTCCTTCATGCATAATTTCACCAATTATAAATATATCTTTATTCACTCTTTTAACTGTCTTTCTAAAAGCTTTCCAGAATGTATGAGAAACTTCATCACTAACATCAAGTCTCCATCCATCAATATTAAATTCCTTTATCCAATAAGTCCCTACATTTAAAAAGTACTCTTTTGTTTCTTCATTTTCCATATTAAGCTTTGGCATATACTTAAGTTTGTTTCCAAATGTTCTATAATTAATACTATCTTCTATTTCCTCACCATTTATAAAATACCAATCTTTATATTTGGAATTGATTCCATTTTTCTTAATATGTTTAAATGCAAAGAAGTCATCTCCTGAATGGTTAAAAACTGCATCTAAAATAATCTTTATATCTCTTTTATGAAGCTCTTCCACAAGTTTTCTAAACTCTTCCTTTGTTCCAAAACTTTCATCAATTTCAAAGTAATCTTCCGTGTTGTACTTATGATTTGATGATGATTTGAAAATAGGAGTTAAGTACACAATATTTATTCCAAGGTCATATAAATAATTAACTTTATCTAATACACCTTTTATATCGCCACCAAAAAAACTTTTACTTTTAACTTTATCTCCCCATTTTTCTGTTCCATATAAATCATTGTCTTTATTTCCGTTACAAAATCTATCAGGAAATATTTGATATACTACTGATTCATTAGTCCATTTAACATCTTCGTATATTTCATCAGAATTAATATATGGGTATTGAAAATCTCCAAGTTCTTCCGGCTTTTCTTTCAATGTTCCTCTTTCATTAAAGTAAATTATAGTTCCATCTAAGCCTTCTATTTCAAAGAAATATTTAACTCTACCTTCAGCTACACTAACTGTGTATTCAAAAAAATCAAAAAGCTCTGTTTCTGATACTTTCTTCATCTCACTAATCTTAAACTCATGTCTCCATTCATATCTGTCTTTATAATATAGGTTTACTTTTTTTACATCATTATTTGCAACTCTTAATTTAATAAATAACTTATTATCATCTATGCTATACGCATATGGCACTTCTGGAATATGATATATTGCATGTAAATTCATAATAGAAAACCCTCCTATTTTTCATATTAGCCTTTAACTGAACCTGCAGTTAATCCTTTTGACATATACTTTTGTCCTATTGTAGCTAATACAACTATTGGTAATGATGCCATTATTGCTGCTGCTGAATATTGTGTCCAGTTTGCTGAGAATTTATTTGTTATAAATTGTTGTAATCCTATTGGTAGTGTTTGGCATGTTGGATCTTTCATAAGTGCTGCTGCAAATATAAATTCACTGTATGCTCCAACGAATGTGAATAAGAATATTACAAGTAACATGTTTTTAGTTAATGGTAATATAACTTTTATAAATGTTTGGAATGTACTTGCACCATCAACATAAGCTGCTTCTGTAAGCTCCTTTGGTATACTATCCATAAACCCTTTCATAAGCCATATGTTATAAGCACTAGCACCAGCTTGAATAATTACAAGTGTCATTATATGGTCCATTGCATTAACTCTATATGCTATTGCAAGAATTGCTGGTAATGCCATTGCAGCTGGGAACATTTGAAGTAATAATAAGAACATTAGTCCCTTTTTTCTTCCTGTGAACTTTAATTTTGAGAAAGCAAATGCTATTGGTATTGTAAGTATAAGTTGAATTATAGAAATGCAAAAACATACTATTAATGAGTTTTTAATCCATACTAAAAAGTTTGTTTCTACTAATACTTTTTTATAATTTTCTAAAGAAAATGTTTTTGGAAATATTGTTGTTTGTGTGAATGCTTCACCTGTTGACATTGAAGCTGAAATTATTGATATTACTGGGAATAAAACTATACAAATCATAATTAATATAAATATTCTTGATATCCATAAACTTCTTACTTCTGCTGGTCTTAATTTTCTTTTGTACTTTAATTCCTTCTCCATCTTATTCCGCCTCCTCAAATTGGCCTGACATTCTCATTTGAACATATGACATTGTTGCTAGTATTAAAAATAATATAATACTTATAGCAGATGCTATATCAAATCTACCGAATTGTGTTGATAATTTGTAATTTACGGATGCAAGAATATCTGTATATCCAGCAAATTGAGTTGCTACTCTTGGAGGTCCACCCTCTGTAATTAAGAATGCTTGTGCAAAGTTATTGAAATTAAAAGCAAATGATGAAATTACAAGTGGATATGCTGTTCTTGCTAAACTTGGTAATGTTATCTTTCTAAATTGAAGGAACTTACTAGCACCATCAACGTCTGCTGCTTCATAGTAACTATCAGGTATAGCCCCTAAAGCTCCTAAGCATACATTCATCATATATGGGAATCCAAGCCATACACTTACTATTATTATTGAAACTCTAGCCATTGTTGGATCTGTTAACCATTCAATTGGCTTTGCAATTACATGCATATTCATTAGTAAATTATTTATAGCTCCGTAGCTACCATTTAAAAGTCCTTGCCATGAAAGTATTGCTACTGTTGCAGGCAATGCCCATGGAATTATTAATATAGCTCTGTATACTCCCTTTTCTCTCATATTAGGATTATTAACAGCCATAGCAACAATTAGCCCTAAGAAAAATGTTAATAATGTTGCACTTACTGCATATATAATGTTCCAGCCTAGTACTGGCATAAATACTTCTTTAAAAGGCCCTGTAAATACTTCTATAAAGTTTTTAAATCCTACAAATTTAGGTGACCCTTGAGTAAACATTGTATAGTCAGTAAATGAAATATAAATTGTATATAATATAGGTAAAACTGTGAAAATAATTATTGAAATAATTGCTGGCATTAAATATGGTAATGCTTTTTTAGTTTGATTCTTTTTCTTAGCTTTATTAACCACGTTTCATCTTCCCCTCATTTATAATTAATATAGAAGAAGGGGATTAAATCCCCTCTTATTCTACATCTTTACTTTTGTTGTTCTATACCTTGTTTAATTTGCTCATTCATAAGCTTTCCACATTCTTGTGGAGATATTTTTCCTGAAGTTAATAAAATTAAGTTAGCTCCTGCTGGTTGCCACATTGCTTGAACTTCTGGTATGTTTGGCATTGGTGTAGCATTTTTAGCTTGTTCAGCAAATGCTGACATATATTTATTATCTTTAAAGTCTTTACTTTCTAATGCACTCTTAAGTACTGGTATTCTATTACCTTTATCTAATAATACTTTTTCTGAATTATCTAAAAGGTATTTTCCAAGCTTCCAAGCTAAATCTTTGTTTTCTGATTTAGCACTTACAAATGCTGTTTGAACACCCATAAATGTTGGAACTTTCTTACCATCTAAAGTTGGCATTGTTGCAACACCAAAGTTTACTCCTGCTTCTTTAAATGAAGCTACATCCCAAGGTCCTGAAATATAGTAACCTATTTTATTGTTTGTAAAGTCACCCTTTGCCATATCACCTTTAATATCTGCTGGCATTAGTTTATCTTTTTGAACTAAATCTTGTATAAATTGATATCCTTTTATAGCTCCTTCATTATCAAGACCTATATCTTTTGGATCTAATGTTCCATTAGTATCTTTAAATACATAACCACCATTTGCTGCTATAAATCCATAGCTGTTATAGAAGTTATTTATGTCAAATTTAAATCCAACATCTTTACCTTTTTTAACTACTTCTTCCATAGTTTTTGGTGCTTCCTTAGCTTTATCTTTATTGTAGAAAAGAGCAACTGTTTCTTGTGCTATTGGAAGTGCGTATCTCTTTCCGTTTACTGTTACAGCATCCATAACTTGTTTTGATGAGAAGTCACTGTCTTTTACTAAGTCTTTAGGTAACTCTTCTAAAAGCCCTGCTTTTTCAAATAATCCTATATTGTCATGTGGTATACCAAACATTAAATCTGGACCTTTTCCAGCATTTATAGCTTGTACCGCTTCTTGTGTTTTTGATTTATCTATTGCAATAGTGACCTTAACACCATTTTCTTCGCCCCATTTTTCTGCTAAAGGTTTTATTTCTGCTACTTCTTGTTCTGTTAATCTTGACCATACCTTAAGTTCTTTTGCTGATGATTCTTTTGAAGAACTTCCACCACATCCAACTAAGGCTCCTGTTAACACCATAGTTGCCACTATGGCAGATAAAATTTTCTTTCTCTTTATCATTTTAAATTCCTCCTTGTAGTATGTATTATTTTTGGTAACGGTTCCAAAAAGTATAAAAATAAAATAAAAGATTTCATATAAGTAATTTTAAACTTATTAAGTATCACTTTCGGAATCGTTTTCATTTATATTTTATACTCTGTAGAAAACATTTTCAACGGTTTTATTATAATTTGGACACTTTTGTAATATGATCCAAAAACATTGTTAATAATTTGTGAAGAGGCTTATTTTCCTTTTGTTTTCTCTCCAAATGGAAAATATTATTTTAAAGTCTATTGCTTCTTGAAAATTTCTTATATCATAGGTTGTATACTTTTGAATTTTATCAATTCTATATAAAAGTGTATTTCTATGTATGTATAACATTTTAGATGCTTCACTTAAATTCATTCCTGATTTATATAAAATATCTATTGTTCTTACTAGCTCATCATCAAGCTTAGAGCAACGTTTTTCTATATCTTTTAATATTCTGCTTTTTATATTTTCATCTAATTTATCTATTACACATTCAAAAAATAAGTCTTTTTCGCCATATACATTCTCTTCTAACTCATATCTTATAGCTAAGTCTAATTTAAACTCATTTACTTCAAAGCATTCCTTTATATTCTTTAATGACTTTAACTTCTTATAACTTATATAGCATTCAGAATAAAGATTTGATTCTATCGAATCCTTAAGACTAATCATATGATCTGAAATATAATCAAAATTACCTAAAATAACAATATGATCTTCAACTATTAAAGTTGTAACGCCTTTATAAAGAGCATCTATTAATTCTTTTCCACCTATTAAGTTATTGTTTTTTAAAATAATATTTATAATATAAAATTTATCCCCTATTTTTGAAAACTCTTTTTCTAATAGCCTATAATCTACTATTTCACCTTTTAGTATCTTTCTTATTAATTTCTCATTATTTTGAGATGCTTTATTTAGGTTTTCTTTAATTAAATATATTAATAAAGGTATGCAGTTTTCATCTCTTTCTAAAGTTATAATGCTTATTTTTTTATTATTAAATTCTAATACATTCGCTACTATTTTATGTTCTATTAACAATTTATTATCTATTGAATTAAATACTTCTTTATTATTTAATTTCACAATAAAAGATATCTCAGTATTTAAATACACTTCCTTTAAAAAATCTTGAAAACAGCACATTTTAATCCCCTACCTTTTAAATCCATAATTTATAACAATTATAATATATTCAAATTACTTTCTCTATCAAAAACATGAATTTTATCGCTATTTACATAAAATATACCTTTATCACCAGTTCTTAAATCACTTGCATAACTTAATTTTACTGTTATGTTTTGATCATTATATTTAGAATATATATAACTTTCAGCACCCATAAGTTCTGTAACTTCTACTGTAACTTCTATTGTACGATCCTTATTTTCTTTTAATAATTCTTCATCATCTTTAATATTTTCAGGTCTTATACCAAATATTACTGACTTTCCTATATATCCATCTTTATTAAGCTTATCTCCCTTTTCTTTAGGTAATGAAATTTTTCCGCCCTTTTTGAAATAAATATAATATTTTTCTTCTTCCTTTTCAACTTTTCCTTCTAAGAAATTCATTTGAGGACTTCCAATAAATCCTGCAACAAATACATTTGCTGGATTGCTATATATATTTTGTGGAGTATCTACTTGTTGTATTATTCCGTCTTTCATAACAACTATTCTTGTACCCATTGTCATAGCTTCAACTTGGTCATGTGTAACATATATAAATGTTGTTTGTAATTTTTGATATAATTTGCATATTTCAGTTCTCATTTGAACTCTTAATTTAGCATCTAAATTTGATAATGGTTCATCCATTAAGAATACTTTTGGTTCTCTAACTATAGCTCTTCCAAGGGCTACCCTCTGTCTTTGACCTCCAGATAAAGCCTTTGGTTTTCTTTCTAATAAATGTTCTATATCTAAAATTTTTGCTGCATCATGAACTTTTGTATCAATTTCTTCTTTAGGAATCTTTCTAAGCTTTAATCCAAACGCCATATTATCATATACTGACATATGTGGATATAAAGCATAGTTTTGGAATACCATTGCGATATCTCTTTCCTTTGGCTCTACTTCATTAACTACTCTATCCCCTATTTTTAAAGTACCTTTTGAAATCTCTTCAAGTCCTGCAATCATTCTAAGTGTTGTTGATTTACCACATCCTGATGGCCCAACAAATACAATGAATTCTTTATCCTCTATATTCAAATTAAAATCCTTTACTGCAACTACGTCACCAGGATAAATTTTGTAAATATGTTCAAGTAATACGTTTGACATTATTACTACCTCCTAAAATATATTTAATTTTTATAGGTTAATTCTACATCAGTTAAACATTTTCATCTATAGACAAAACTCCCAAAAATAAGAATGATGATTTGTATAAATTCACATTTTTTCGTTTTATTTGTTAAATATTTTTGGTGATATTAACATTCTATTAACTTAATGTATGATTTTTGTTTATTGGGTTTATGTATAACTAATTCTTCATATAGCAATGTTACACTTATGTATTGGTAGTTTAAATATATGTTTCTTTGTCTATAATCTAATGAGGTGAATATATATGAATAATTATAAAAATTGTCCATTTTGCTCAAATGAATCTTTTATAAAGTATGGACGATATAAAAAAGTTCAAAGATATAAATGTAAAAGCTGTAATAAAACATTTTCTGATTGTACGAATTCCGTCTGGTACAATTCTAAAAAATCATCTAATGCATGGTATGAATACTGTTTCCTTATGTTTTCTGGTAATAGTATACGTGCCTGCGCTGCAAAATTGAATATTAGTATTACTACTTCCTTTAAGTGGCGGCATAAAATATTAAATAAACTTTCAAACTGCAATAACAACATTTTTCTTTATAATTATATAGGCTTAAAACATATAAATTTCCGTGAAAGCTTTAAAGGCCAGAAGGTTCCTCCAGTTTCATTAGTCAAAGAGCCTAGAAAAAATGTTTTTCTTAACGTCGCAGTTAATGAGAAATGTATGTCTTTTTCTAAAGTAGTTTCTAAAGGGATATTATTTCAGCATATTTCTCAAAATATTATAAAAAATAAAATTAATTTTAATTCAAATATAATTGGTTTTTTCGATAGATACTCACCAGCAATTGCTAGAAGATTGAATACAGATTTGAAAAAATTTAAAGACTGTCCTAATCTTATAAAATATAATTTGAATGATTTTTTATATAAATTTTCTTCTTTTCTGAAAGTATGGCTTGGCAATTTTAAAGGAGTTGCAACTAAATACTTAGATTCTTATTTAGATTGGTTCATTCACGTATTTGAAGATTCTTTTAAGAGTAAAGTTATGACTTCCAATATTCTTAATGCAATATTTTGCTCTTGAATTTTTTTATTTTTATTTAAATTTTATTAGATTAGATCCCGTCTAGGACAACCATCCCATTTAATAATAATGCATTTTTTATTCATCTTACATTCTACACATTTCGCCCTCTTTTATCTTAATATTATACTTTACCCTATTTTTCTACAAACGGTGATTTTCATTACCAATATTTAAGTATAACATTGCATTATAGTATTTTTTTACTATCAAAACCACTTCTCACCTCAAGTTATGTCCACTCAAGCAACACACAAAAAAAGCTATACCTAAAAACTGTACAGCTTAAAGATATAACCTTCTCTACATATTATTATATTCTAACTAATATTGTTGCACTTCTTCCAAGTACCTCAAGTTCACTTCCATCAAATTCTCTAATTCCATCTTCATTTATTTCATTTCCATCTAATATCACTTTCCAAATTCCATCATTTATATTAACTGATATATTATCTTTATTACCATTAAATACAACAACACATTCATTAAATGAATCATCTAAATTATTACTATTTAAAGTATAATGAACAACATTTCTATAATTAGTATCAACAAATTTTAGATTGTTTACTATATCTTTTGCTGTATCCATTCTAAATATTTTGTGATTCTTTCTTAGTCTTATTAAACCTTTATAATAATTATATACATCTTCACATTCTTCTTTTCTAGTCCAGTCTATCTTATTTACATAGTCTGGTGACTTAAAACTATTCTCAACTCTATTACCATTTTCATCAGTTTTAGTTCTTAATATTTCTTCACCTGAATGTATGAAAGATATTCCTTGTGATGTTAGTATAATCGAAGCAATTAACTTATTCATCTTTATAAGTTCTTCTTCACTTTCATGTTGCGCTGTTAAATACAATTTATCGAACAATGTGTAATTATCATGTGCTGAAGCATACGTAACTGTTTGATATGGTTCATTTGCCCAGAAGTTATCTGAATAAATAACTTTAGAATAATCTATTTCTGGATGGTTTATTGATGCAACAATTCCACATTTAATCGTCTCTTCAAAACCTTCTCCTCCATTTATAAATCCACCTTTATCAGCTATGAAAACATCACCTTTTACTGCATCCCTCATATCATCACTAAATGCTGCTATTTGCATATTTCCATACTTGACTGTGTTTGCTTTTAATGCTCTATCTTCATACTTAAGTGAAGTATCTCCACCAGTCCATCCTTCTCCATACATTATAATCGATGCATCTATTTTATTAAGTTCTTCCCTTATTTGTCTCATTGTATCAATATCATGTAAACCCATTAAATCAAATCTAAATCCATCTATATGATACTCCTTAGCAAAGTAACAAACTGAATCTATCATGAATTTTCTAAACATACTTCTCTCTGATGCTGTTTCATTACCACAGCCTGATCCATTTGAGAAATTACCATTATCATCTTCTCTATAATAGTAGTAAGGTACTACCTTATTAAATATAGAATCATAACTTTCATAAGTATGATTATATACAACATCCATTACAACTCTTATTCCTTCATTATGAAGATTTAAAATCATCTCCTTAAATTCCTTAATTCTAATATCTCCATCAAAAGGATTTGTTGAGTATGAGCCTTCTAATGAATTATAATGTTCTGGATCATAGCCCCAATTATAACCTGGGTTACTTAAATTCTTCTCATCTACAGATTTATAATCAAAAGTGGGTAGTAAATGAACGTGTGTTATACCAAGATCTTTTAAGTGATCCATACAAGTTTTGGTCCCACGTTCTGTTGTTGTTCCAATTTCATATACCCCTTTATATTTCCCTTTAAAACTTGCTCCTGAATTATTATCTATTGAGAAATCCCTTATATGCATCTCATATATTATTGAATCTACTGCTGATTTAAGAATTGGCTTTTTATCTTCATCCCAATTTCTAGGGTTTGTACATTCTAAATCTACAACCATTGAGTATTCGCCATTCGCAGATACCCCTTTAGAATATGGATCAGTAACTACATTAATTTCATTACCTATTTTTACTTTATATCTGTAATAAATATTATTTAAATCTTCTTCTAAAAAAGCATTAAAAACTCCATTTTCTTCTTCCATTTCAATACTATCTAATTTAATAAAATTATCTAATCCTTCTTTTTTAAATAGCTCTAAAGTAACAGTACTAGCTACTGGTGACCATAACTTAAATTCTGTCTTCTCTTTGCTGTATATTGCACCAAGCTCTCCATTATAAGTGTACTCTTCCTCAAATTCTTCACTATTAAAAATATCCCTTATTCTTCTTAAATCTTCGTTATATATGTTTTTTATATCAATATTCATATAAGTTACCTCTCTTACAACTATTTTATATTTTTAAATATAATATGTACTGTATCTTTAAAAATAAGTTTTAGAATTTCAATATTTAGAAAAGCTAGTTGTATAAATACAATTAACCTTTCAAAATATTAAAAATTCTTAACTTACTTTTTAGTGTGGTTTATTTATTAAAAAGATAATTGTGGGCTTTTTGTAAATTTTCCATGTTTCCTAAAATACATTCATAATATACTCTAAGCATTTCTCCAACTCCCCAGGCTTGGTTATAACAACCTCTTGCAGTATGCGGAGAATCTCCATCAAATATTTCTGCAATTCCACCAAGGCATTGGTCTTCAATATGTGTTTCCATTTCTTTTAGGCTGTCATCTATAAACTGTACAGCTTCTTTTGAGCCGTTATAAGCTTTATAATATCCACTTAAAAATGCTCCAAGTGGGAATGACCAGACTGTACCTTGATGATATGCCATATCTCTATCCATTAATTTTCCAACATATACATTCTTATAATCTTTATGAGAAGTATTTAAACTTCTAAGTCCAAATGGTGTATATAACTCTTCATATACTTTCTTAATAACTAATCTTTCCTTTTCCTTATCTAACATAGTGAAAGGAAGTGATATTGCCCATACTTGATTTGGTCTTATTGATGGGTCACTTTCTTCTTTTCCTACAACATCATAAAGACATTTATCTTTCTCATTCCAGAACTTCTCATTAAACGACTTTTTAACTTTATCTGCAAGGATTGAATATTCCTTATATTCAATATCTGAGAACTCTTCTGCAAGAATTGTAGCTATTTTTAATGCGTTATACCATAATGCATTAATCTCAACAGGTTTTCCATGCCTTGGAGTTACAACAATTCCATTTGCTCTAACATCCATCCAAGTAACTTGGTCTAATCCATCTCCTGCATTTATTAAGAAGTCATCATCCATCTTAATTGAGAAATCTGTTCCTTCTTTATAGGCTTGTATTATATTTTTAATTGTCTTATATAATTCTTTTTTTATAAATTCTAATTCTGTCTTATCATTTTTATATAATAAGTACATATATACTGCGTGTATATACCAAAGTGATGCATCAACTGTATTATAAAGAGGTTCTTGACCAAAGTCTGGGAACATATTTGGTATTAAACCTTTCTCTTCATAAATAGCAAAGCTTTTTAAAATATCTTTAGTATCATCTAATCTTCCTGTTGCCATAGTAATTCCAGGTAATGCAATCATAGTATCCCTTCCCCAGTCTAAAAACCAAGGATAACCTGCAAGTACAGTTTTACTGTTTATAGAATCTCTATCAACTATAAAATGATCTGCTGATATTGGAAGATACTTAGCTAATATTCTTTCATCACTAAATGTATTTCTTAGTGACTCTATTCTCTTTTCTTCATTCTTAACAATTTCTTCTGGATCTATACAGCCTTTTTCAATAGTGCATACAAAGTATACTTTCTTTTCTTCATTTCCTTTAAGTAATACTTTAAGTTCACCTGGAATGTAACATTTATCTAAATAGTCATCTCCAGTTGATTTATCTACATTATAGAAAATTTCTTCTGATAATTTTTCTTTTTCTGAACATACTGTACTATCTGTTAAATATAATTTTATTTCAACATCTTTTTTTATTTCTGGAACTAAGTTAAATCCATTTTTCCTAACTGTTCTTTCAAACTTAAGATTTTCTTCTAAGCTAGCTTCTCCTGGATTTCTAAAAGAAGCAAAGGGAGTAATTATAAATTCTGAATCTCTACTATTTCCTTTTAAGCTATACTCAATAACAGCTGTATTCTCTCCTTTTTTTAAGAACACTCTCTTTTTAATTTGAGTACCATTTACAAAGTATGTGTACTCAGGTATTCCATCATAAGAAAAACTTTGAAGATTATTGTATCCTGTAACAACTCTATCTTTATATTTAGTAGAAGTTAGGGGATACTTAATCCCCTTCTCTACAAGAACTTCTTCTACCTTTGGTAATATCATATATCTCTCATCTGGAGATTTAAGTGCTGCAACTAAAACACTATGATATTTTCTACTATTTGAACCAATTATAGTACTTCCTGAAAATGCACTTCTTCCATTAGAAAGCATCCATTCTTTTTCAATGCCTCTATCATAATTTTTAAAGCTATTTTTACCAAATCTCATAATTTTCTTCTCCTAACGTTTATTTATTTACAGTTCTTTTTACATTCCAAATATCTTTAGCATACTCAAGTATTGTTCTATCTGATGAGAATATTCCCGCATTACATGTATTTTCAAAGCATATTTTTGCCCATTTCTTTTTGTCCTTATAAGCTTCAAATACTTTATCTTCTGCAAGCTTAAATCCTTCAAAGTCTGCTAATAGGAAATATCCATCTCCTTCTTCAATTAATGAATTATAAAGATCTTCGAAAAGTCCTGTATTACAATCATCAAATGTTCCATCTATTAATGAATCAAGTACTCTCTTTATTGAAGGATTATTTTCATAATATTCCATTGAATCGTACTCGCCATTTAACTTTTCTATTTCTTCTACTGTTAATCCAAATATGAAATTATTCTCTTCACCTGATTCTCTTACTATTTCAACATTAGCTCCATCCATAGTTCCAAAAGTTGGTGCTCCATTTAACATGAATTTCATATTACCTGTTCCTGATGCCTCTTTACCTGCTGTTGATATTTGTTTTGATACATCAGCAGCTGGGAATAATTTTTCAGCATATGACACTCTATAGTTTTGAACAAATACAACTTTAATCTTTCCATCTATATCTTTGTCATTATTTATAAGTTTTCCAACTTCATTAGTAAACTTAACTATAGCCTTAGCTCTTTTATACCCTGGGAATGCTTTAGCTCCATAAATAAATGTTGTCTTTGGAATATCCATGTTAGGATTTTCTTTTAATCTAAAGTAAAGATCTAACACATACATTGTATTTAGAAGTTGTCTCTTATACTCATGAAGTCTCTTAATTTGAACATCAAATATTGAACTTGGATCTATTTCTATTCCTTCTGTCTCTTTGATATAATTTGCAAGCTGAACTTTCTTTTCATGTTTAATGTCCATAAATCTATTTAATATATCTTCATTTTCCTTAAACTTCTCAAGTTCCTTAAGCTTACTTAAATCTCTAACCCATGTTTCATCTCCTAAAAGTTCTGTAATAAGTGCTGATAACTCTTTATTGCATGATCTTATCCATCTTCTTGGAGTTATTCCATTAGTTTTATTTTGGAACTTTTCTGGGTATAATTTATACCAGTTGTTAAGCTCTGTATCTTTTAATATTTCAGTGTGAATTTCTGCAACACCATTAACTGCAAATCCTATATGGATTGCAAGGTTTGCCATTCTTACTACTCCATCTTTATATATTCTAAATTCTTCAACAGCTTCTTTATCGTAGCCCTTTGATTTTAATTCCTTAATAAATCTAGTATCAATACTCTTAATTATTTGAAGTATTCTTGGGAATAAGGCTACTATAAGCTTGCTATCCCACTTTTCTAAAGCTTCTGCAAGTATTGTATGATTTGTATAAGCAAATACTCCTTTAGAAATGTTTATTGCTTTATTTAATGTTAATCCATATTCATCAACTAATATTCTTATAAGTTCTGGTATTGCAAGAACTGGATGAGTATCATTTAATTGAACTGCATGATACTTATAAAGTTCATCAAAGTTTTCTCCATGAACTTTTACGTGGTTTCTTATTATATCTTTAAGTGATGCACTTACTAAGAAATATTGCTGTCTAAGTCTTAAAAGCTTTCCAGCTTTCATATCATCATTTGGATATAATACTCTACTTATATCATCAGCCTTATTTTTAAGTTCTACTGCCTTTGCATACTTTCCAGCATTAAATGCATTAAAGTCAAACTCTTCAATAGGTTCACATTTCCAAAGTCTTAAAGTGTTTATATTCTTACTCTTGTATCCGATAATTGGAGTGTCATATGGAACTGCATATACTTCCATATCTTTAAATGTTACTTTGACCTTTTCTTTTTCTTTTCTTATACTCCAAGGATCTCCATTAGTTAACCAATTATCTGCACACTCATATTGGAATCCATCTTCAAAGTATTGCTTAAATAATCCATTTGAATATCTAATTCCATATCCCTTTAGTGGAACTTCCATTGATGCTGCTGAATCCATAAAGCAAGCTGCAAGTCTTCCAAGACCACCATTTCCAAGGGCTGCATCATCTTCCCCTTCTTCTATTTCATTTATATCTATATTTAAATCTTCTAAAAGTTCTTTAACTTCTTCATATAGTCCAAGACTTATTAAGTTGTTACCAAGGGCTCTACCCATTAAATATTCTGCTGATAAATAATAAGCTTGCTTGTCTCCATTATAAAGAGTTGTTGTTTCATTCCAATTATCAATTATTGTTTCCATTAACGCTTGTGATAAACTTTGGAAAACCTCTGTCTTATCTGCATTTTCTAAACTTACTCCATATTTTATCTTTAATTGTCTCTCCATATTTTCTCTTAAATTATTCTCCATCTCTTACACCCTTCCATATAACTTAGTTAATTTATATATTTTTTTTGATAACTCTTTAGTAAGTGATCCTTTAGCCATTCTCCATCCCCAGTTTCCACCTAGAGTTGATGGAGTGTTCATTCTACCTTCTGTACCAATTTCTAATAAATCTTGCATTGTTGCTATTGATAAAAAGCTAACTGAACTAAAAATCCCTCTTATGCATCCAAAGCTTACTCCTTCTTTTTCATCAAGCTTTAAATACGCTTCAGCTTTTAACTGTTCCTCTTCTGCTATATTAAGAAACCATCCAAGTACTGTATCATTATCATGAGTTCCAGTATATGCAACTGAATTATTTATATAATTGTGTGGAAGATCTGTACTGTTTTCTCCACCAAATCCAAACTGCAATACTTTCATTCCTGGAAAGCCTGTCTCATCTCTAAACTTAATTACTTCATCAGTCATAAACCCTAAGTCTTCAGCAATTATATCAACTTCACCTAAATCTTCTTTTATTGCATTAAATAATTTTATTCCAGGGCCTTTTACCCATGTACCATTTACAGCTGTTTTATCTCCATAAGGTACTTCCCAGTAACTTTCAAAACCTCTAAAGTGATCTATCCTAACCATGTCATATATTTTAAAACTTTCTCTTATTCTTGAAACCCACCATTTATAATTATCTTTCTCCATAGCATCCCAGTCATATATCGGATTACCCCAAAGTTGTCCTGTTACTGCAAATGCATCTGGTGGACAACCTGCCACAAATTTAGGGTTATTTTTTTCATCTACTTTGAACATCTTAGGAGCACTCCACATGTCTGCACTATCTTCTGCTACATATATTGGTATATCTCCAATTATTTTTATTCCTTTATAATTTGCATACTCTTTAAGTTCATTCCATTGTTTAAAGAATATATATTGGATAAAGTTATAATATTCGATTTCATCTTTTAACTCTTCTTTATATTTTTTTAGAGCTTTTTCTTCTCTATTTCTAATATCTTTATCCCAATCTTTCCAACATACTAATTTAAAACTTTCTTTTATAGCCATGTATGCACTGTAATCTTCAAGCCAGAAATTATTATCTTCTTTAAACTGTGAATATTTAAAATTTATATATTTAGTATTTTTTCTTCTTTTGAAGTTTTCATATGCAATTTTAAGAATTTCCTTTCTTACACTAAATAATAATCCAAAGTCCACTTCTTCTTCATTGCTTCCAAAATTCTTTCCTTTATAATCTTCTTCTTTAAGCAATCCTTCTTTTTTTAAGATCTCAAAATCTATAAAATTTGGATTACCTGCAAATGCTGAGAAACACTGATATGGTGAATCTCCATAACTAGTATGCCCTAGCGGTAGTATTTGCCAATACTTTTGTCCTGATTGAACTAAAAAATCTACGAATTCATATGCTTCTCTTCCAACGGAACCGATTCCGAAATCAGTTGTAAGAGAAGATATGTGCATTAAAATCCCACTACTTCTCTTTCTCATAAAAAATCCTCCTATAAGTTATAATCTTTCTTTATAACTTCCCCATTACCTTTTACTGCTATTATATTAATTTTCTTTGTATTAAATACCCCTTTTTTATTACAAATTACATTTAGCCCATTATTATTGTTTTCTATTTCAATATTTATATTATTAAAGCTTCCATTAATATATTCTTTTGAAATTCCATCATCATCATATAATGAATACTTCGCCTTATTGTCTACAAAAGCTATTACTTTTAATTGTTCCTTATTAATGCTTTCAACATTTTTAGCATAATCACCTAAAACTATCATTTTATCTTTTCTTATAAAGAACACTATTTCATCAATATTAACATTTATATAATGATGTCCTTTCTTAATTACTTCATAAGTTATATCTTCTAATGATGTTCCTTGTACTTTCATCATGTCCTCTGGAAGGTATACATATCTTCCTTTAGCATTTTGCTTAAATATTGGTGCAAGCATTAATGAATCTCCAAGTAATAATTGATCTTCTACTTGCCTTGAATCTTTATCATTAAATTCAAATGAAAGTGGTCTAAACATATTTTCATTATTTATTGCTGATTTCATATATTCACTATATAGATATGGAATTAGTGCATATCTAAATTGTATTATTTTCTTTAATACTTTTTCTGTTTCAACGCCAAAAGCAAATGGTTCTTGTCTTCTTGTACCCATAGCTGAATGATTTCTAAATAATGGAGTAAACATACTAAACTCACACCATCTCATCATTAAGTCTTCTGTACAGTTTCCACCAAAGCCACCAGTATCAGCTCCTGTGTAAAGATATCCACACATATTTAAATTAGGCATCATCTTAATATTCATCTCTAAATGTTCCCATAGTGATGTGTTATCTCCAGTCCAAATACCACCATATCTATGCATCCCAATTGATGAAGCTCTTGAGAATAATAAAAATCTTTTGTTACTATCAATACTTTCTAAACCTTCAGCTGCTGACCTTGTCATATTGTGGCCGTAAAGGTTATGAACATCATTATGCTTAATAACTTCCCCATCCATATTATGATAGAAACTATTATAATCTTCACTACTATTACTTAATCCATTAAACGTATCTTTAAGTTCAAAGAAACTATATATATCAAGATTTTTGCCTTTACTTTCTTCTACTTTATTAAAAGCTTTTTTTAATCCTTCTTCTGAATAAAATATAGCTGGTTCATTCATATCATTCCAGAATCCATCAATTCCTTTATCAACTAACCATTTATATTTCTTTCCAAACCAAAGTCTTGCATCTTTATTTAAGAAATCTGGGAAGTGTACTTTTCCAGGCCATACTGCTGCAACAAATGGGTTTCCATCTTTATCTTTACAGAAATATCCCTTTTCCACTCCTTCTTCATAAATATCGTAACCATCTTCAATTTTCACTCCAGCATCTATTATTGGAATTAATCTAATTCCATCATTTTTCATATCTTTTACCATTTTATCAAAGGTTTTAAATGATTCTTTATTAATAGTGAAATTTTTAAACCTTTCCATATAATCTATATCTAAATATACACAATCTAATGGAATTTCTCTATCCCTAAAGGTTTGTCCAATTTCTCTAACTTCTTTTTCATCATTATAGCTCCATCTACTTTGCTGATATCCAAAAGTCCACTTTGGTGGAACATAAGCCATTCCAATTAACTGTCTAAAACTTTTTGAAATATCATTCACGTTATTTTCTTCTATAATGTAAACATCATAATCATTGCTTTGCACTTCTATAGTTAGTTCTCTATTATTAGAATAACCAACATCAAAACTTACTTTAGATGGAGTATTTATAAAAACTCCAAAGCTTTTATTTTCACCATGAACGATTAAAAAGTTATGAGCTCCATATAACGATCTCTTATCTTGCGCATGGTTTGGATCATCACTACAGTAACTTTCGTATATCCATCCTCTCTTATTTATTCCTCTAACATTTTCCCCAAGTCCATATACTAAATCTTCTGATTCTAAAGCATATTTTAATTTAGAATCAGAAAATTTAAAGTATGGCATATTGCCATTATCTGCTTTAATGTCAATTATAACTGAGTTGCAATCTATTACTTTTCCAAAAGAAAATTTTCTAATACCCATATTACACCACATCTTTCTTAACTATTTTTTTTGCATGAATCTCTTTCAATTAGCTTTGTATCTAAAATAATATGTTTGTTTTCACTATTATGCTTTATTAAATCTAATAGTAAATCAACAGTTTTCTCTGCCATTTCTTTTCTTGGCTGTTCTATTGTTGTTATTGCAGGATTATAAAATTCTGCAACTTCCATACCATCAAATCCTATTACTGAAACATCTTTTCCTACTTCAAAATTATTATCTACAAAAGCTTTAGCACATCCAGTTGCCATAATATCTGATATACAGAATACTCCATCTACTCTTAACCCTTTATTAATTAAGTCTGTAGTTGCTTTGTAGGCACCTTCTGCACTATATTCTCCATATAATATATAATCTTTGTTTAATGTAATATTGTTTTCAGCTAATGCTTCAATATAACCTAGTAATCTTTCATGTGCTAATCCAGCATCATTTTTTATTCCTATCATAATTGCTATTTTTTTATTGTTATTATCTATTAAATATTTTGTTGCTTTATAAGCAGCTTCTCTTTGTTTAATTCCTATTGATGAAAAGTTTTTAGCTTCAATATTATAATTAATATTTACTGATGATAATACAAGTGGTACATTTATTGCACTAAATGTATCTTCTGTAACTTCTCTTATATCGCATCCTAAATATATTATTCCTTGAAGCTTTCTAGCCTTTTCAAAAGATATTAAATCTCTTAACTCCTCATCTCCATTAGATGAAAAATCTGTATGCCTAAGAACCATAGTATAACCATTTTTAGCTATAAGTTTACCTATTACATCTATCATTTCTGAGAAGAATGGGTTAAATACTCCTCTTACTAAAACTCCTATAGTATTAGAATTAGTCTTCTTTAAATTTCTAGCACTACTATTTGGTATATAGTTGCTCTCTTCAATAATTTTTTGTATTCTTTTTCTTGTCTCATCCTTAACATCTGGATGATTATTTATTACTCTTGAAACAGTTCCAACTCCAACACCAGCAATTCTAGCTATATCGTTAATATTCATATTTATCCAAATCCTCTCAAAACTTAATATTATTTTTTCTTTAATATCATAAATGACATAGGTGCAACTTTAATAGCTGAATCTATATTCTTATTTTCACCACTATATAATTCTTTAAACTGACCTTTTATATTAAGTGGTACTATATCTTCTTTATTAGAATTATTTATGATAATAATTACTTCTTTATTCTTTAATTTTCTTCTAAAAGCTATTATATAACCTTCTTCATAAAGGCATTTATAATCACCATGTATAAGTTCTTCATTTTCTTTCCTTATACTTATAAGCTTTTTATAGTGTAAACGTAAATTCAAGTTTTGAGCTTTCTCATTCCATTGCATACATTTTCTGCATTCTGGATCTTCTCCTCCAGAAGTACCAATTTCATCTCCATAATATATATATGGAACTCCTATATAAGTAAATTGAAATACTACTGCAAGCTTCATCTTATCTTCATCATAATTGCATTCTGTTAAAAATCTTGATGTATCATGACTTCCTATAAGATTTAGAAGTTGCCTTGTAATACTCTCCATATATACGTGTCTATTCATAGAAAGTGCATCTGTTAATTCCTTTGCATCCATCTTTCCTTTAGCAAAAAAATCAATCATAGCATGTTTAAATGGATAGTTCATTATTGAGTCTAACTGTTCTCCTCTTAAAAAAGATATACCTTCATGCATTATCTCTCCAATTAAAACACTGTCTTCCTTAACTTCCTTTACCCCATCTCTCATAGCTCTCCAGAACTTATGATCAACTTCATCACAAACATCTAATCGCCATCCATCAATATTAGTTTCCTCTATCCAATATTTCAAAACTTTAATAAAGTATGTTCTAACATCTTCATTATTAGTGTTTAACTTTGGCATATTTATAACGTCATTTGCAAATGTATAATAATTTATTTTATTATCTTCAAATAAGGGAAACTTATCAATGTGATACCAATCTTTATACTTAGACATTTCACCATTTTCTAATATATCTTTAAATGCGAAGAAATCGTATCCAGTATGATTAAAAACTCCATCTAATATAATCCTTATTCCACTTTCGTGAGCTGTCTTTACTAATTCTTTTAAATCTTCAATTGTACCGAAATTCGGATCTATTTTATAATAATCATCTATATTATATTTATGGTTACTTGGAGATAAGAATATTGGAGTTAAATATACTAAGTTTATTCCAAGTTCCTTTAAATAAGGAACTTTATTTGTTATACCTTTTATATCTCCACCAAAAATTGATTTTGTATTTACTTCCTCTCCCCAAATTGATATTAAATTGGAATCCTTTTTCATAATCCCTTTACTGAATCTATCCGGAAATATTTGATATACAATTGATTCTTGAAGCCATTTAGCTTCTTTATATATATCAGCTTCCCCAATATATGCATACTGAAAAGGTATAAGCTCATTAATATTTTTTACGTTACTCTTAATACCTCTTTCGTCATAATAGCTTATATTTCCTTCTAAATCCAATAATTTAAAATAATATCTATATCTATTTCTTAAAATGTTAATATCTTTAGAGTATATTTCAAACAGATTGTCCTCTTCAAACAAATCCATTTTTACAAATTCATAATCATTTTCAAATTCATATCTGCATCTATAATAAAGCCGTACTTCCTTAATATCATCTTTTGCTACCTTTAATCTTACCCTTAAAGTATCTTTATCTAAGGGATATGCATATGGTACATCTGTTATATGATAAATAGCATGCTTATTCATAATATCCTCCTAAAATATGAGCTTTACTCTTTTACAGCTCCTGCAACTAATCCTTTAGAAACAAATTTTTGTATTGATACAAATAGTATTGCAAGTGGAATTGTTGCCATAACTGATGCTGCTGCATAAGCTGTCCAGTTAGTTGATACTCCTCCGTCCATGAAACTCTTAAGTCCTATTACTAATGTTTTAAGACCAGCGTCTTTAAGTAATGCTGCTGAAAGAATGTACTCTCCAAATGTTCCAATGAATGAAAAGAAGAATATAACTACAAGCATTGGTTTACATAATGGGAATATTATTTTTCTAAATATTTGACCATGTGTTGCTCCATCTACTAGAGCTGATTCATCAAGCTCTTTTGGTAATCCATCAATGAATCCTTTCATAAGCCATATATTATATGCACTAGCACCACACATTACTAATATTAAGAACCAATGGTTATCCATTCCGTTTAACTTATAGGCAACTGATAATATTGCAGGTAATGCCATTGAAGCTGGGAACATTTGTAGTATTAAAAGTGACATAAGTCCATACTTCTTACCGCTAAATCTTAATCTACTGAAAGTATAAGCTGATGGTAGTGTCATAGCAACTTGTGCTAAAGCTACAAACAGACATATTTTAAATGAATTTCCTACCCATAATAAGAAATCTGTTTCTTTTAAAACATATAAGTAATTATCAAAAGTTACTTCTGTCGGTATTAACTCTTTTTGTATAAAACTTGATCCTGTTGAAAGTGATGCTGTAACAATTGCAAGTACCGGGAATAATATTATAGCTATACTAATCCATATAAATATCCTACTTAGCCAAAGTGTTACTTTTTCTGGTTTTGTTAATATCTTTTTATGTTTATACTTCTTCTTTTTAAAATCCATCACATTACTCCCCCTTAAATTGGCCTGAAGCTCTCATTTGGAAAAATGCTATTGTTCCAACTATTAAAAATAGTATTATAGAAAGCGCCGCCCCTAAATCAAATCTTCCAAACTGAGTTGTCATCTTATATGCTGCTGAACCAAGTACATCAGTGTACCCTGCAAATGGTGAGTCTGGTCTAACTGGTCCACCACCTAATAAAAGGAAGGCTGCCGTAAAGCTACCAAAGTTAAATGACCATGATCCTATAAGAAGTGGAAATGCTGTATTTGCAAGTGATGGTAATGTTATTTTAAAGAATTTTTGGAATACTGAAGCTCCATCAATACTTGCTGCCTCATAATAAGTTTCTGGAATTGCAGCTAATGCTCCTATACATACATTCATCATGTATGGGAATCCAAGCCATATACTTATTGCAAGTACTGCAAGTCTTGCTGGCCCTGCCTCTGTAAGCCACATTATAGGTTCTGTTATTAAATTAAAGTTCATTAATAAACTATTTATTGCTCCATATTCACTATTTAAAAGTCCTGTAAATGAAATTGTTACTATAGCTGCTGGAAGTGCCCATGGTATTACTAAGAATCCTTTATAAATTGCTGATTCTTTCATATTTTTATTTGATAAAACTAAAGCATATATAAGACCTACTATAAATCCACCTAACGTAATTACTGTTGCAGAAATTATAGTCCATATAAATACTGGAATGAATACTTCTTTAAGTGGTCCAAATAAAACATCTTTAAAGTTCTTTAAACCTACGAAGCTAAAACCTTTATTTATTGTCTTTATATTATAGTTTGTAAAAGCTATTATTATTGTACATACTATAGGAAAAACTGTTAGTATAAGCATACTTGTCAGTGTTGGTGCAGTGAATTTTAAAGCTCTTAAGTTATCTTTTCCTGTTGCTTTTTTCTTACTCATAATTCTCCTCCCTTAAATGAGAATGGAGAGCTAATAGCCCTCCACCTTCCTTACTCTCAATAGTTACTTATTGTTGTGTTTCTATACCCTTTTTAATTGCTTCCATCATATCTTTTGCAACTTTTTCTGCATCTTCACCTTTATATAATCTTGGAATTTGTGATGTTCCATTCCATATTGCTTGCATTTCTAAAATGTTTGGCATTGGAATTGAAACTTTTGATTGTTCAACAAATCCTTCAAAGTACTTATTATCTTTAATAGCACTACTATTTAATACTTCTGTTAATACTGGTATTCTGTTACCAACCTTTAATAATTCTTCGCTCTTATTATCAACTAAGCTTTTTAAAAAGTCCCAAGCTAAGTCTTTGTTCTTTGATTTTGAACTAACAAAAGCAGTTTGAACTCCTAAGAAAGGCTTAAAAGTTTTTCCTTCTATTGTTGGAATTGGTACTACACCAAAGTTTAATCCAGCTTTTTCAAATTGCTCTATATCCCATGGTCCTGACATAAAGAATGTTGATTTTCCTTCTTTAAAGTTTGATGCTGCAATATCTCCTGTAACATCAGCTGGCATTAATTTATGCTTTGTAACTAATTCCTGTATAAATTTATATCCTTTAATAGCTCCTTCATTATCAAGACCTATATCTTTAGGATCTAAGTTACCTTGTTCTCCACCAAATAAATATCCCCCTAATGTTTGAACGAATCCTCCTGTAGTATAGAAGTTTCCTAAATCAATTTGGAATCCGTTTCCTGGCTTCTTAGCTATTTCAATTAACTCTTCCATTGTCTTTGGAGCTTCTTTAACTTTATCTTTATTATAGAAAAGTGCTATTGTTTCTTGAGCTAGTGGAACTGCATAATTCTTTCCGTCAAAAGCTGTTGCGTTCCAAACACTATCAGTTGCATATTTGCTTTTATCAAATTTATCTGCTGGTACTTCTTCAAGTAATCCAGCTTCATTAAATGTTGCTAAATTATCATGTGGCATACCGATATAAAGATCCGGCCCTTTACTTGAATTTGCAGCTTGTAAATATTCTTGGAATTCTGCATCATCATTTACTACTTTAACTGTATTTCCAGTCTTTTCACCCCACGCTTTAGCTTCATCTTCAATAGTTTTCATTTCTCCATCTTTTACTTTTGTCCATACTGTAATCTCTTGTCCACCCTTTGAAGATTCATTTGAACTTCCACATCCTACGAATAATGAACCTGTAACTAGAACTGCCATAATACTTGCGATAATTTTTTTCTTAACCATATAAATTCCCCTCCATATATAAATTAAAATATTGTTATTTGAGTTTCTTTATCAAAGACATGTATATCTTCTATATCAAAAGCAAATTGTATAGTTTGTCCACCGTCTAGCTCTACCCCACCCTTTGCTTTTATTGTTAAATTCTTTTCCCCAAGTTTTGTGTAAATATAAGATTCTGACCCTAAATTCTCTATAATATCAACTTTACTTTCAAAATTAATTAATCCAGTTTCCTTAAATCCAACTCTGTTATATATAATCTTTTCTGGTCTAATTCCTACTATTACTTCTTTATCTAAGTTATTAGCTTTTATACTTTTACTTATCTTCTCTTTAGATAACTCCATCTTCTTACCATCAATCTCAATATACCCTTTATCCCCTGAAACACTCATCTTTCCATATAAGAAGTTCATTTGTGGACTTCCTATGAATCCTGCTACAAACATATTTACAGGATTATTATATATTTCATTTGGTGTTGCAACTTGTTGTACTAACCCATCTTTCATAACAACAATTCTAGTCCCAAGTGTCATAGCTTCTGTTTGATCATGTGTTACATATATAAATGTTGTGTTTAATTCTTTATAAAGTTTTGAAATTTCTATTCTCATTTGAACTCTTAGTTTTGCATCAAGATTTGATAATGGCTCATCCATTAAGAAAACTTGTGGATTTCTAACAATAGCTCTACCCATAGCTACTCTTTGTCTTTGTCCTCCTGATAACGCTTTAGGCTTTCTATCTAGTAAATATTCTATATCAAGAATCTTAGCTGCATTTGTTACCTTTTCTTTTATCTCATCCTTAGGCATCTTTCTTAATTTAAGACCAAATGCCATATTATCAAAAACAGTCATATGAGGATATAACGCGTAATTTTGGAATACCATAGCTATATCTCTATCCTTTGGTGCAGTATCATTAACTAGCTTGTCCCCAATGTAAAGCTCACCCTTACTTATTTCTTCAAGTCCTGCAACCATTCTTAAAGTCGTTGATTTACCACATCCTGACGGCCCTACAAACACTATGAATTCTCTGTCTTTAATTTCTAAATCAAAATCTTTTACAGCCTCGAACCCATTCTCATATATTTTGTATAAGTTTTTAAAAACTAACCCTGCCATATTACCCCTCCTATTTTATTACCCTTTACTTCGGAAACCTTTCCAGTAATACTAAAAATAAATTCTCATAATTAACTTTCATCAATACTATTCGGAAACCTTTCCAATAAGGCTAAAAAATAAAGTGTTTACAATACCCATATTAAAACCTGTATTGGAATCAGTTCCAAAAAATATAAAATTTGAAAATTTATTAAATTTCAAGGAAACGTTTTCCTTATGAACTTATTCTATCATCATATTTTCCATATTTCAATAGTTTTTGTAAATTTTATCAAATATTTGTTAACTTTTTATTCTTTTGTTAATTACTAGTTAATATTTAATTCAATTCTCATAGTTTTTTTGTAAGAGAGAATATATTAAACTCTCTCTTACTTTATTTAAGCAAATGACTTCCCCTTCCACTTTCCTCTTCTCCATCTAAAGAAAACTAATATTCCTCTAAACCATTCATCTATAGTAAATCCAATCCATATTCCAGCAAGTCCAAGACCCATCTTTATTCCTAATATATACGCCGCTCCAACTCCAAAGGTCCACATAGAAAAAATACCTATATATACTGGAAATCTTACATCACCTGTTGCTCTTAATGCATTGATTCCAACAATATTTAATGTTCTTCCTACTTCTAGAAAAACATCTATAATTAATATTGTTGCTCCTATACTAATTATATCCTTATTTTCAGTCATAAATCCAAATATAGTCCTTCCAAATACCGCAATAGATACACTAACTATTATTGCTATTATAATTGCTCTCTTTAAACAATATAAAAATAATTTATATGCATTTTTCTCATCCTTATCTCCAATTAATTGCCCTATTAATATACTTCCACCTTGTCCTACAGCTACTGCAAACACGAAGGCGAAACTAGCTATTGTATTGACATAACTTTTAGCTGCCATACTATCAATACTTATCATATTTATAAAACTTGTAACCATAAGTTGTGATAAATTATATGATACTTGTTCTGCTGCTGTTGGTATTCCTATTTTAAATATATTATTTAAATGTATCTTTGGAAATGGTCTAAAATGTGATAGTTTAAATTTTCTAAATATAAGCTTCCAAACACTCCTTGCTAATATAACCATTCCAAGTATCCTACTTAAAGTTGTTGCAATTGCAGCTCCTTTTACTCCAAGTTCAGGAGCACCAAAGTTACCAAATATAAAAATATAATTTAAAATTACATTTGATATATTCATTATTAATGTTACATTCATACATATTTTAGTTAATGAATTTGATCTAAGTATTGCAGTGAACGTCATAAGTATTGCTTGAATAAATAGAAATCCTCCAACTATTTGCATATACTCTGTTCCAAGTTCTATAAGTTCTGGCGCACTTTTTAAAAGTCTTAAAAGTGTTGAACCTCCAAAGACCATAACGGCACTTATTATTAATCCAAGTATTCCATTAACTCCAACAGATATTCCACATAACTCTATTATATTTTTCTCATCAGACTTAGCTCCAATATATTGTGCTAGTAATATTGATGTTCCTGCAGTTATTACTCCAAACATTATATTAACAAGCCATATTAATTGATTTGCAATTCCTACTGCTGCAACTGCATTATCTGAATATCTCCCAAGCATTAAAGTATCAATTCCACCTAGGAGAGAGAATAAAAGTGTCTCTACAAATAATGGCCAAGTAATTTTTTTTAGCTCTTTAATAAGATACTGCTCTTTTTTTACTATTTCCATGAAATTTACTACTCCTTATGTAATTGATTTCCTTTCCAATATATAGTATTATACTGTTAAATTATCGCTTATTCTTGTATATAACTGCTTATTAATATAACAATTTTGCTTTTAGGAGGTTTTATGGAAAGATTTGATTACTTAACACTTAAAGAAAATGTTTCTCATGGAAATTTTGAGATTCCTATGAATATTTATACTGGAATTTTATCTACTAGTTCTTACTCCTGCCTTCATTGGCATAATGAAATGGAACTAATATATATATCTTCAGGTAATGGTATACTCCATTTAGATTTGAAAGACTACCCTATTAATTCAGGTGATATTTTATTAATTCCTAAAGGTTCACTCCACTATATGTCTAAAAAAACTTCTGGAACTTTGGAATATACAGCTATTGTATTTGATTTAGAAATGTTTACTTCATCTAATTTAGATTTTTGTACTATTAACTTCATTCATCCTTTAATAAATAAAGAACTTATGATAACACCAATAATTAGAACTACTGATTTATCATATAATATTATTCTTCAATATATATTAGATATTTGTCATTCTTTTTCATGTAAAGACTTTGCTTTTCAGCTCAGTATAAAAGGAGCTTTTCTATCTCTATTTTCTATACTATTTACTTGTAAGTACATAGTATTAGATATGAATAATTTAAGTAAAAATAATACTAGACTTGATAAAATAAAGGCTGTAATTAATTATATAAATGAAAATTATTATCATGTGATTACAGTAAGTGATCTCTGTAATATAGCCGGATATAGCGAATACCACTTTTTAAGATTTTTTAAAGATCAGACTGGTAAAACTTGTACTCAATTTATAAATACACTTAGAATAAATAAGTCACTTAACCTATTAGTAACAACAAATTTATCAATTACTGAAATTACATATGATGTTGGCTTTAATGATGTTTCTTACTTTATCAAAACATTTAAAAAGTATTTAGATAAATCTCCTACATCCTACAGAAAAGAGATTAAAAGTAATTAAAGGTGATATTAAAATATCACCTTTAATTACTTTTATAATACTTTAGATAAGAAATCTATAGTTCTTTGATTTTTAGGATTATCGAATATTTCATCAGGAGTTCCGCTCTCCATTATTATTCCTTCATCCATAAATAAAACTCTATCGCTAACTTCTCTTGCAAATCCCATTTCGTGAGTAACTATTACCATTGTCATTCCTTCATTAGCTAATGACTTCATAACACTTAAAACCTCTCCAACCATTTCTGGATCAAGAGCTGATGTTGGTTCATCAAATAGCATTACATCTGGCTCCATAGCTAAAGCTCTAGCTATTGCTATTCTTTGTTTCTGACCTCCTGATAATGAGTTTGGATAAGCATCCATCTTGTCTACTAATCCAACCATGTTAAGTAATTGAACAGCTTTATCTTTAGCTTCTTCCTTTGATATACCTTTTACTTTAATTGGTGCTAACCTTAAGTTCTCTAACACTGTTTTATGTGGGAAAAGATTAAATTGTTGAAATACCATTCCCATCTTTTCTCTTATTTTATTTATGTTCTCTTTCTTATCAGTAATATTTTTACCTTCAAAAGTTATCTCCCCATCAGTTGGAATCTCAAGTAGATTTAAGCATCTTAAAAAAGTACTTTTTCCTGATCCTGAAGGTCCTATTACAACAACAACCTCCCCCTTTTTTATATGCTCATCAATACCTTTTAATACTTCATTTTTACCAAATGACTTGTGTAAATTATTAACGTGAATCACCTTGTTTCATCCTCCCTTCTAAATATGATATAAGACGCCCTAGTGAAAATGTCATAACAAAATAAAATGCTGCAATAACTATATATGGTTCAAAAGGTAAATATACAGCTCCCTTTACGATATCAGCGCTAAACATAAGTTCAGATACACCTATAAATGATGCCATTGATGATTCCTTTATTATTGTTACAAATTCATTCCCTACTGCTGGTAATATATTTTTTATGGCTTGTGGTACTATTACCATTTTCATTGCTTGAAAATTAGTCATTCCAAGACTTCTTGCAGCTTCCATTTGTCCTTTATCTACTGCATTTATTCCAGCTCTTATTATTTCTGAAACATAAGCTGCTGAATTTAATGATACAGCAACTACTGCAGCTGTAAGTGGTGAAAAATCTATTCCTAAGAATAATGCTGACCCTGCATACACCATTAATATTTGTAATACCATTGGTGTTCCTCTTATTATCTCTATGTATACTGTTGCGATAATCGATAATGGTTTAAACTTACCTATACCTAACTTTGAGTTCTTCATGAAATATAAAACGGAACCAAACAACGTCCCGAATATTACTGCTATTAAAGAAATGACTAATGTCATTTTAGCTCCCTCTAGAAAAACTGGTAAGTATTCTGGTAAGAAGCTAAAATCAAATTTATATCCCATTTTATATGCCCCCTTTTCTTTGGATGCTTGGACTAATTACTCTTAGCCCAGGCATCATTTCACTTATTTTATTTGCTATAATTCTTTTATACATAATTGTTGATAAATATCTACTTCTCTTTTACTTGCTTAGATGACAATTCATTTGCTTCAACGATGAATTTATCTAAATCTCCATTATCTTTAAGTTTCTTTATTGTTTTATTAACTTCAGCTAATAATTCCTTATCACCTTTTTTAACTGCAACTGAATTTCCACCTGATTTATCTGTAAATTCAATTGGACATAAAGTAAGTTCGCTATTGTTCTTAATAGCCATTTCCCCAACTGGCTTTTCAGTAACTAAAGCATTTATTTTTCCAGCCTTAAGTTCTAATATTAAATTATTTACATTAGATAATAATGTCGGATTCTCAGCTTTTATTTCTTCTTTAGTTATATCAGCTTGAGTTGATCCCATTTGAGCCCCAATTTTTGCTCCTTTTAAATCTTCTACAGTCTTATATTTATCAACATCTTTTTTATTTACTAAAACACCGTGTTGTGCTGTATAGTAAATATCTGAGAAGTCTACTATCTTTTCTCTTTCCTTATCTGGATTCATTCCTGATATAATCATGTCAATTTGATTTGCTGGTATTGCTCCAAGTAATGAATCAAATTTCATATCTTTTATTGTAAGTTTTACTCCTAAGTCTTTAGCAATTTCTTCAGCAAGTTTCACATCAAAACCTACAATTGTATCTTTTCCATCTATCATTGCATGGAATTCATAAGGTGCATAATCAGCACTTAATCCAACAACAAGTTCTCCTTTATCCTTAATTGCTTGTACTGTTGTTTTCTTTTCTGTATCCCCATCACCTTTATCTTCTTTGTTTCCACATGCTACTATGCTAAATGTCATAGCTAATGCTAGACATGATGCAAGCACCTTTTTTAACAATCCTTTTTTCATTTTAAAAGCCCCCTTTTTATTTAAATACCATTATTTTTCCTTTTCTTAACTTATTAATATTATACAATATTAATTTATAATTATGCAAGTATTTTTTAATATATTTTTATATTTATGCATTTTTACTTATTTTTTAACACTTTATATACATTATTATGTATATCCATAATTTTCAATTACTCTTTATTAATATGGACTCAATCACCAAATATTACAGTTTTTTATATAATGTATTATTGAATTTATTAATTTATATAAGGGGCGTGATACCTTGATTAAATCAAAAAATCGTCATATGTTTCTAGGGGGAAATACTTCAGAAGGTTTCTATTCTCATTTCAAATATATACTTTCCCAAGAAGATGCAAATAAAATAATATGCTTAAAAGGTGGTCCTGGAACTGGTAAATCTTCTTTAATGAAAAAGCTTGCATTTTACTTTGCAACTAATTCTTATACAGTTGAAGAATTTCACTGTTCCTCTGATGATCAATCACTTGATGGAATTTTAGTTAAAGAGCTAAAAGTAGCTATAATGGACGGAACGGCTCCTCACGTAATTGACCCACAGACTCCAGGTGCTGTTGATAAAATTATAGATTTAGCAAAAGCTTTAGATGTTAAAGCAATTACCCCACATAAAAAAGAAATATTAGCCGTATCTAAAGATGTAAGTACAGCATTTCAAAGGGCATATATATTCTTTAACAGTGCAAGTAAAGTTTACTTAGATTGGCGTAAAATAAATAATTCATGCATCGATAGAGATCTTCTTCTTAATATTGAAAATACTTTAAAAGGAGCAATTATTCCAAATACATTTACAGGTCATGTTGGAACTGAAAGACACTTATTCTCTACAGCTTTTACACCTAATGGTATTGTATCTTTTGGTGACCATTTATCCACATTTACTACTAATAACTTTGTACTTAAGGGAGAACCTGGACTTTGTAAAAGTTACCTTCTTAAATCTATTGCGAAGTCTGCTATAGATCATGGCTTGAATGTTGAGTACTTCCATTGTCCATTACTTCCTGAAGAAGTTGAGCACATTATTATCCCTGAGGCAAAAATAGGTGTATTTACTGAAAATGAAATATCAAAGCTTAAAATTACTGGAACTTCTTTTGATTTAAATTCAATATGTATTAAAAATAAAATTGATGCTATTAAAGATGAAGTAGAATTTGATAAATGCGAATTTGATATATTATTAAACAAAGGATTATCTCTTATTACTGAAGCTAAGCTTCTACATGATAAACTAGAAAAATTTTATGTTTCTAATATGGATTTCAATGTTGTTAATGGAATTTATGACGATATAATAAAAGAATTTGAATCGTATAAATAATTCTATTATTATAAAATCAACAATTTAGTATAAAAGAATCAAATGTAAAGAGCGTCTTATAAAGTATAAAGACGCTCTTTAAGTATGAAATATTTACCATGTCATATTTTCACTTTATTCTCTAAATTTATGTTATAATTAAAAAAAATTAAAGAAAAAGGGGGGCCTTCTATGAATATAACACTTGGTTATTCACTTGGAATTCTAGCTTCTATTATAATGTTATTAAACTGCTTTTTATCAAGTAATCTAATTTTTATATTCTTGACACACCATGAAACGGATCTTTTAGTAGTTTCAAGTTCTATAATTATTTGCATTATAATTATCTTTCTAATCACTGCATCTAAAATGAATTCTTTATTAAGCCTATTTTTATATCAGATATTAATCGTTTGTCTTATATTTGTACCTAAAGGATTGTTACATTTTTTTAATAATCAAAATTTACATGATTCATATTTTGATTCAATTTTAGAAATATTCTCTGTACCTGTACAACGATTTTATTACATACCTTCATTTATATTATTCACCCTCTCTTTAATTTGTTTTACATATTCTTTTTATAAAGAAAAAAACTCAACAACTAACAATATTGAAGGCATATAACATATTAAATAAAAGAGGATATATCAAACTAACTTAAATAAGTTATTAGATATATCCTCTTTTATTTAAAAATATTCTATTTTATATTTTTTGTTTTAATTACTGATAATCTGTGAAGCGCTCTTGTGCACATAATATAATTAACTAAGTCTGGTGTATTTTCTTCATTTTCTAATATTATTACACCATCAAATTCTAACCCTTTTGCATAATATGCTGGGATAAGAACCTTTCCTCCATTATATATAATATCGTTTCTATCAAATGTAAGAATTTTAACTTTTTCTTTTAATCTGTGAGAAACTTCTTTAAGCTCTTCTTTGTTTTTAGTAATAACTGCTATACTTTCAAGACCTTCATCTTCATAATCTTCTATTATTGAAGCAATTGTCTCTATTGTATCTTCTATGCTTTCTGTTTCTTCTTCAAGAACTTTTTCACCATTTCTTACAAGAGGAATTATCTTATCTTCTTTTAAGAACTGACTTGCATATTCCATTATTTCTTGAGTTGATCTGTAACTCTTATTTAGGAAGAATTCCATAATTCTTGATTCATCAAAGACATCTTTTAAATTAGTCATTGCAGGAGCTTCATCAGTTTCAATAAGTCTTTGATTACTATCACCTACTATTGTATAACTAGTACATCCTGTTAACTCTTTAATTACTTCAAATTGCATGTAATTATAATCTTGTGCTTCATCTATTACAACGTGCTTGTATTCTTTAGTACACTTTTTACCGTTTAACTTAATCATTAAGTACAAAATACCTGCAAGATCCATGAATCCTAAGTCATTTGTATTTGTTATCTTCTTATATATATCTACTATATCTTCGTGAATTAACCAGCTCTTTAAAGCATCTCTAGAATTCATTACTTCTCTTACGATTTCCCTAATTTGAAGTCTTCTTTGATACTCTAAATTGTTCTTTTCAAATACAAGATCTTCTTCTTTTATAGTCTTTATCTTTTCTTCTATTTCACTATTAAGATTACGAACTTTCTCGTCTCTCTTATCTTTTATTTTAGAAGTAAGTATTCTCTTTATCTTTTCACTTCTTCTAAATAAAGGCATATATCTATAATGTTTATTAAATAATTCTTCTATTTCCTTAGCTGAAACAATTTCTTCACCATCAAACATAACTGGTTCTATATTGAAATATTTTTCGTCCATTTCTTTTACTTTTTCATCTAACTTAAGAGCGAATTTCTTAGAACTTTTATCCTTATAATCTGAAAGAGCTTTCTCATTATTGTTCATAGCTTTTTCTATATAATAAGCAAATTCAGTAAAGTTTTCTTCTAATCCTATTTCACTTTTAGCAAAAGCTTCAAATGTCATATTATCTATTCCATCTTCTCCAAGTGATGGAAGAACACCATTTATATAATCCATAAATATATCATTTGGTCCAAGTATAAGAACTTTATCTCCAAACTGTTTTCTAAAATTATATAAAAGATATGAAACTCTATGAAGAGCTATTGTTGTCTTTCCTGATCCTGCTACACCATTTACAACAACTATCTTATCTTTTGGCGCTCTTATAATTTCATCTTGTTCTTCTTGTATTGTCATTACAATATCTTTAAGTTTATCTGAAGAATTAGTAGTTAAAACCATTTGAAGTATATCATCTTTAACATCTACTGCAGAATCAAATACACCTTTAAGCTCACCTTTTTTAACTATAAGTTGTCTTCTTGCTAATATGTCTGTCTCAATTTCTCCAGCTGGTGATTCATAAGAAGATTTTCCTAAAGTTCCTTTATAAAAAAGTGATGCAATAGGAGCACGCCAGTCAATAACCACTGGCTCAAAGCTACCTTCTTTAGTTAGTCCAAATCTTCCTACATATATTTCTTCAGCTGTTCTATCATCCTCTTCAAGAAAAGATACCTTACCGAAGTAAGGTGAGTCTTTTAATATTGTGTATTCTTTAAGTTTTCTATCAATACTCTTATATGCTTCTTCTTTTACGTAAGCTTCATGGTCAAAGTATTCAGAAACCTTATCTTCATCATCTCTATATTCTTCTATAACCTTTTTTCTATAATCTATAATATATTGTGTAATATATTTTCTTTTATCTATATAATTTAATATTTCTTCATTTAACAAACTAAGTGTTTGCTCTAAGTTTTTTTCTTCCATTAAGAAATCTAGGTTATTACTCACTATATTTTCAATCTCCTTTGATATTATATTTCTTCCTTATCTTCTGAAGATCTAACTTCCTCTTTAGTATTGCCATCTTCTTCATCTTTTAATTTATGAAGATCTTCTTCATCAACTACAGTTTCTAAAAAGGCTTCATCAGTCTTTTTTCCTTCTGCAATAAGAATTTCTTCTTTTTTTCTTTCATTTTTGCTTTCTTCAATTATTCTAGCTTCTCTTCTCTCAGCTTCTTTTCTCGCTTCTTCAGCTTCTCTTTTAGCTTTTATTTCTGGATACTTTTCATAAACTATTTCCATGAACTCATCACCAAAAATTGTTTCTTTATCAAGAAGAATATTTGAGATTTTATCAAGTAAATCTCTATTATCTTTTAATAATTTTCTAGCTTTCTTATGAGCTTCTCTTATAATCTTTAATACTTCTTGATCTATTAGTGTTGAAGTTTCTTCACTACAATTTCTAACCGCTCTACCATCTAAATATCTATTTTGAATAGATTCAAGTGCCATCATATCAAATGTATCTGTCATACCATATACAGTTACCATACTTCTAGCACTTTGAGTAGCTCTTTCAATATCGTTTGAAGCTCCTGTTGATACTAAGTTAAATACTTCTTCTTCAGCAGCTCTTCCACCAAGCATAACAGTTATTTGGTTTAATAACTCTTCTCTAGAAATTAAGTATTTTTCTTCTTCTGGTAATTGCATTGTATATCCTAAAGCACCCATAGTTCTTGGTACTATTGTAATCTTATGAACTGGATCTCCATCTGAAAGTGCTGCAACAAGTGCATGCCCAACTTCATGGAATGCAACTGCTTTCTTTTCTTTAGGTGATAAAATTCTATCTTTCTTTTCTTTTCCGGCTATTATATCTTCAACAGCTTCTCTTAAGTCATCTTGGATAACTTCTTTTCTACCTTCTCTTACTGCTCTAAGTGCTGCTTCATTTACTATATTTGCAAGGTCAGCTCCAACAGCTCCTGGAGTACTCTTTGCAATTTCTACTAAGTCTACATCATCAGCAAGCTTAATATCTTTTGCATGAACTTTAAGTATAGCTTCCCTTCCTGGGAAATCAGGTCTATCAACTATTACTCTTCTATCAAATCTACCTGGTCTTAAAAGTGCTTTATCTAATATTTCTGGTCTATTTGTAGCTGCAAGTATTACTATACCTTTTGATGAATCGAATCCATCCATTTCTGAAAGTAATTGATTTAATGTTTGTTCTCTTTCATCATTACTTTGCATTTGGTTATCTCTACTCTTACCTACAGCATCAATTTCATCTATGAAAATAATACAAGGTGCTTTTTCTTGTGCATCTTTAAATAACTCTCTAACTCTTTTAGCTCCGGCACCAACGAACATTTCAACGAAACTTGATCCAGATATTGAGAAGAATGGTACTTTCGCTTCTCCTGCAACAGCTTTTGCAAGTAATGTTTTACCTGTTCCTGGAGGTCCTACTAAAAGAACACCCTTTGGAAGCTTAGCTCCTATTTCTGTATATTTACTTGGATCATTTAAGAAATCTATAACTTCTTCTAATGATTCTTTTGCTTCTTCTTGACCTGCAACATCTTTAAATGTTACTCCTATTTCATCTTCTAAGTAAACTTTAGCGTTATTTTTACCCATTGACATCATACCGCCGCCCATTTTTCCTGACATCTTAGAGAATAAGAATTTCCACATAATAAAGAAGAATATTATAGGTAATCCATATATTAATAAGAAATCAAAAATTGGTGACTGCTTAGGATTTTGACCAGTAACATCAATACCAGCTGCATTTAATTCTTTAAGTAAATCATCATTTTTTATATTTACAGTATATAAAGTTTTTCCTTTATATTCACTACTATCGCTAGGAGTGATAAGTAAATTGTCACTTGTTATTATAACTTTAGAAATCTGTTTATCCTTAACCATTTGTTGGAACTCAGTGTAACTAACTTCCTTATTCATTGACGTTTCTCTTACATAATTAAAAGACATTATTATAACTAGTGCTATTATAAAATATATAATCCCACTTTTATTTCTTTTTTTGTTTTGCTGTTCCATTTACTCCACCTCTTTCTTTTGTATATTAATTATTCTAATAATCCAATTCTATTTAAAGGATATATCCTAACTTGTGCTTTTCCTTTAATATCACTACCATCAATGTACGGATTTTTCCAAAAACGTGCATCATTAGAATTTGCTCTATTGTCCCCTAAGAAGAAATATTTCCCTTCTGGAACTTTAAATTCACCATAAGTATCCATAGGATATTTAACATATGGTTCATCTAATTTCTTACCATTTACAAATACTATTCCACCATCAATTTTTATTGTGTCTCCTGGAAGTCCTATTAATCTCTTTATAACCGTCTCATTTAATTCCTTAGATTCAAATACAACTATATCTCCTCTATGCAATTTTTCTGGGTCATATACTCTAGTTACAAAAAGATTATCTCCAACATTTAATGTTGGTTCCATAGAAGAACTTGGAATGTATACTTTAAATATTAAGAACTTATTTATAAGTACAGCAAGTACTACTGCTATAATTACTGGTACTATCCAATCAAAAAAGAAATTATTTTTCCCATTTGAAATTTTTCTTTTGCCTCTATCTGCTCTTGTCTCTGTATAATCAGTAAGCTTTATTCCATTCTTTTCTTCGCTCATTATTCCTCCCACATACCTTTCATTAGCTCCTCTATCTCATCCATACGCTTTTTAGTTTCTTCTTCACTAAAAGAATAAGTACTTCCTATTTTGTATAATACATCGCCTTCTTTAAGTGACTTTGAAAATTTGTCTTTAGGGATATTTATCATTTCCCCATTAGGTGTTTCAAGGATATAATATTCACTTTCTATTCTATCAACTATATATTTTTCTTTCATAAATATATTATCGACCATTTTAACCTTTCTAAACTTGCATATTCTTTATTAATTATAACATACTTTTTTGTCAATTTTCTTTCAGTAATATTTAAATTATTAATGTTTTACTAAGTTTAATTTACATTTTATTAATAAAAAAAGCTATTCTTACAAATAACATTCATATTTATTAAGTGAATGAAATTTATAAGAATAGCTTTTGCTCTTTTTTCACATTTAATTTATACTTCCAAAGCTCCCAATTGGACTTATTCTTATTTGAGCTTTTCCTTCAATATCACTTTGATCTATATATGGATTAGCCCAATATCTTGCATCTGAAGAATTCGCCCTATTATCTCCTAAGAAAAAATATTTTTCTTCTGGGACAGAATAACTCTGGATTGTTTCTTGAGGATGTTTAACATATTCCTCCTCAATTTTTTCTCCATTTACAAATAAATCTTTTCCTTTAATTTCAATCTTGTCTCCTGGAAGTCCTATTAATCTTTTTATCATTGTTTTCTCACATTCTTCATTATAAAAGACTAATATATCTCCTCTTTCAAGATTATCAAAATTATAAATTTTTGTTGCTAAAAATTTATCTCCAACTTTTATCGTAGGCTCCATAGACCCTGTTGGAACTTCCACTCTAAATAATAAAAACTTATTTATTAGTACCGCAAGGATTACTGCTCCAAGTACTGGCACTACCCAATTTTTAATAAACCTTCCACCCATAACTTCCCCTTCTTATATCACTTCATTTCTTATCATGTCCTCATAACTTTCTCTTTTGCATATAACTCTACTTACTCCATCTTTAACCATTACAACCGCTGACTTTGGAATCTTATTATAATTATTTGACATTGAATATCCATAAGCTCCCGTTGACATTACAGCAAGTAAATCTCCACTTAAAACTGACGGTATTTTTATTCCATCTAAAAGAATATCTCCAGATTCACAGCATTTTCCTGATATTGTAACCCTCTCTCTTGAATCATATACCATTCTATTTGCAACAATACATTCATACTGTGCATTATATAAAGCAGGTCTTATATTATCAGTCATCCCACCATCTACTGATACATATTTTCTTATTGATGGAATATCTTTAATCGATCCTATAGTATATAATGTTAATCCAGTATTTCCAACTATTGATCTACCTGGCTCAATTATAAGCGTTGGCTTCTTTAAATTTATTTCTAAGCAAATTTTATCAACCTTATTTAAAATAGCTGAGCAATATTCTATTGTTCTTTTAGGCTTGTCATTTTTACTATAATAAATACCAAAGCCGCCACCTAAATCTAGTTCATCAATTAAATATCCTGTCTCATCTTCAATTCTTTTAATCAAATTAAGCATTATTTCTGCAGCATCTTCATAAGGCTCTATCTCAAATATTTGAGAACCTATATGACAATGAAGTCCACATAAATTTACATTTTCTAATTTTATAGCTCTCTTTATTGCATTTATAATGTTATCTCCAACTGGTGCAAAACCAAACTTTGAATCTATTTGACCTGTTTTTATATACTCATGTGTGTGAGCTTCTATTCCAGGTGTTATCCTTAGATATATATTCTGAATTCTATTGTGTTCTTTTGACTTTTGATTTAGTTGTTCTATCTCATATAAGTTATCAACAACAAATGTTCCAATTCCAAGACTTACTCCCATTTCAATCTCTTCTAATGTTTTATTATTGCCGTGAAATAAAACTCTTTCAAGAGGGAATCCTGCTTTATAGGCGGTAAATAATTCTCCTCCAGAAACTACATCTAAATATAGTCCTTCTTCATTTATAATATCGCACATTGCTAAAGTTAAAAAAGCTTTTCCTGCATATGCTACTTTATTACCTTCACTACCACATTTAAAGGAATTATAATATTCCCTGCAGTTATCTCTTAAAAGTTCCTCATCCATAACATATAAAGGTGTTCCAAAATCTTCAACTAATTTTGTTGCCTTTACTCCTCCAATTACTAAAGAATTTTCCTCTGTTTTCATAGTACCAAATAATTTCATAAACGATTCCTCCACTCTATTTTAAGTAAAACAAAACGCCACAGAACTAGCTGTGACGGGTAATAGCGTGTGGGGTCATAAGGTGTCCTTATTACGTATAAAAATATTCAATAATAAAAAAGTCTATAAAAAACCTCTTCAAATAATTAAATACCAAATATGCAACTTAGTCCTTGTAGCGCTCCACGTTACGTGACAGTTATACATATGTTATATGCATACCCAGAAATATATCTTGCGGATATATAACTTCGGCCAATTTCCCTTTCCTTTTCCTTCATAGATTGCATCTCTAGAAAAGTACTGATGATTTTGGCACCTCTACCCTAGGGCTGTTTCTTTTACCATAATATTATATTATACTTTTTAATAATTGTACCATATTTTTCTATTTTTTCAACAGTTTTTCATTTTTTATTTAAAATTATAATATATATTTTTATTTAATATACATTATTTTATGTACTTTGTATATAACTTTTTTTATTTAGATTCCTTTATCTCTATATACATCCATTAAATCTCCCATAATTTCAGCTGATGATGGTGGTGTATAGCTTATTACATTAGCTCCTGCTTCTATCGTCTCATTAATGCATTCTTCTGTTGGTCCACCTGTAGCTATTATAGGTATTAGTGGATACTTTTCTCTAATTGCTCTAACTATTTTAGGTGTATCCTTTCCACCTGAAACATTTAATATAGTAGCTCCTGAATTTAATCTATCTTCAATATCTGTATCTTCTGAAACAATTGTCACTACAACAGGTATGTCCACGGTCTTTCTTATTCTTTTTAAAATACTATTTGAAGTTGGTGCATTTACAACAACTCCTATAGCTCCTTTGAACTCTGCATCTAATGCTAAGTTAACAACTCTTCTACCTTGAGTTATTCCCCCACCAACACCACAGAATACTGGAACATCTGCTGCTGTTATTATAGCTTCTGTTATTTTGGGTTGGGGCGTAAAAGGATATACCGCCATAATAGCATCTGCATTTGTATTCTTTATCATTGCAACATCTGTAGAAAACATTATCGATTTTATTCTCTTTCCAAAAATTTTTATTCCACTACATTTTCTAATTACTGATGGTGCTTCTATTATATGATTTCTTAATGTACCTGAAATCTCTGGTACGTATTTTTCATTATCCTTCTTCATTTACTTCTCCCTCCAAAATATCTAATAACTTTCTACTCTATTATAGACCTAACTTTAATATCTGAAAATACGCTTTGTTAAAAAAATTTTCACATTTTGTAGATAACGTATACAATTATATAATATAATGTTTATTATATACATTTTTAATAAATGAGGTGAATAGACTGTGCTTGAAAAGAGGAAGCTTTTCCTACCGTATAAAGTTTTAATCATTATGTATTTATTTTTTATAGTTACAGCCTTTTTTATTAATTCACCCAGTGAAATTTTAAATGGTTTAACAACTATTGTTTTAACACCAGATATTTTAATTACAGACTACGTTTCTATTGGGGGAATTGGTGCAACTCTTGTAAATGCTGCCTTAACTAGCTTAGTCAGTATTTTAATTTTATTTCTTGTTGGTATAAAACCAAATGGTTCAACTATTATGGCTTTATGGCTTATGACTGGATTTTCTTTCTTTGGAAAAAACATTCTTAATATATGGCCTGTTATGTTTGGTGTTTATTTATTTTCTAAATACCAAAAGCAACCCCTTCTAAATTATGCTTTAGTAATGCTCCTATCAACAACATTAGCTCCAACAGTTAGTCAAGTTAGTTTCACTGCAGACAATGCATTAATTGGTGTAATACTAGGTGGATTAATAGGAATTTTCACAGGATTTATATTAACACCAATTGCTACACACTGCATTTCTGCTCATGGTGGATATAACCTTTATAATATAGGTTTTGCAAGTGGACTTCTGGCTACTTTATTAATGTCCATTTTTAGATCTTTTGGAATTGATTTTAAAACACAACTTGTGTGGAGCACAGGAAATAACAAATTCTTTTTAATGTTCATTATAATTATATGCCTTTATCTAATTGGTATAGGTCTATATTTTGGGCGAAACATTAAAAGCAATTTACGCCGTATTAACAAGCAGTCTGGTAAATTAATCTCCGACTTCTATCTATTGTTTGGAGATAGTACTTATATTAACATGGGGGTTATAGGCCTATTTTCAGTATTTTACTTACTTCTAATAGGTGGAGAAATAAATGGACCAACTATTGGAGGCTTATTTACCATTATAGGATTTGGATGCTTTGGTAAACATATTTTAAACATTATCCCTGTAATGGTTGGTGCAACAATTGGCGGTGCACTTAGTATTTACAGTATAGCTGATGAAGGAATTCTTCTTGCAATATTATTCAGTACTTGTCTTGCTCCTATAGCTGGAAAGTTTGGATGGAAGATTGGAATAATTACTGGTATGCTTCACGTTGCATTAGTTACTAACGTTGGTTACCTTCACGGTGGATTAAACCTTTATAACAATGGTCTTGCAGGGGGGCTTGTTGCAATGATAATATTACCAATAATAACTACTTTTAAGAAAGAGGTTCGAACAGATGAAATTTAAAATCGAAAAAAATATTAAGATAATTAATGAGTTAATATCTTTTTGCTATCACTTTTCAGCTAAGGATGTTACTGTAAACATTAAAAATAGCGAAGAGATATCTACAATAACAGTAGATGCAATAATAAATAAATTTCCTGAAGAAGATTATGCTAACTTAGTCCACTCATTAAACATCCCACGTCAACATGAAATTGAGCAGTATTATTGGCAACTAGGTGGAGATAACGCTTTTGACTGTGAACTATCTTTAGTAGGTATGATGACTGATGAAGCTAAAGTTTCATACGAAAATTCAATTCTTCATATAGAACTTAATAGAAGTGAAGAGGGTATATAAAAATATTTCACTAACTAAAAAAAATAAGATTTAGAATTTCTAAATCTTATTTTTTCATATTATGCGTTTCTTAGTTGTATAATTTTACTAACTATTTTTTTCCCTATTAAATCTTCTTCCATCTGAGATAGAGCATCTTTTAACTCAACCCATCCAATGCCTTCGACTTCATCAGATTTAATAATTTCTCCGCTTTCATACTTTGCCATAAATGTTATCATAAATAGATCCTTATCTCTAACAAAATCTGATCCTAAATAAGTTACATCTTTCACAGTTATTCCTGTTTCTTCAAAGACTTCTCTACAAACAGTATCTTCTGCACGTTCATTTTGATCTATATATCCTGAAACTAAAACTTTAGAGTTTTTATATATGTAACTCTGCTTTAATAAAAGTATTTTATCATCTTTAATTACACCTACAACTATACAAGGTTTTGGAGTATCAAAGTATAAAGTATCATCAACTTTACAGTATGGTACATATCCTTCATCCCAGCAATTAAATAATTCTAATTTTCTTCCACACTTTGGACAATATTCAAACTTCATATCATTCTCCCTCAAATTCGATAAGTTATCTATATTATAAGATATACTTAAATTTATTAGAAGTTAATTTTCTAAAAATTAGCTTTTACTTCTTTTGTTAAAGTTATTCCATTTCGTTCTACATCACATTCATATATAAATATATCAACGCCTGCATCTCTTGCTTCTCTTAATGCAACTCCAAATTTTTCATCCCTTTCATCATTTGGACAGAAACTCTTCATACCATCCATTTGAAGTAAAAATAATACTCCAGCTCCCCGTCCACTATTTTTCACATCTATTAATTCTAAAAGATGCTTTCTTCCTCTTTCTGTTGGTGCATCTGGAAAGGCAGCATGTCCATCTTCTTCTAATGTAACACCTTTAACTTCTAAATAATATTCTTCTCCATTTTCTTTAGCTAACTTAAAATCAAACCTGCTATTTCCAAAAGTTTTTTCCTTTAATATAATTGAATATTCTTTAAGTTTTTCAATTTTTTTATTTTGTAAAGCTTCAAGTACAACTTTATTTGGTATTTGAGAATCTATACTTATAAGTTTATCTCCTTTATAAACAGATATTAAATCATACTTAGTTTTTCTTGTAGGATTATCTTCTTTTCTAAGTAATACCTTCTCCCCCTCTTTCAAAAGCTCTCTGCACCTCCCAGTATTTGGAACGTGAACAGTTATTATTTCTCCATTTAAATTAACAACTGCATTAAATCTATTTGGCCTCTCTATAAATTCACAATCTAATATGTCTTTTTCATAGTTCATTTTACTTTCCCTCCTATGTTATCCACATTATCCACACTTTTTATCCACAGTTTTGTGTATAATGTTAATTACCTTTGTCGATATATATTCTTTTTATGTAACTTATTTTAATCAATAATATTTATTTATACAAATTCCACTATATTGTTACACTTAATAATTTTATGTATATATATTGTGTCTAATTTTATCTTCTTGATATTTTTCTTTAAATAAAGACTTATCCACATTTTATACTAAGTTATCCACATTTTCAACAGCAAATCTTCTTAAACCCTTTAGTTTCAAGGGTTTACTGCCTGTTGATAATTTTGTTAAATTAAGGAATTATATACCCACTTTTCTTATTGTTTTTTATAGGTTGTACACAGTTTTACTGCTTTTTAACATAAAAAAATAGCCCTTAGAAAATGGACTCTAAAGGCATAAATTTATATGAATATGTATTTGTTGGCTGTACTATTTAATTACATACTAAACGTTTTCACGCATTTTGTCAATTATTTTATTATCAAATATTAAGAATTCTTATAATTTTCTTAAAGTATATATTATACATAAAACACTACCTTGCATTGTATAATACCTTATAGTATACTGTAGTTAGTTATTTGGAATAAATTGTTATATAATTTATAATAGAAAGGGTCTGATACCATGAATACTCAATTAAAAAAAGGTGTACTTGAATTATGCGTTCTTTCTGTTCTTTCTAAAAGGGACTGTTATGGCTATGAGCTTATAAATGAAATATCTAAGCATATATCTATTTCAGATGGTACAGTCTACCCCATCCTTAGAAGACTTACTAAAGAAGGTTATTTTACTACCTATCTTCAAGAATCTATGGAAGGTCCACCTAGAAAGTACTATAGACTTACAGCACTTGGGTTCGCTTATAAAGAAGACTTGGAACGTGAATGGTTATCGTTCCAAAATGCAGTAAATAATATTATCATTGGAGGTTATACTTGTGAATAAAAATGAATTTTTATCTATTCTAGCTAGTGGATTAAAAGACTTTCCTGAGAAAGAACTTGCTGATATTCTTTTCGATTATCAAGAGCACTTTACAATAGGAAAATCTAATGGAAAAACTGAAGAAGAAATTATAGAAGAACTTGGTACTCCTTATGAAATAGTTTATCAATATAGAAGTGCTTACTTAGAAAAAGTAGCTTTAAATGATGAACCTGATACTTCAAAATATACAGAGGATGATACGAAATTTTATGGTGATGTAAATTATGAAACTGTATGCGATGATGATTTCACTAAAAAAGATACTTCTCAAAATAAAAGTGAAAACACAGATCAACATACTAAACCTAAAAAAACTGGATTTTTCCAAAATTTTGCCATTAATGAAAAGAGCGTATTAACTATTATTCTTATAATTTTAGGTTGTATATTCTTAAGTCCATTTATTATAGGTGCTGGTGGAATGGCATTTGGACTAATTGTAGGTTTTATAGGGCTTTTAATAGGGCTTGTTGGTTGCGGATTTGCTTTAACAGTATCAGGAATTGCTGTTATTTTATCTAAAGTTGGATTAGTAGTTCTTGGTGCTAGCGAAACTCCTAATTTCATACTTGATTTTCCAAACTCAGTTATTATTTTATTTATTATAGGATCACTTGCATTAACAATACTTGTTGCAATGCTTGTATATTACTTTATAAAATGGTTATTTATAACTATAATAAATTTATTTAAGAAAAATACTAAAGGAGGTAACTAAAATGAAAAAGCCAATTATAAAAAAGAAATTTAAAATAACATTATTAGTTCTCCTTATAGTTTCCATTGTTTCATATGTATCTTCTTTTGTAGTTCTTTATAATGGAAATTATAGATTATCTAATTATAAAGAAGAGTTTAAAGATGCTTTTGGAAGTTATCCAACTGTTGATTTTTTTAATTTTTCAACTTGGGGAAACACTCATTATTTCTCAATAACAACAGGGCATGAAAATAATGATAATATAAAAACACTTAATATTAATACTGTTTCATCAAATATAAAAATAACAACAGATAGTAGTAATATGTTTAATGCAACTTATTCAGGTAACTCATCTATTAATCACGAATCTGTCTCTGATGGCTTTGTTTTTAACGATAAGGAGAAATCTTTAAATATTTCAATGAAAGATAGTGAGAGTAAAATTATTAACGGTGATATTGAATTATCAATTCCAAATAATTTTAATGGCAATATAGTAATTAATACAGTAAGTGGTTCAGTTAAATTAGATGATACACATTGTAACAATTTAACTATTAAATCAGTTTCTTCTGATATAAATTTACAAAATAAAACTACAATATCTAATGAATTAAATATTACTTCTACTAGTGGAAGTATAAATTTATACTCTCCTTTAGAGTATAAATCTGCTAAACTTAAAACTGTTTCAGGAGATATTGATACAACACTTTCTGATAAAGTTAATTCATTAGAAATATCTTCTACATCAGGTGATGTAACATTAGATAATAGTAACTCTATAGCTAATTCCTCCTTCGACTTAAATAGTAAATCAGGAATTATCCATTCTAATAATACTAATGGTAATAAAGGGAATGGAAATAATAAAATTAAAGTATCAACAATAAGTGGAGATATAACTCTTAACTAGATTGCAAATGCATAGCTATATATAATAAAACCCCTTTATAGTAAAATATATTTATATTAATACTATAAAGGGGTTTTTGTTATGAAAAAGAAATTTATTATATTATCTTTTGATGCTGTATCAAATATAGATTTTAATTATATAAAAAATTTACGTAATTTTAAGGAGCTTATTAAAAATGGCTCTTACTGCTCAAATGTTGAGTCTGTTTATCCATCTTTAACTTATCCAGCTCATACTTCCATCTCAACTGGGATGCTCCCTATTAATCATGGAATAACTAATAACATAAAAGTTGATCCATATAGAGAAAAGGCTGACTGGTTTTGGAGCCAAAATTATATAAAAAGCAAAACAATTTATGATGTAGCAAAAGAAAAAGGATTTAAAACCTGTTCCCTATTTTGGCCTGTTACTGCTAAATCAAAAACAATAGATCTTAATCTTCCAGAAGTTCTTCCTAATAGATTTTGGCAAAATCAAATATTAGTTTCGGCTTTAAATGGAACTTTATCATTTCAATTAAAAGTTAATAATTTATTTGGCCATTTAAGGGATGGTATAAAACAGCCACAATTAGATAATTTCACTTTTGAAAGTCTTATGTATGTGCTAAAAAATGATTTAGCTGATTTTATTTTAGTTCACTTTACCGATGTAGATACTCAAAAGCATCATTTTGGTACGAAAAATCCTGAGATTAAAGAAGGTTTAAAGAGACATGATGAACGTTTAGGTCATGTACTATCATTTTTAAAAGAGAATAACCTCTATGATGATACTACTTTAATAGCTCTTGGAGATCATAGCTGCAAGGATACTGATTATGTAATTAAACTTAATAGATTATTTTTAGAAAAGGGTTATATAACTGTTAAAAATAATAAAATTAAGAGCTATGATGTTTACTGCAACTACTGTGATGGGTCTGCTTATATATATTTAAACAAAGATAGTTCAAATTTTAAAAGAGAGATATATTCCATTTTAAAAGACTTCTCTACTACTAATAACAACTGTATAAAAAACATTTTTTCGCAATCTGAAGCTATCTCACTTGGTGCCGATCCAAATTGTGATTTTATGCTTGAAGCAAAGGATGGATATTATTTTATAAATGATTTTACCAATAATATTATAGAAAAAACTAAAGGCAAATATGATATGGGTACTCATGGATACTTACCTAATGATAATAATTATAAGACATTTTTCATTGTTAAAGATGCTAGAGTTAAGAAAAATTACGAAATTCCAAGTATGACTCTTATGGATGAAGGGGCTACTATATTCCAGTTGCTTAATGAAAATACTACTTCCTTAGATGGTAAAATAATTACAGATATTTTTATATAAACTAATAATTAAGATAAGCAAATATTGCTTATCTTAATTATTAACATAGTTATTCTTTTTGAATCTAATGCGCCATTCATCCTCTTCTTCTTTAGTTAAATCCAAATATTTTTTTGCCCACAAATCTTCTTTAATCTTTTTAAACTCCATATGAGATAGCTGTCCATCTTTCTTTAAAACCGGATGACAATGCCAGTACTCTAGTGAGAAATTGCACCAAAACTTTAATATTAATATTTCATCATCTTGAATTAACATATTAGCTTTAAAGCATTTTCTCCTTTTTAAATAACTGTAAAACTCTAATATATTATTTCCTATTACTTTTTCAAAATAAAACTCATCAATAAATACTGCATTTGAACAATTAGAAAACTCTTTTATCTTAAGTAAATCAACATTTTTACTAAATAAAAATTCTTTAGCATAGTTGTAAACATAAAGAGTGTATAAATCTAATTTCATTAGCTACTCCAAATTATTTATATTTAGTTTATTTATATATATAATATTATTCTTTATGAATATTTTTTGTAAAATTACTAAAACTATTAGTGTATCAAAGAGGAGGTGAACTTTATGAAAGATCAAATGAATGATAATATGATTGGTAACTTACCAAAAAATATTAATAAAGCATCAGCAGCTCCTAAAGAAGATGCAGAAGAAATTACTAAAGTTGTTAAACAAGGCGGTCGCGTCGTAGGATATGAACTTTCAAACGGACATCAAATCGATAAAAATGCCGCAGTTCAAATGGCTAAAGATGGTGAAATCAAAGGTGTTGGAGTAGGCGTTTCCAAGACAGGGGAAGAATACGTAAGAAGCCTACCTGACGATACAGAAGCTAACAACTTAAGCAGTTTACCAGTTATAACAATACACTCATAACTATATATTTTAACTACACCATAATTAAGAGGAGGGAATATTCCCTCCTCTTCCTCATTTTTTAAAACTAATTATTGAAATAAATGTATCTCCATCTATATCAATATCAAATACTCCACCTTGTAATTCCATTAAAGATTTACATATATCTAATCCAAGTCCATGCCCTTCAGTACTTCTTGATGAGTCTCCCCTCCAAAATCTTCGAATTGCATCTTCCTTATTAAAATTTATTTTATACTTTGCTATATTTCTAAATTTAACATTTATATATTCATTATTTTCTTCAAAGGAAATTAATATATCACTATTTTCTTTAGAATACTTCCTTATATTATCTATAATATTTTGTAATACCCTTAAGCTACTCTTCTTGTTTAACTTAACTATTTTATCTATATTATTTTCAAATATAATATTTAAGTTTTTCTCCTCTAATTTTGATTTATACTCCTTTATAAACTCTCCTACTATATAAAATATATCGATTTCTTCTAATGCTATATTATTTTTATCAGTATTTGTTATACCTTTCAACTCTATTAATATATCATTTAATCTTTTACTTTTATCATCTAATATTTCTATATACTTTTCTCTTTCTTCTTTAGTGTATTGTTTATTTTTAAGAATATATGTGTAGTTTATTATTGATGTTAAAGGAGTTTTTAAATCATGAGATACGTTTGTTATAAGCTCATTTTTATCGTTTTCACTTCTACCTTCTTTTAAACCAGCTTCTTGAACTTTAATAACTAACTTTGAAATTGCCCTTATAATCATAGAATAATTTTCTCCATAAAAGGATTCTGATTTTTCAAAATTAATTTCCTTGTCTAATGATTCCTTTATAATTTTCACCTCTCCATTTTTTGCTCTATTCATAAAGTTATTAATTGTAGTATTTACAATACTTAATCTAACCTTATCTTTTATAAAACTAAATAATAAGTAAACTATTATAATACTCTCTATAAAGATAATAAATGTAGAATGCTTTCCAAGTACTATTTCTTCTGCTGAAATTAATTCCCCTCCTATTTCTACTTTATTATGATTCATATATCTAATTCCAAAGTTAGATGTTATTAAACTATAAATAAGGATACTTCCCATCAGTAATAGTATTAATTCAAATATTAATTTTTTACTTCTCTTTTTATATAAATTTTTATATTTATTCTCTTCTTTTTTATATAAGTAATAGTATCTTATACTGTTATAAAGAGTTGATAATAAAATGAAAGCTAATATTAAAGCTATAGACAGAATAATAAGCGAATCTACTGTCATTCCCATTTCTCTAGTTAAAAGAAACATTAAGAAAACTAATAGAAGTGACATATACATGAAGTTTCTTTCAAATATAGTACGTTTATTTACTTCATTTCTTATTTTATTTTCTTCCTCACTATACCATCTTTCTTTCTCTTCTTTCTTATTAAGCATTTCGTATATTAGCATTTATTATCACCTCCATATTCTAATGTTATTACAGCCTTAAAAAGATCCCCATCTCTTTCAATAGCAAGGGTTCCTCCTTGAAGATCTACAATTTTTCTAACCACTTTAAGTTCTATTCCCTCATTGAAATCTTTAATAAAATCTTTCGATGTATTCTTAATTTCAATTTTAACCTTTGAGCAATAGCTATACTTATCATTTTCTATGGGAATTACGTTAATAAAAATTCTACTATCTTCCTTTGAATGCTTTATAGCATTTTTTATTAAATATCTTATTGAAGTCCATAATTTTTCACCATCTCCATATACATTAATACTTTTAATGTCAAATTCGTATATAACTTCTCTACTTAATAAATCTTCTTCAAATTCTTCAAATGTATTTTTAATTATTGAAACTATATCCAACGGCATTCTATTAACTTCTATATCTCTTGATAGTATTTTAGAGCATTCAAATAATCTTTCTATATCTTCTTTAAGTATCTTCTCTTCTTTATATAAATCGTTCAAAACATCCACATTGCTTTCATTATCAGTTCGTAACAATTCAATATTTTTAATTATATTATTTGATGGCACTTCTAAAGATAGTATTAGTTTGTTTATCAGATTTTCTTCTTCCCTATTTTCACTTGCCTTTTTACCACTTTCTGTAGATAAATCAAGTAATTTATTTATAGAAATATATAATTTTGAAACATTCTTTCCTAATAAATTTAATGTTGAAGAATCATTAATCATAATGCTAACCATAGAATAATTTATACTCATATCATCTTCGAGCCTTCTTAAGCTTTCGCTTAAGCTAAAAAATATCATTGCTACTCTGAATTTGTTTATACCATTAAATATTAAAAGTATTACTATTGTTGCAAATAAAATTATAACTACTCTACTGTTTAAGTAACCGCTTAGAAATATATAATTAAATAATATTGATAGCCCAATAATAATTGAAATAATTAATATCTTAAATATAGCCCCTTTATTTATATTAGATTTTTTCGAATTTATATCCAATACCCCACACCACCTTTAAGTATTCTGGTTTCTTAGGATTAATTTCAATCTTTTCTCTAATCCTTCTTATATGAACCATTATTGTATCCGTATTTATTGCCTCTTCACCCCATACATTTTCATATATTTGTTCTGAAGAAAATACCCTACCTGCATTACTCATTAATAAATCAAGTATTTTATATTCAATAAGTGTTAGTTTCACATTATTAATACAATCTAAAATTAAGCTTTTGCTATCTTTATTTAAAGTTACCCTGCCTATTTCAACCTTATTTTCTATTACTTCGTTGTTATTAACATAACTTCCAAGAGTTTTATATCTTCTAAGTTGTGACTTTACTCTTGCTATTAATTCAAGTGGATCAAATGGCTTCCCAATATAGTCATCTGCTCCTACTGTTAATCCAAGAACTTTATCTCCACCTTGTGACTTTGCTGATAATATTATTATTGGTATATTATTATTTTCTCTTATTTTCATTGTTGCCTTTAATCCATCTAACTTTGGCATCATAACATCCATAATTATTAAATGTACTTCATTTTCCTTTAGCTTTTTTAACGCATCTTCTCCATCGTAAGCTTTAATAATATTTGTATCTTCACCTTTTAAATATATTTCTATTGCATCTACAATTTCAACTTCATCATCAACTACTAAAATATTATTTTTTACCACAATATCCCCTCCATTTCATAAGAAAATTATATCATCAAAGTAGTTTATATTTGTAATAATAACCATAAAAACTAACATTTAGCTTTTATAATTCTTACAACTTTCTAAAATTTTATGAAATCATATTCATTTTGTATTTCAATAAAATATAGTTGTAGCCTTTAGAAATGTTAACTTTTAGTCCATGGTATATTTAAAATTTTATGCTATTCTTGTAATGAAATTATTTATATTATGAAAGAAGGTATTTTTATGGAAGCACAAGAATTTGATCAAGAATTTAATAAGATAATTGAAGAAGATAAGGATTTCGTTAACTTTGTTGGAGATTCAAACGCAGAATACTATTTCAATAAAAAGAAAAAACAAACTGGAGATTCATTATTCCCATCATGGAATTTTGCTTCATTCTTTGCACCAGCATACTGGTTACTATATAGAAAGTTATACAAATGGTTCATCGGATTCACAGCCGTTAATTTAGTATTATCTTTACTACTTGAATTAATAGGACCTACAACTGCAATTATTGGTAACATAGTACTTGCAGTACTTATGGGTATATTCGGAAATGCAATTTATATTACTCATGCTAAAAAGAAAGTTACATCATTAAAAGCTTTTTATAGCCAATTCGGAAATGAGGACGAACATATTAAGGCAAATGGTGGAACTAACATAGTTGCTCCTTTAGTATTACTTGCTATATCACTATTTATGGCATTATCATTCTTAATTATATTTGCTTCATTTGCTTCAAGTTTTGCAAACTTTATGTTTTAATTTTAAAACATAAAAGAAGCCTAAAAATATCATTATATTTTTAGGCTTTTTTTAATTTAATTTATATTTTTTCTACTTCAACTACACCATATATTATCTATAATTCACAACTGCCAATCTAGGAGTATGAGCAAGTTCTTCAAGCTTCTTTCCATTATACATAAATTCTACCCCACTAATCCAATTCCCCTTGTATCCTCTTTGGAGTAAGCTATCAATTAATGTTATTTCGGTTACGTAGCCTCCAAGTGATCCTTGGAATCTTTGATACCATTCATCACTACCGCCATCATCTAAGTTTATTGTAGCTATTAGTTTTCCCTTAACATCTTTTACACTTTTAACTTCTATTTTAAGAGAATCAAAACTCTTCTTCGAAATATTGTTAGCTATAAGATTAAGATTTTCTTTAATTGAGTCAGATTTACTCTTAACTGTACCAGTAACAATAGTTTTTTCATTCATAGGATCTACTGAATATAATGTAAATGTCTTTTCTGTCTGCTTGTTTTTATCTACCTCTGCCTTCTTCTTAGCTTCAGCTTCTTTCTTAGCCTTTTCCTCAGCTAATCTCTTCTTTTCCTCTTCCTTTTTCTTTTCTTCTTCCATCTTTAACTTTTCTGCATTTTCATCTGAATCCTTATTAGCTTCATTTCCTTTATCCTCATTCTTATTGTCATCTACTTGCTCATAACCACTTTCTTTACCATCGTTATTTTCTGTCTTTTTATTACTTGTACATCCAGCTAAATTAATAGCTAAAATCCCCATTAAAAATATAATCAGTCCCTTCTTCAAACCATATCCCCCTCTATTAATTTACTCCACAATAATTAATTGCCTTCTAATTTATTTATATATTTATTCATCTGGTTAAATCATTTTTATTCTTTTTTATCTCTTTGATTATAAATAATATAAATACTACTGAAACTAGTATAAGCATAATCTCCATTACAACAACATTCAAAGTCCCTCTTTGAACAAGTGCAACCGGAAAATCTATAAATGCATGTATTAAAATAGCTATAAAGTAATAACTCTTCTTTCCATATTTAACTGCATTAAATACAATAATTGATAATCCTATTTGAATTATAATCGCACATACTCTCTCTATTCCTGCTAATCCAAAATTATATGATGGAATTATTGATAACTGGTTATATGCACCTTGCATAGCTCCCTCAACTGGTACTCCTGCATTTATCATTAATGATACTGCTATATTTATTACGTATGTTACTCCTACAAATAATATAGCTTCAATTCCACCATGTCCTATACCATAGCTTATTCCATCTTGTATTCTTCTCTCATCTTTAAGTATAAATCTAAAGCAAATATATCTTGCTGTTTCTTCAAATATACCAGCCATAAGACCACCATATAACATGTAAATAATAGTATTACCCATAATTAAACTAGATGTATTACTGTTTCCAACTAATAAATAATAATTAATTGGTCCCTCTATACACTGTACTGCTACAAAAAATGCTGCAGATCCAATGAAGAAACTCTTTAATGATGCTTTATATTTTACTCTCATGATAACTATTAAAACTATAGGTAATGCTATACTTATTATTGCAGTAAAAGCCATCATAAATATTGAAGTATTACTTATCATTCCCCCCTACCCCCTTTTTAATTAACTATTAAAGTATTGTTCCAAATTTTTTATAATATAAAACTATAGAGTAACCTATTGATACTATGCCCCATCCTAAAACACCTATTATGACCGCTACTTTCATACCAAATAATATATATAATAAAGGTATGCTTATTCCAAATGGTAGTGATAAGTATCCTGATAATTTATGTGTCTTATCCCATATTTCATTGTCTGCTCTAGTCCATGGAACTCTAATTCCTATATTTCTATTATTGCTTATTTTAGTAAAACTATTGCCTACAACAATTATTAATATTGATGAAAATAATATTTCAAAAGTATCTTCACTCATTGCCATTTCATTTATAGCACTAAGGCTTTTATAAAGTACAAGTACAGAAATTAGTGCTGTAGAAAATGTTAACTGCCTTCTTATTGTTTTTGTTCTTGGATCATCCCATGCTTTTTTTGATATGTGATGCGCAAATTGTGCATATATTGTAATAACAATCATAATACCTATTGATACTACAAATAATCCAACTTTAGTACTTTCACTATCAATGTTTTCTGGTAATTTGTTATAAATAACAGCTGTAAAAATAATTGTAAATAAAGTAATTCCAATTGTTCCAAAATCAAATTTTATTTTCATATTTATTCCCCTTTCAACTAATTAATAATTAACTTTTAAATATATCCAAAAATCCTGTTAATGCGCGTTGAAGAACAGATGTATTAATTGAATATATTATAAATTGTCCCTGTCTATCTTTAACTACAAGTTCCGCCTCTCTTAATATGTCTAAATGTTTTGATATTGATGGCTTAGACATATTAAAGTTTTCTGCTATCTCTCCAGCTGACATAGGTTTACTTGAAAGAAGCTTTAGAATTTCTCTTCTTGTATCATCTGATAGTGCTTTAAACACCTTATTCATAACTTACCTTCCTTATTCAGTTAATTAGATATTTAACCAATTGGTTAAATATCTAATTACATTATATTCCATTGGAATATTTTTGTAAATATATTTTTATTTTTTTATATTTTTTTAAAAAAAGACTGCTTCAAAAGATATAATATCTTTTGAAGCAGTCTTTAATTTAAATAACCTACTTTAAATAAATAAGTTAGATGTTGACTCCTCAGCTTCACCTAAGTAGTAACCAACTCCACCAAATTTAACTCCATTAATAAGTTCTTCTTCTTTAATTCCCATAACGTCCATTGACATTGTACAAGCTACAATCTCTACTCCATTATCAATTGCAGCTTTAATAAGTTCTTCTAATGATTGAACGTTTTTCTTCTTCATAATTCCTCTAATCATCTTAGAACCCATTCCGCCCATGTTCATTTTAGATAAACCTAATTTCTTACTTCCTCTTGGCATCATCTTACCAAAAGCTTTTTCTATAACATTTTTAGAAACACTAACTTTTTCATGCTTTCTTAAAACATTTAATCCCCAGAAAGTAAAGAACATAGTAACGTTTTTACCCATAGCTGCAGCTCCATTTGCAATAATGAATGCAGCTATTGCTTTATCTAAATCTCCACTAAACACAACCATCGTTTGACCATTCTTTTCATATGCCACTTGTCTATCTGATGTTGTATCTACTGCTACTTCATCACCTTCAAGTCCTTTTATAAGTTCAGCTTTAATTAAGCCTTTATCTTTATTAACAGTTACTAAAGTATTTTTTGTTCTCTTAGCCCAAGCTTCAACATCTTTAAAGAATCCAGGATCTGATGCTGATACTTTAAGCACATCGCCCTTTTCCATTGATTCCATAGTCATTGCTAATTGCATTAATGGTCCTGGACAACAAAGTCCTTCTGCATTAAGCTCCCTAACTTTTCTTTCTTTATTTTCTTCTACTTTATTGAGCCTGGCACAGCTCCCATTATTATTTTCTTTTATTTCTTTTGCTTTATATCCATATGTTGAATAAGCTTTATATCCACCTGAAAGATTTTTAACCTTATATCCATTAGCTTTTAATATTCTTTCAGCAATCCATCCTCTAACTCCAACAGCACAGTAAACCCATATTTCTTTATTCTTATCTAATTCATTCATTCTATTTCTTATATCATTAACCGGAATATGAACTGCACCTTCTATCATTCCATTTTCAACTTCAATTGATTCTCTTACATCAACTAATATATGCTTATCTTTATTAAATCCGTTTAAATCTTCAACGAACATTAAATCACTTAAACCATTAGCTTCATTTTCCGCAATAAAACCTGCCATGTTAGCTGGTGATTTTGCTGAAAGATATGGTGGTGCATAAGCAAGTTCTAATTCAGTTAAATCTTCCATAGTCCCTTTAAACTTAATTACTGTTGCTATTACATCAATAAATTTATCAACACCTTCATAACCTACAGCTTGTGCTCCAAGTACTTTTCCTTCAACATCATATAAAACTTTAATTGAAAGTTGTTTAGCTCCTGGATAATATCCTGCATGAGTCATTGGATATAAGTATACTTTCTTATACTTTATCCCCATGTTCTTTATTGTTCTTTCGTTATTTCCAGTAGCTCCTGCTGTTAAATCAAATACTTTTATTATCGATGTTCCCATTGTTCCTTTATATTCGAAATCTTTACCTGAAATATTATTTGCTATAATTCTTCCTTGTCTATTAGCAGGTCCTGCTAAAGGAATGAATGCAGTTTTTCCATTAATATAATCTTTAACAGCAACTGCATCTCCAGCTGCATAAACATTATCTTTATTAGTTCTCATGTGAGAGTCGACAATAATATGTCCTCTTTCTCCAAGTTCTAACTCTGTATCTTTTAAGAAAGTTGTATCTGGTGCAACACCAATTGCTGAAACTACTATTTCTCCACATACTTCTTTTCCACTACCAAGCTTAACTTTTATTCCGTTAACTTCCTCTTCAAATTCCATAACTTTATCATTTAATATTATAGAAACTCCGTTATCATTCATCTCCATCTCTAATAGTTCTGAAATTTCTGAATCAAAGGGTGCTAATATGTGAGGCGCTGCTTCTATTAGTGTTACATTTATTCCTCTATGTTTTAAGTTTTCAGCAACTTCTATTCCAATAAATCCGCCACCTATTACTATTGCATTTTTAACATTTCCATTATCAACTTCACTCTTAATTCCATCCATATCATTTATATTTCTTAATGAGTGAACTCTTTTGCTATCAATTCCTTTTATTGATGGTGTAATTGGCTTAGCCCCTGGAGAAATTACTAAATAATCATAATTTTCTTCATATGTTCCATCATTTTTAGAATTTACTTTAACTGTTTTATTATCAAAGTCAACTGATACAACTTCACTATTAACTCTTACATCAAGTTCAAATCTATCTTTCATCTTTTCTGGAGTTTGTAGTATAAGATTTTCTCTATCTTTTATAACTTCTCCAATATGATATGGTAATCCGCAATTAGCAAATGATATGTAATTTCCTTTTTCAAATATTACTATTTCTGCATCTTCATCTAATCTTCTAAGTCTAGCAGCAGTTGATGCACCACCTGCAACTCCACCTATAATTAAAACTTTTTTCCTAGCCATAATACATTCCTCCTTAAATATCTAGTAGTACTTTAATAATTTCTTCTACACGTTTATCTTTAATTTTATAAATAACTTCTAGTCCTTTTCTTTCACCTTCAATAATTCCAACACTTCTTAATTTTTGAAGATGTTGTGATATTGTTGATTGAGGCATATCTAAACAGTCTTGCATAAATCCAACATTACAGCTTTCCTTTTCCATAAGTCCTCTTACTATACAAAGTCTAACTGGATGGGCTAATACTTTTAAAAATTCTGCTTTATCATTTAATTCTTTATAATTATTATCCATAATTTCACCTCTTAAGTTTTATTATTTTCATTAATCACTATATCGTAATATTATGATATAGTGATTAATATGTCAAGAAAAAATATATCATTTTATAGTACAATTTACTAATCAGTTAATTCATCTGGATCTAATCCACCTAAAATAGCAGTGAGTACTTCTTTATCATTTTGTATTTTATAAGTTCCACTATCTTCTTTTATAATTACATTAACTGTTGTTGTCTTTAATGGAATAGTTTGATTTTCTATTGCTGTAATAAAGGCATTATCTAAATCTCCACCTATATTTTCACCATTTAACATATCACCATTTAAAGTCTTTTCATTAAAATTTAATGATTGAACATTGCTCATATAATGATTGTATATATCAATACCATTTAATGCTGTAACTTCTGTTTTAACAACATAATTTCCATTTTCTTTTTTTGTCTCTAATATTTTATAGCTTATCTTTCCGCTCCAATAATCAATAGCACTCTTTCTAACACTATCATAATCTTCAAATTGCTTTATTGACTTTTCTAATAATCCTCCACCTTCAACATAATTATTAGCCTTTTGTAGTTCCATATTTTTGTAATCACTAAAGAAATTATCACAAGCTTCACTTGCTTTTTTACTATCTCCACAGCCAATTAATATAACTGATAGCATAACTGCTATGGCACCTAAAAATATTTTTTTCATTCTTTTGTTCTCCTATCCCCATACCCGCTTCGTTTATTTTGTAATAAATTTATTTGGATCAAGTCCACCATATAATGCTTTAAGTAAATTACCGTCGCCATTAATGTACCAATTGCTATCTATATTTTGTAGCTGTACAGTTACAACTGTTGTTACTATATCATTATTTTTATTTTTAACTTCTTTTAATAATGCTTTATCATATTCTTTATTAAGTTCTGCTTTTTCTTCACTTGTTTTAGCTTCTTTTTTTAATGATGCTATGTCTTTTATATACTGATTATATATTTTGACACCATTTAAAGCCATTACTTTTACTGTTACTTCTGCATTATCTCCTTCATTATTAATCGAAACTATTTCATATCCAATCTTTTCAGTCCAATACTTTATTGCCTCTTTTTCTCCATCAGTAAAATTATTATATATTTCCATATCTGGTGTTACACCATTTAGAAAATAGTTTTCTGCCTTTTTGAAATTGCATTTTTTAAAGTCAGAAAAGAAAGCATTAATAGTATTTTCTGGTGAATTCTTTTCTACATTTGTACTTATTTTTGATTTAGTACATCCAGCTATTCCAAAGAGCATAGTTAAACTTAGTATGGCTATAATGATTTTTTTCATAATAGCACCTCCTATTTATTCTCATCTAATTATAACAACTATATTTAGTATGGTTATTTAATCCATTATTTATTAACATTAATTTTACTTTAGCTAAAATATTCACTACTTTATAAGTATATTTTTCCTTTTAAATAGAAAAAAGAGAGCTTTTTAAGCTCCCTTAATAAAATTCTTATAATCCTGATACTTTTAAGAAACCATTCCCTTGTACTTCTTCTATACTTCCAATTGTAAAGAAGGCTTCTTCATCAGTTTTATCAATAAATTCTTTAACTTTTTCAATTTCTTTTTTATTTAAAACTGAATAAATTATTTCTTTTTCTTTTTCACTATAAGCTCCTGATCCTGAAAGATTAGTACAACCTCTTTTTAGTTCACTCATTATGTAATTTGATATTTCTTTATGCTTATCACTTACTATCGTAATTTGTTTCTTTTGATTTACATAAGATATAAGCTTATCAATAAGTGGTCCATTAACTGAAACACATAAAAGTGCATAAAATCCTCTATCTGCTCCAAAAGTTAATGCTCCCATTAAAGTTACTATAAAGTCTACACATAATAATGATATACCTATGTTAAAACTTGTATACTTATTTAATATTTTTGCAAGTATATCAGTTCCACCAGTTGATGCATTTATATTAAATATCATAGCAAGTCCAACTGCTGTTATTACAGTTCCAAATATACTAGCAAGTAATAAATCTGTTGTTAATGCCTGTGGATTCATGAATTTTTCCATAAACCATAATAATAGTGAAAGACCAAAGCTTGCATATATTGTTTTAAGCCCAAAATCTCCACCAACTAGTATAAATGCTAATATAAATAAAAATATATTTGCAAAAAGTGTTATTCCACCAACAGTTAAAGATGGTATGTAATGTGTCATTACTACAGCAAGTCCACTTACTCCCCCCGCTGCTAAGTCGTTAGGTGCATAGAAGTATTCAATAGCTACTGCAACTAATATTACGCCTAATGTTATGATTAAATATTCTTTTATATTTTCTTTCACCTTAAACATCTCCTAATGTAAATTACAATGTAATCTTTTGTTTTTTCACATTACTTAGAATAACAGAATTATTTAAATCATCATAGTACTTTTTTAAAATAATAAGAGAATAATTATACGCATATTCAAAAAACTAATTAAATACACTGCATAATTATTCTCATACTATTATTATATGTTATTAATCTTGTAAATCATCAATAATACTTTCCATCTTTAAAATAGCTTTATGTTCCGCTTCTATTCTAGCTTCCGGATCAAAACCAGTGTTAGTTATTAATAACTCTTTAAATATTTTAATTCCTAAAAATTTCATTATATCCTCTACATATTCAACACCTTGACTAAGCTTACCTCTAAGTATCCATGGAACTGGTCCTCCTGATGATTGAACATAAACCATCTTTCTATCTTTATCATCTAAAGTCCCTTTTATTTTATCTATGCTTATTGTTACAGTCTTTCCTTCTTGGCATATACAATCTATATATTCCTTTAATGGTGCTGGAAAAGATAAATTCCACATAGGAGCTGAAATAACGTAAAGATCTGCTGCAACGAATTGATCACACAACTGATTTATTCTATCAACATCTTTCTTCTCATTATCATTTAGCTTGTCATAAGCTTCTTTATTTACTACAGCACTCCTACTTTCAAAATATTTATAGTTTAATCTTGGAATGTAATCTTTATATAAATCAATAGTTTCTACTTGACATTCAGGATTAACATCAACAATTTTATCAATTAGTTTAACTGCAACTTTTCTACTAGATGATAAATCTTCTGGTTTTGAATTAACGATTATATGTAATAGTTTCATAAAAAGCCTTCTTTCTTCATATTTGAATTTAGTATTTGACTTTTTATTTATTTCTATTCAATTAGCGCCTCTAAATTTGATGCAATATCACTCTTTATATTATGTATATCAATATTTTTTCCTGGACATAATGTTTGGTTACAATCTCTATGACCTACTATATCTTCAATATTATATTTTACTGTTAAGCTTGTACCTAATTTAACTAGACTATCAATTTGTGCTTTACTCGCTTTATCTACTTCATAATTTCCTTCTAAACATATCCCTATACTTTTACTATTTTCATTTATAGTATGTGCGCCTTTTACCTTTTCATCTCGTCCCCTATATATAATTCCGTCCTTTCTTATGTAGTAATGATATCCTATTCCTCCATAGCCTTTATCTAAATGCCATTTATGTATCGTCTCAGGTGAGACGTCTTTAGAAGCAGAATGATGTATTATAAGTCTTTTTGGCACATTATACGCTTCTAAATTATCTCCCCAAGTATAATTCACTTCTTTTACGTCAATTGAATCATTAATATCTTCAATCTTTTTTTCTAATTCACTGTTTTTTACTTTTATTTCTTTATTACTATATAAAAATGCTGAATATTTGTTTGATGAATAATGACTGTATATGAATGCTCCAGATACTACAACTATAATTCCAACCAAAATAAGTGCAACTGTTCTTCTTCTTCTTTTTCTCATAAGTTTCGCATAACTAGCTTTCTTTTTGTAAAAGTTTTCTATATCTCTCAACTTTTCATAATTCTTCTTAGTCATGACTCCCTCCTAATTATTTTTACATTTTTTACCTTATTTTATAACACCAAAGTATAATTTAACTTCAATTATAATTTAATTCTACCATATTATGTAAATACCCACAACTATTAATTCCTTTTTTATTCTATTTTTCATAAGTATATAGTACACTTGTCTTATTGATATTTTATTTTGAGAGGTGTATATAATTGCGTAATATTTTTTTAAGCTACTTATTAGTAATTAATATAGTAGGGTTTATATCGATGTTTATTGATAAAGAAAAAGCTAAAAGACATAAATGGAGAATTCCTGAAAATACTTTGATGTTTATTGCTCTTATTGGTGGTAGCATTGGTAGTATTTTAGGTATGGAAGTTTTTAGACATAAAACAAAGCATATGAAATTCAAGTTAGGCTTACCTGTAATACTAATTGTTCAAATAATTTTATACTTTATGGTTTTTGTTAAATAAATATAATAAAACAACTAAATTTGAGAATAAAAAAAGAGTGTCGATTTTATCGACACTCTAAAAAAGTCAACTTACGTTACTTCCTCAATATATACTATTTTCTTTCTATATCAATAACAACTTCTTCTGTTATCGTATCTTCTGGACCTGCATATTCATCAATAAAATATAAAGGTCTATTTTTAACTTCTGTAAATATTCTTCCTAAGTATTCACCAATAACTCCTAAGAATATTAGTTGTATACCACCCATCATAAGCATTACGCATATAAGGCTTGAATATCCCGGTACATCGATACCTGATACTAGTGTTCTTATTATTATGTATATCATATATATGAATGCTACAAATGCAATAATTCCTCCAAATATAGTTGCAAGTCTAAGTGGCGCAGTTGTAAATGAAGTTATTCCTTCAATAGCTAAATCTACAAGCTTTAAATAATTCCATTTAGTCTCTCCAGCAACTCTTGGGTCTCTATCGAATTCAATAGCTTTCTTTTTAAATCCAATTAAACTAAACATTCCTTTTGTATATCTTTGCTTCTCTGGGAATGCTTTTAATGCTTCTATAGCTCTTCTACTTAAAAGTCTAAAATCTCCTGTATCTGTTTGTATTGGAACATTAGATACAGATTGTAATATTTTATAGAACTTCTTAGAAGTAAACTTTTTAAGCCAAGTTTCTCCTTTTCTACTTCTTCTTTTTGCGTAAACATCATCATAGCCTTCTTCATAATATTTAAGCATATCCACAATTAACTCAGGTGGATCTTGAAGATCTGCATCTATTATAGCAACAGCATCTCCTGTTACATAATCAAAAGCTGCTCCCATAGCTGTTTCTTTCCCGTAATTTCTTGAAAGATTAACATAGCATACTCTAGGATCACTTTTTCTATACCCCTTAACAATGTTTAATGAATTGTCTTTACTTCCATCATTAACGAATAAAAACTCTAACTCATAGTTAGGGATATTTTCCCCTAATGCATCTAATCTCTTATATAAATATGGAAGAGACTCTTCTTCATTATACATAGGTATTATTATTGATAATTTTTTCATCTTTATACTTCCTTTCCAACTTAATGAAAAATGGTTGTAGTGTTATCTAATAAATGAATTTACTCCTCACTATTATAATTTACTTGTTCACACATTTCAATACATGAATTTATTTAATTACATGCTCAAACTCATTTCTTATGTTTTTTAAATTTCCATAAACAGTGACTCTATCAAATACTTCAAAAATGTAATCAGGTGTAGCAAATTTGATAAATTTATCACCTTTATCTATGTTAAGTACTTCAATTTCCAGATCTTTTAATCCACTATCTAATATACTCTTACCTATTATTCTGCACTCTTTTGAAAGATATATTTGATATACACCATATCCCCTTGTATTTGTTATTAAAGTTAAGCTCTCTGAATTCATTTTCTCCCATATTTTAGATTTTAATACTGCATTTTCAAGATTTAATTCGAGCTTTTCAATTGTCTTTGTCTTTTTAATAATAAAATTAAATACTATTAGTACAACTATTACTACAAAAAAACCTATTCCTGTAACTGTATCTGATATCATAGTTACAAAAAATGATATAAATGTCGCTGTACTTACATAACTGACTATCATAAGCCAACTCGCTATTTTCCTTCTTACAGGATGTTGCACAACCATCTCACTCTCTCTTGTTGTAAAGCCTGTACTAGTTAATAATGATACAACTTGAAATCTAGCCTTTTTAATAGGCATCCCTGTAAGTCTCATTAAAATAGAACATATATTTACAATAACAAGAAAAATCGTGCCAAACATTAAAAACGTAAATATTAAACCCATTTTTTCCTCCATGAATCGCATAATATAATTTGATAGTTAAATTATATTATACGGTCTAGACCTACATATGAACTTATTGTAAAATTAAAGAAAAATCATCCTATCTTTAATAAATAGGATGATTTTTTTACATAAGTGGTGCAAAAACTCTAAGAATTGCTGTTAATATTCTGTCATATATTTTAACATGCTTACAATCTTCTAAGCTTATTTCCATACATAAATCTAATGTATTCAAGTAATCTTCTTTAATTTGCATAACAGACTTTGTCTTATAAAGCCAAACTCCACATTCAAAGTGAAGATATAAACTTCTATAATCAAAGTTTATTGTTCCTATAGTAGCTAGTACATCATCTGATACAACTGTTTTTGAATGTATAAATCCTGGTGTATATTCATATATTTTTATTCCAGCTTTAATAAGTTGTGGATAATATGCTCTTGTAACAATATGTGCATACCACTTATCTTCTATATGTGGTGTTACAATTCTTACATCAACCCCACTCTTTGCAGCAAGTGTTAGTGCTGTTACTAATTCATTATCAATTATTAAATATGGAGTATTTATATAAACATAATCTTTTGCCTTTGATATTATATTTAAATATACATTTTCTCCAACAGTTTCATCATCTAATGGACTATCTGCATAAGGCTGTACATATCCATCACTTTCAAACATTTCTTTATACTCTGAAAGCGGTTTATATTTTGCATAATCAACCTTCTCTCTACTATTAAAACTCCAAAGTTGAAGAAACATAACTGTTAAGTTCCAAACTCCATCACCTTTTAACATTAAAGAGGCGTCTTTCCAATGTCCAAACCTAACAATTTCATTTATATATTCATCTGCTAAATTTATTCCACCTGTAAATGCTGTATGTCCATCAATAACTGTAATTTTTCTATGATCTCTATTATTTAGTATTATTGATAAGAATGGTACAAAAGGATTAAATACTTGGCACTTAATTCCCCTTCCTATAAGTTCTTCATTATACTTATACGGAAGAGTTGTTAAACATCCCATATCATCATAGATTACTCTTACATCTACCCCTTCTTTTACTTTTTGTTCCATAATCTCCAATATAGTGTTCCACATTTTTCCTTCATGTATTATAAAATACTCCATAAATATATATCGTTTTGCTTTCTTTAGTTCCTCTATTAACTTCTCATAAAAATTTTCTCCTGGTGATAAATACTCTGTAGTAGTATTTTTATAGATAGGTGATAAGGCAAACTCACTTGTATATCTTGCTTGATTTGCAATTGATTTATCTATCTGTTCTAATTCTTTCATTATACTTTCATCTTGGACCAGCAGGTCTTTAGATTCTAAATATACTTTCTCAACTTTCTTCTTGAACTTAGTGTTCATTTTCTTTCCGCCGAATATAAGGTAAAACAACCCACCGAAGATAGGAAATAATAATACCGGTATTGTCCACGCTAATTTGTAAGATGGGTTATCTGTTCTGCTGACTATGTATATTACAACTAAGACGCTTATTATAAAGAAGAATATGTACAAATCTACAAAAGACTCACTTAACTTCCATATTCCAAATATTAATATACATAATTGAAATAGTAGTAGCACCCCCACTATTACTAATCTACTTAACAAAAAATCTAATATTTTTCTCATTCATTCCTCCTTGATTAACATATATATATTTATATTTTAATCATTATCTTACCTATATTCAACTTAATATATTATTTTCCGACTATTCTCATAGATTGAAATACTAATCCTTGGTATTTTGGCGCTATATATCTCTTATTACTTTCCTTGTCCTCTACCGCTTTAATATATTCTTTAACAATAGATTCTGTGCTTATACATTCAACTTTAGTGAAATATCCTTGTTCTGCTATCCTTATTTTATTAACTATATGTTTAAAATAAGATTTTTCTTTCATCCAATGATATTTTCTTTCCATCATTAACTGATTAAATCCTGTTTTATACGCTCCAGGTTCTATTATTGCAACATCAATATTACAATCTGTAAGTAATACCAATTCCTCGATTAAAGATTCTGCAATTGCTTCTATTGCAAACTTTGTTGAAGTATATGGTGAGAAAAATCCCTTAGATATTCTTCCAAGTAACGATGAGACAAATATAATTCTTCCTTCTTTATTTTTTACCATATTTGTTAATGCTAGTTGTGTTAATTCAATTGGTGCAATTACATTAGTCTCATAAGCTTTTCTATATCTTGATACATCAATTTCCATAACTGAACCACTATCCCCTACTGCTGCATTGTTTATTAAAACATCTATATCGTAGTTTAAAATTTTCTTTCTATCTTCTTCTAATGTTACATTTAATTTTATCCCTTTAAGATTATCTTCTAGCCCTTTATCCTTTGCATACTCGTTAATTAATCTTGCCTCCTCTTCAAAATGTGTTGATGCAATTACATTATGCCCCCTTCTTGCAAGCTCAATTGAAGCATCCCTTCCAATTCCAGTTCCAGCACCCGTTATAAATACTCTCTTAAACATAAAAAACCACTCCTATTTTTTGTTAATTATTTTTATTATGTCCATAATCAACAAAAAAAAGTGGCTAATGCCACTTTTTTTAAGGTGATTTTCTATTTATTATTATATTCATTAAAATGATGTGCTAATGCTCCAACTAAATTTGCATCCTTTTTGTGGGTACATGTCCCAAGCATAGGTTTAACTTTAGCGATTTCTACTTTTTTAAGTATTGTATCCATAGATTCATTTAATCTATCTATAAAATCTTCTCTTTCACTAATAGCCCCACCTAATAATATAAGTTCTGGATCATAAACATACTGAAGATTAAATATTCCTTTTGCCAAAGTTCTATAAAATGTATCTATTGCACTTTTACAAAACTCATCACCAGCCTCAGCCTTTGAAAATACTTCTACTCCATCAATTAAATCATCATTATAATGCTTTCTAACTTTTCTTACAAATGACATTGTTGATGCTACTTCACTGAAGTTTTTATATTCTCCGTTTTCTTCCTCCATAAGCATATATCCAAACTCTCCACCATGAAGATGCTTACCGTGATGTATTTTTCCATCCTTTATTATTGCACCACCTATTCCAGTACCACATACTAAGAACATAATATCACTTACGCCCTTTGCTGACCCTGAAAACACTTCTGCTAACGCTGCACAATTTGCATCGTTTTCTATACTTACAGGAAGATTTACTCTCTCCCTAATTATTTCTTTAAAATTAGGTCCATGAATACATGGTATAGCACTCGCTCCCCCTACTATTCCAGTAACTGTATCTACAGCACCAGGTGAACTTATAGCGACTCCTTTAATATCATACTCACTTTTAACTCCATCTATAAAAAGAATTATTGAATCCATAAGCTCATTAAAATTATGCCTAACTTCAATATTACCTCTTTTTATTAAATTCCCTTTTTCATCTAAAACAGCTGTCTTTATTGAAGTTCCTCCAATATCTAAACATGCGTACATTAAAACCCTCTCCCTCTCATACATAAAATCCATTATAGTATTGCATATAAACCAGACCTTGTAAACCTTTAATTGAAATTACCTAGCTTAATTTATATCTAAATATATTTAAAAGTCGACATTTTAAGTCAAATAAATATATTTAATTATTTTAATTTAAAATTTAATAAAATTATATTATATATTAACTTTTTAAAGCTAATACTATACATTTTCTTGTAAAATCAATGTAATTTTTACACTTTTATTTACATGATTTTTTTCTAATTTTTCCCTAGTTTTTAATTCTTTTATATGTTAACATGAATTTAATTACATTATTTGTAAATTAAATTTCAACAATGAAGTTTAATATATATAAAAAATAAAGGAGTGGGTCAACTAATGGCTAAAAGAGCAATTAGCAAACGTTCAAATGTTATTATAGCTTGTGCTACAGTAACAACCTTACTAATGGGAATATCTGCTTCTGCCATACCATTTAATCAAAAAAATGATATAGCAGTTACAGCAGAAAAAAGCACTTCAAAAACTAAACGTAATGTAATGTATTATGGAGACTGGTCTGTTTGGGGAGGACAAGGTTCCTTCTATCCTAAAGACATTCCAGCTGATCAACTTACTCATTTAAATTTTGCATTTTTAGACTTTAATGCAAATGGTGAACTAATATTTACTGACAAAGGTGCTGCTTGTGAAAATCCCGTAGGAATGGATGGCGTTACATGGGGTGACCCTAATGCTGGTGTTCTTGCGGCATTACAAGACTTAAGAGCTAAAAACCCTAATCTTAAAATAGGAATTTCCCTTGGAGGCTGGTCCAAATCTGGTGACTTTTCTGTTGTTGCTAGTGATGCTTCGAAGAGAGCTAAGTTTGTTGAAAACGTTATGGAGTTTATTCGTTATACTAATATGGACTTCGTAGATTTAGATTGGGAATATCCAGGTGCCTTAAGAGATCCTGATAAAGTTGATAATCAAAATGATGAAGGTACAACACAAGCAAAACCTGAAGATAAAGAGAATTATATTCTTCTTCTAAAAGATTTTAGAAAAGCTTTAGATAAACAAGGTGTTGACCTTGGTAAGACATATGAGCTTTCAGTTGCACTTCCAGCACCAATTGAAAAAGTAGATATTGGTATTGACGTTAATGCATTATTTGACACTGTAGACTTTGCAAATATCATGACTTATGACATGAGAGGAGCTTGGGATCCAATAAGTGGTCATCAAACACCTTTATATACAAATCCAAATGATCCATACAAAGGAAAAGGTCTTTCTGTTGATGAAAGTGTTGATTACTTTATATCAAAAGGTGCAGAGCCTGAAAAAATTGTTGTTGGTGCTGCTTACTATACACGTGGATGGGAAAAAGTATCTAATGATAACGTAGATACAAAAAATCCTGGTCTCTTTGGTAAAGCTGAAAAAATCGCTAAAGATGCAGACCAAACACTTACTACTGGCGCTGATAATGAAGCTCCAGTAAAAAATGGAGAAGGTGGTCGCCGTGGTGGTGTTTGGTCCTATAGATCTCTTGATGCTCTAAAATCTAAGTACCCTGGACTTAAAGAATACTGGGATGATACAGCAAAGGCACCATATCTTTATAATGAATCTACTGGCGCTTTCTTCACATATGATAATGTGAAATCAATTAAAGAAAAGTGTAAGTATGTAAATGATAATGAACTTGGCGGTATGATTGGCTGGATGGCTTCACAAGATGCACCATCAACTCCTGGTTCAAATTCTAGAGATGAATTAACTAAGGCTACAAAAAACGCTTTATATGGCAATGCTGAATTGCCGAAACATGAAATAGTTTATGATGAATTAGATTTATCTTGTACTGTTGAAACTTTTAAAGAATCTTGGAGTGATAAAGGTGGATATACAATAACATTAAAGAATAATGAAAAACTCGAAGAATCTGGTGATGTTCTACGTAGTGTCGAAACTACAGCTGAAACATTAAAAAATGCTAAAATTTATATAAAGAATAATGGAACTAAAATAGTTAGTGGCGATTATACTGTTGGTACTATTAAAGAAGAAAATGGCTATTCAGTAATTGACCTTGGTGAAATATATTCTGCTAAAGTTATAAAACCTGGTTCAACTTACACTATGACTTTAAATACTGAAAAAGCGCCATCTGATACTTCTTCTCTTGAAAGTATATCTATATCTCAAAGGATGTCTCCTAAAGGAAGTGAGATGGGTAGACAAACTGTATTTGGGAATGAGGTAGCACCTGGTGAAAATACAGCACCAGTAATTAAAGGTGTTAAAAACCAAACTTTAGTAATCGGTGATAAATTTGACCCTCTAAATGGAGTAACTGCTTTTGATAAAGAAGATGGAGACTTAACTAGTAATATTATAATAAGCGGTACTGTTGATACTAGTAAAGCTAGTACGTATCCTTTAGTATATACAGTTTCAGATAGTAAAGGTCTAAAAGTCTCTTCTGATTGTACTATAATGGTTAAAGATAAAGGTACTATCCCTAATGATAATTATGACAATGCTAAAATATATAATGCAGGTGATAAAGTAATATATAAGGGTAAAGAATATATTTGTAAATGGTGGGTTCAAGGACAAGCACCTGGAACTACTTCTGCCTGGGAACTGATAGTTCTTAGATAATAGTTAAATAATAAATATAAAAAGGAATCTAATAAATATTAGATTCCTTTTTATATTTATTATTTTAAAACTTAGTATTACCACCTTGTGGAAATACAATTTTAACGGTTGTTCCTTTATCTTTTTCTGAAAAAATCTTTATTCCAAGACCTAGCTTATCACAAAGTTTCTTACACAAATATAAACCCATTCCAGTTGACTTACCGAAAATCCTACCATTCTCTCCTGTATACCCCTTTAAAAATACTTTTCTAATATCTCTATCACTTATTCCAACTCCATTATCTTCTATAGATAATATAGTATTATTTTTTTTAATATATGAGCTAATTTTAATTTTTCCACCTTGTGGAGTATATTTTACAGCATTAACTACTATTTGATTTATTATAAATTCTGCCCACTTTACATCACTAAAAACTTTTTCTGAAATATCATCTAGTTCTAAAGAAATTCTTTTCCCAATAAAATCTCTTGAATTCTTCTTAACTACTTTCATTATAACTTGCTTTAATGGAAATTCCTTTATTATATAATCCTCATTTGCCTCATCTGATTTTGAATAATATAATACTTGTTCTATCATTTCGTCAATTTTATTTAATTCTTTATCTATACTTCTTGTTACTTCATTTTCATTGTTTTCAATAACAAGTTTAGATGATGCTATTGGTGTTTTTATTTCATGGACCCACATCTCTATATAATCTCTATAATCCTTTTGTTTATATTTATATATATTAACATGTTCATGCATATCCTTATTAGAAACTCTTAAAATTTCATACATTAACTTACCTTCAAGAAATGATGGTTCCTTCAATAGCTCTGTAATTAAATACTTTTTATCTAGTGTTTCTACAAAGTCAGATATTTCATTATAAAATTTTTGTTTTCTAATAAATTCAGTTATTATATATGTTAATAATGGCAAGAACCATATTGCAAATACAACTCCTATTACAGCACCACCAAAATTTAGCATATGCATAAATATAGTTAAAATAATAAATATACCTAGATTTATTATTAAAAATATACTCTTATCCTTTAGATAATCTAATAGTTTCATGGCATTATATACCCAAGGCCTCTTCTTGTTTCAATAACATTTTCTATACCCATCTCTTGAAGCTTCTTTCTTATTCTAGTTACATTAACTGATAATGTATTGTCATCAACATAGTAATCTGAATTCCATAAATGTTCCATAAGCTGTTCTCTACTTACGATTTCACCCTTATGTTCTATCATATAAGATAAAATTTTCATTTCATTTTTAGTTATCTCTAAAGTTTGATCATTACATATTATTATTCCTTTTAATAAATCTAGTTCAAAATTTTTATATGATAACTTATTGCTTTTCTCTTCCTTACCATAACTTCTTCTAAGTAACGCTTCAATACGCACTAGTAATATTTGAGTATTATACGGTTTAGTTACAAAGTCATCTGCACCTAAATTCATACTCATAAGTTCATCCATCTCACTGTCTCTACTTGTAACAATTATTATTGGAACTGCAGAATTCTTTCTTATTTCTCTACATATATGATATCCATCAAAGTATGGTAAATTCACATCTAATAGAACTAAATCTGGCTTTGAATTATGTACTTCTTCAATTATATTTTCAAAATCTGTTGGTGTATTTATATTGTACCCATATTTTGAAAGTAATTTTTTAAGTTCCTCTCTTATAGTTTCACTGTCTTCTACGATTGTAATATTATACATATTAACCCTCCCTTAAAATATCCTTTCTTTATATTATATATAATTTTACCCATAATACTTTAATTAAATTAAATTTTTTAAAATTAAAACCTTCCTAAATTATATTTAGAAAGGTTTTATGTTATATATGGACTTTTAATTTACTTTATATATTTGTTTTATTGCTGATGGTAAACTGCTTGCTTTAATTTCTTCATAACTTCTTACCTTACCATCACTCTTATAAACCATTAAAAACCTATTTGGTTTTAAAACTTTATTCGTATTAAACTCTAGTATCTCTTCATTCCCTTTTTTATCATACCCTTTTATTTTATATAAATATACTTGTCCATTTATTTCATGATTTAATTCTGTTTTAACATAATATTTTGTAGCCCCGAAATTAACTAACATGTTAGTTCCAAAGATTAATCTTAATGCAATTATTACTCCAATTAAACCCAATATTTTTTTCATATTATCGTCCTTTTAACTAAAATTTCTTTACTATATTTTTATAACCAAAGAAAGTTGCTATAAAGTATCCACCGTATATTACTATTATTACTCCCATAGTCATAATTGATGCTATTAATATGCTTGAACTTCCAAAGGATGATATAAATTCATTAGCTTGATATATTCCAACTATTGAATGAACTATTGCTAGTACTAGTGGAAGAGCAAAGTATATAAAAGTTTGAGTAAATATTGATTTATTTATCATTTTTTCAGGTGCTCCAATTCTTCTTAAAGCATTATATCTGTCTGCACTATCACTTGCTTCTGATAATTGTTGAAGTGCAAGTACTGCAGCACTTGATATTAAGAATATAACTCCTAAGTATAAAGTAATATATAAAATTATTGTTGTAGTAAGTTGTGTTTGCTCTTGAAGAGTTACTTTAGAATCAAATAACACAAATGCGTCATGATCTCCTCTACTATCCAAATAATTTTTAAAGAATGTTGAATACGCTTTTTCTGATGATTCTAAATTATTATCACCATAATTAATATCTAAGTATGCCATATCTGGTTCTAATGACTTAACAAATTCATCTGGTACTATTACAGTAAATATATTATCAGCAATACCTGTTGTTATATTAGTATCTGTTATAATCTTTTTATTTTGAATTTTATACTCTTTACCATCTAGCTTTATACTATTATTGTCTTCCATAAAATTATCTACTGTTGATCTTATAAATGCTGAATTTGATTGAACTAATACTGAGTCCTTATTCAAATCAACTTTTTCTTTTCCTTGAAGTTCTCTCATTTTATTATAATCTGATATACTTATAGCATTAACAAAACTATAATCACTTATTTCTGCACCCTTACTTGCATTATATTTAGATAAAATATCTCCTAATTTATCCTTTGTCTTATATACAGTAACAAACGCATACTTATCTCCGTCTTGTATTTTAAAACCATTTTTATTTAATACTTTCTCAAAAGAAGGGTTTCCATCTTCATTTGTAAGCATTTTAGCAGTTGCACTAAATGGTGATAAACCATCTACGTTATTCTTTTTAAAACTAACTCCAACTGAAAGCATTGAAATTGTTAAGAATAACATTAAACATATAACTGTCATTGAAACAAAATTTGTATTTATTTTGCTATTAATTTGTCTTAATGTAAACATGTTTAATTTCTTTAAATATAATTTTTTATTTTTTTGAATGACCATAATTAAAAATGTTGTTAAACCATAGAAGAAAGCTGCTGTTCCAATAACCCCAAGTCCTATTGACAGTTTAAATTCAATTTTTTCGAAATTCAATCCTACTTTATTTATTAAATAGTATGCAGTTCCAAGTATAGCTAATGATGCTAAAAATATTATTCCTGCTATAATAGGATTTTTTATTTTGATTTGCTCATTTTTCTTATGTGCATTTAAAAGATCTATTAGTTTATATTTTGAAATAACAACTGTATTAAATACCATAACTAATATGTATATTATTCCAAAATAAATTACTGTCTTTAAAATTGCATCTGGCGCTATAACAAACTTATAATTATCTAAACTTATATCAAACATTTTAGCTGTAATTACAGACAACCCTTGTGATGCAAACAAACCAAGTACAAGACCTGCAATTAATGAAAATGCTCCTATTATTAACTCTTCAATAACTAATAACCTTGATATTTTATTTTTTCCCATTCCAAGGGACATATATAATCCAAGTTCTTTTTTTCTTCTTTTTATTAAAAAGTTATTGGCATAAATAATAAGTAAACCAAGTATTACAGATACGAATACTGATAGCATTGAAATAACTTGTGAAATCATTTGGATTGAATTTGATTTACTATCATTTATTGTTGCCATTGTATTTTGTGCACTTATTGAATTAAAAGTGTAAAATATACAAACTGCAAATGTTAATGTTAAAAAGTATACTGTATAATCTTTAAAACTTTTTCTTACATTATTAATGGCTAATTTAGAATACATC
>NZ_JAVXRL010000002.1:155433-155913 GCF_036643715.1 Clostridium sp. | reverse complement strand
CATATAGGCTCATATAGTCATAAATTATGGATTTAATAGGTAAAAATATATAAAAACAATAAGATTACACAAAAATGCTTTGAAGAAATAAGGAATACTAATATGTACTATAAGCATCTAAAGTAGGCTTTTATTATGGATTTAGTACTAAGAATATATATATAGAATAAAATAAAACATTTGTATTGTGTAAATTACAAAAATTATATTGATAATGTGTTTATTATGCTTATTTATTTAATTGAAATTTTCCAATAGAAGTTTATATAGGTAATAGAATAAAGTTATATGTTTGAACATCGGCTACAGCACATATATTTTATAATATTAAAATGTATTTTAAATTAAGTCATAACCTATATATATTACAAATATATATATAAATATTAGATTATAAAGGGGTGGGGTTATTTGAAAGATTTTTTATATTATGAAGAAGGAAAGCCGGTAGTTTCTAAGTCGGATAGTAGATTAATTAAT
>NZ_JAVXRL010000002.1:53210-155423 GCF_036643715.1 Clostridium sp. | reverse complement strand
GTAAGAGTACTAAAAGATAAATTTGCAATAGATATAATTGGACACATATTGATCTTAAAACTTATAGAGCAAAGAGTGTTATTAGATATAAATGAAGACTTAAATACAATAGATATGTTAAATGTAAAGTTGAACTCAAGAAAAGCTGAAAGTGGGATCATTTCGACAATGTTAAATAGCAAGAATGAAAAAAAACTATATAAGTTAGAAACAATAATTAAAGAAAAGAATGAATGGTTGTCAAACTGGAAAAATGATATATATAGTGAAGGAAATAAAATATATAAGGAAAAATCTTATAAGGATATTAGAAGTATGTATAAAAGTAAATGTAATGATGAAAAAATGATTATAATATTACAGGAAATTATTCTAGCACCTATATATTATGAGTTAAATAATTTCACATGCACAACAACTTTAAAAGAAAATGATCTATACAATGTAGCAGCAAAAATAGGAGTATATTTAAATGTAAAAAAAGAATATAGCTTTAGAATAATTAAAAATACAGAAAAATTAATAAAGGAAGCAACCGGATACTGGAGTAGATTATTAAAATGTACTATAGTTGGTGCTGGAGTTGTCGCAATAACAGCTGGACTTGCAGCACCACTTGTCGCTACAAGTATTGGCGGAATGATGGGTCTAAGCGGTGCTGCAGCATATACAGCTGGATTAAGTGCATTAGGCGGTGGAGCAATTGCTGTTGGTGGATTAGGAATGGCAGGAGGAACAGTTGTCTTAATAGCTGGTGGTTCATTAGTTGGTGGAGTAGGTGGATATATAAGTGCACAAGTAGCTAGCAAAATGAATAATGAGAATATATTAATGTCAATAATAAAGATGATTAACTATATGGAATTATTGAATGATAATAATTTGGATAAAAGAGAAATTATAGAAGAAATTAAATCGGATTTTTTGGATTTTAAACATTCATATGAAACATTAATTATGAAAAAAGAATTGGAATATGATAGGGATAAGAATATTACAATTAATTTTGGTTATGAGAAAATGGTTAATATATAATGCTAATACTTTTAGATTCATAAATACAATTAAATATTGAAGTAAGTATAATGAAAAAAAGTGATATAGCTGCACTCGTTATTTTGGGTTTAGCATGATTATCAGGCTATAGTAAAGCAGTATCTGAGAAATCAAAAGAAAAAAAGATTATAAATAGAAAAAACATATAAAAAAACTGATGTAAATTATAGAACTGCAAAAGAACTCATAATTGTAATGCATAAATTCATGATAGAGTATTGTTCTTAAATAAATTCATTATATGTTTTTAATTTATATAATTCAGCAAAAATTACCTTTAAATAGTATAAGATAATGTGGGGTATAAACTAGTAAAATAGTGTTTTAAGTTAAAAAAATAGTAAGATTATCAATTATGAATAATTAGTATATTATTGGATTGAATAAGTATTACCTATTAACTATATAACAGATTAGTATTATAATAAGACAAAGAAGTTATGTATAATAGAATTCATGAGAAGCAATAAAAAAACAAAAGAAAGAAGATGGAACTATGAATAATAACATTAATTCATACTGGGGTGTTTTACTAAAGCCAACATTAATAAAACAAGGTAGTGATACATTAGCAATAGTACTACCAGGTATAGCATACACTCTTGATAGGGTAACATTAGAATATACAAGTGAATTAGCATTAAAATTTGGATTTGATCTATTAAAAGTAGAATATGGATTCCAAGTTGCAAGAAAAGACTTTAATGTAGAAAAAGAATTTGATATAGTTGCAAAAGAAACACTAGAAATAGTTAATGGTGCATTAAAAGATGGATACAAAAATGTAGTTATAATAGGTAAAAGTGTAGGAACTTGCGTTCAAAACGTATTAAATAAAAATATTGAAGGACATAAAATAACAAACGTGTATATCAGTCCAATAAATAAAACAGTTAATATGGGAATTGAAAGAAATTCTCTAGTAATAACAGGTAGTAGTGATCCATTACTATCAAAAGAAAATGTAGAGAAGGTTGAAGCTGTTGATGGAACAGAGTTAATCAACTTTAAAGGTGCAAATCATGCTCTAAACATTGAAAAAGAACCAATAAAGAGTCTTGATATTCAATTAAAAATTATAGAATACGTAGAAACATTCCTAAAAAACAATTTAAAGTAAAAAAAATTTACTTATAAATATAAAGATAGGTTGCCTAAAAATATGGGTAGCCTATTTTTATAGCCACTTATTAATATAACAGAAGAAAAAAACATGGAAAATTTAAAAAAGGACGTGGGATTTTGATATATAGCAAAGAAATAATAGATGATTATATAAATAAAATAGATTGGAGAGTTAATGAAAATTCAAACTCACCATATAGCTTTGGTAGTTTAAATAAGCACATAATAGCTGAAGTTTCAAAGGATTATTGGTTACACCAAGTTTATAAAGATAAAAAGATAATAAATGCTTACAAAGATGGGGATATGCATATTCACGATCTTGGCGGTTTAACATTATACTGCTGTGGATATTCATTAAGAAACATAATAATTATGGGTGTAACAGGAATTCCAAACATTCCAACAAGCAGTCCAGCTAAGCACTTTGATGCGATTTTAAATCAAATAGCTAATTTAGTTACAATATATCAAAATGAAATAATGGGAGCAGTTGCATTTAATTCTTTCGATACATTATTAGCACCATATATAAAAAATGATAATTTAAGTTATGAAGAAGTAAAGCAAAACTTACAAAACTTTATATTCAGTATTAATAGTAATAGTAGATCAGGTGCGGAGCCTGCATTTACTAACATAACTTTTGATTTATATCCACCAAATGATTTAAAAGAAGATGATGCTTTAATTGGTGATGATATAGCTAACTTTAAATATAAAGATTGCCAAAAAGAAATGAATATGTTAAATAAAGCTTTTAATGAACTTATGAATGAAGGAGACTATAATGGTAGACCATTCTCATATCCAATTCCAACTTACAATGTAAATAGTAATTTTGATTGGGATAATCCAAATAATGAATTATTATTTGAAATGACAGGTAAGTTTGGATATCCTTACTTTGCAAACTTTGTTAATTCAGATATGGACCAAAGTGATGTAAGATCAATGTGCTGTAGATTGAACTTAGATCTTAGAGAACTAAGAAAAAGAAATGGTGGACTATTTGGTAGTGGAGACAGTACAGGAAGTATTGGAGTTGTAACTATCAATTTACCTAGAGTTGCATATAAGAATAAAAATAATAAAGAAGGATTTTTAAAAGATCTTCATGATATTTTAGTTATTGCAAAAGATAGTTTAGAAAAGAAGAGAAAATGGCTTAATGAAAATATAATTAACAATGGTATGTTGCCAGCATTTTCAACATATGTTGGAACTCTTAGCAATCACTTTAGTACAATTGGAGTTGTTGGGCTAAATGAAATGTGTGAAAATTTTAATGGTAAAAATATTTTAACAGAAGAAGGAATAGAATTCTCAATTGAAGTATGTAATTTTATCAGAGATGAACTTCTTAAGTTTCAAGAAGAAACTGGTAGTTTATATAACTTTGAAGCAACACCTGCTGAGTCAACTTGCTATAGATTAGCAAAAAATGATGTGGAACAATTTGAAGATATTATTACTAGAGGAACTAGAGATTATCCATATTATACAAATTCATGTCATATACCACCAAAGGAAGTTGAAAGTTTAAATCAATTATTTGATCATCAAAATAAACTTCAAGTATTATTTACAGGTGGAACAGTTGTACACATATATTGTGATGCAGCAATAAGTGGAGAGAAGGCAAAGCATATTGTGAAGACTGTATGTGAAAAGTATAGAACTCCTTATGTAAGTATATCTCCATTAAATAGATACTGTAATAAGCACGGATATGTTAAAGAAAAAGTTAGCGAGTGTCCTATATGCGGAGAAAAACTTGATTTATATCAAAGAATTACTGGATACTTAAGAAAGGTTGAGTTCTTCAATGAAGGTAAAAAATCAGAGTTTAGAGATAGAAAGCAATTAAAACTATGATTATTAGAACTAAAGGAATAGTGCATGAAAGAGTTGAGGATGCCCCCTTTATTGGAGCTTTAATTTCTGCTGTAGATTGCAGATTTAATTGCAAAGGTTGTTTTAATCAACATATTAAAGAATTACCTACTATTAAAATGGACTCTGATGACATTATAGAAGAAGTAACAGCTAATCCTTTTAATGAAGGAATTATATTAGCAGGTCTTGAATGGTCATTACAACCAGATGAACTAAGAGCAATTATTCATGCAGCTTTAAATAAGAATCTTAAAATAATTATTTATTCAGGACTTACTGAAGAAGAATTTAAAGAAAAGTTTTCTGATATATATAATCTAAATAAGAATTTATATTATAAATTTGGAAAATATGATGAAAGCTTAAAAGTATCTGATAATGTTCAATATGATGTTAAGCTTGCAACGTCTAATCAAAAGATATTAAAAATATAGTTAAGGCTTATACGGTGTTATTATACATCGTATAAGCCTTTTTTGATTTTAATTAAATGAATATTGTTATTGGTTAAAAATAATGGTAAAATATACCTTGATAATGTTTACAAAGATGGAGGGGTATTTTATGCGAAAATTTCAAAAGGTACTTGCATCTCTACTGGGTATTGTATTTATAATTACTTTAATACAAATTCCAGTTCAGGCAAATGCGGCAAAAAAAAATTCTAGTGAAAGGTATATTAAAATACGATATGAGCGGAATGATAAAGATTATGAAGGATGGAATCTTTGGACGTGGGAAAGAGATAAAAATGGAAAAGATTCCAATGCTAAAGAAACTAATTTTATTGGAGAAGATGAAGAGGGAAAATTTGCAGTAATTAAATTAGACAGTGACTCTGGGAAATTAGGATTTATATTGCGTAAAAGTGTAAGTGGCAATGAATGGAGTCAAAACTACTTTGGAGAAGATAAATTTATAGATCTAAGTAAAGGTGATAAAGAAATTGTTATTAAACATAAGGAAGAAAACAGAGACTATAAAACTCAAAACTTAAATAGAGATTTTGATAAAGTCACATTAAATTTAAATTATTACAGATTTGATGGGAAATATAATGACTGGGATATTTGGTCATGGTTAGATGGTGTAAAAGGTGGAGAGGGATATAAGTTGACTACAGATACTAATTATGGAAAACTTGCGAAAATAACTTATGAAGAAGTTAAAAATGCAGATCCAAGAGGAATAGGAATTATAGTTAGAAAACCTGATTGGTCAGATAAAGATGGACACAATGATAGATTTATAAATTTGGCTTATGCTAATAATAAAGGGGAAATAAATGCATACTTAGTACAATCTAATGAAAATATTGTTTATAGGGAGGAAGATGCAATAAAGGATTCAAAAATAACATCTGCCAAAATAGATTCCATAAACGAGATTAATTTTATAACAAATGTTAAATTACCTTCTAAAGATATGAATGGAAAGGTTACTTTAAAAGAGAATGGACGACCTTTAAATATTTCGGTAACGATTCCAGATAATATGAATGGTGGAAAGATAACTACTAAAAGTAAATTAGATTTAAATAAAGAATATATTTTAGAAATAGAAGGATATAAGCCTATTAAAGTTACACTTGGGAAAGTATTTGCATCAAAAGAATTTGAAAAGTTATACCATTATAATGGTGAACTTGGAGCTTTGTATAAGAAAGAAAAAACAGAGTTTGTATTATGGGCACCTATGGCATCAGAAGTTAAACTAGCTTTATATAATAGTGGTGATTACTTAAAGGATAAAGATGCAAAAGAAGTAATTAATATGACTAAAGGCGAAAAAGGAATTTGGACGGCGACTATAAAGGGTGACTTAAATGGAGAGTATTATGATTATTTAGTTACAAACAATGGGAAAGAAAATAATGTAACAGACCCATATGCAAAAGCTGTAGGTGTAAATGGAAGACGGGGAATGATTGTAAACCTAAATAGTACAAATCCAGAAGGATGGGAAAATGATAGTAAACCTGAACTTAAAGATCCAACTGATGCAGTAATATATGAAATACACATAAGAGATTTTACAATTGATAATTCATCTAATACAAAGCTTGAGATAAGAGGAAAGTATGATGGGTTTTGGCAAAAGGGAACTACTTTACCTGGAAATGGAGATATAAAGACTGGGATAGATCATTTAAAAGAACTTGGGGTAACTCATGTTCATCTTCTTCCAACTTTTGATCATAGGTCAATTGATGAGACTAATTTAAATAAGCCACAGTATAACTGGGGATATGATCCTCAAAATTACAATGCACCAGAAGGTTCTTATTCAAAAGATCCATATAGTGCAGAAGTTAGAATTAATGAATTTAAGAAAATGATTATGGAACTTCATAAGGCAGGAATAAGAGTTGTAATGGATGTTGTATACAATCACACAGGAGCAACTACTGATTCACAGTATAATTTAGCAGTACCTGAATATTATTATAGACAAAATGCTAATGGAGGCTTTTCAAATGGTTCTGGTTGTGGAAATGAAATAGCATCTGAAAGGTCTATGGTTAGAAAAATGATTGTTGACTCTGTAGTATATTGGGCAAAGGAATATCATATAGATGGATTTAGGTTTGATTTAATGGGTCTTCATGATATAGATACTATGAAATTAGCTCGAAAAGAATTAGATAAAATTGATAAGACAATTTTAATGTATGGAGAAGGATGGACTGGTGGAGATTCACCACTTCCTGAAAAGGATAGAGCAGTTAAAAATAATACTGTTAAGTATGGTGAATCTCAAATAGCGGCCTTTAGTGATGATATGAGAGATGGTGTTAAAGGACATGTATTTGATGCTGATAAGCCAGGCTTCGTAAATGGATATAAAGGACTTGAAGAACTTATTAAGTTTGGTGTTGTTGGTTCAACAAAAAATGATAATATTAAATATGGAAGCCTTCCAAGTCCCTATGAAGGATATGGTACTACTCCATGGGCAAATGAACCTTATCAAACAATAAATTATGTTTCAGCTCATGATAATTTAACTCTTTATGATAAACTTCAGACAACTAATAAAAATGCTTCAGAGGAAGAATTAAAATCAATGAATAAAATGGCAGCAGCCATAGTTTTAACTTCTCAAGGAATACCATTTTTCCAAGGGGGAGAAGAATTGTTAAGAACTAAAGTAAAAGAAGATGGTAGCTTTGATCATAATAGTTATAACTCACCTGACAGTATAAATAAAATCGATTGGACTAGAAAAGAAAAATATAATGATGTATTTAATTATTATAAAGGGTTAATTAGTCTTAGAAAGTCTCACAAGGCATTTAGAATGAATAGCACTAAAGATATACAAGAAAATTTATCATTTATGGAAAAGGGAAAGAATTTTGATAAAGATAATATAGTTGCATATACTTTAGATGGGGCTAAGGTTTCTGATAGCTGGAACAAGATGGCTGTAATATTTAATGCTAATAAAGAAGAAGCTAATATAACATTGCCAAGTGAAGGATGGGAAGTCGTTGTAAATGAAAAAAAAGCTGGAACTAAAAGTTTAGCTTCAATTAATGGAAATAAGGTAAAAGTTCCTGGTAATTCTTCTTATGTATTAGTAGACAAAAATAGTTATGGTAAAGAAGATACTAATGAGAAGCCAGAAAAACCAAGTGGTGGTACAGAAGAGGATAGTAGTAATGTAGAAAAGCCTAGTAATAGCAATGATATAAAGGATGATAATACAAGTATGCCAAATACTGGTATGAATTATACTCTTATAGCATTTATTGGGGTTGTATTAGTTATTATAGGTACAGTTATTTATAAGAAAAGGAAGTAATTAAAGGAGGCAATTAATTTTGCCTCCTTTAATTTATTTTAACATGAAAAAGCAATTAAAAGTAAAATAGAAAATTAACCTTTAGTTTTATAAATTCATTAATTATTTTCAATTATATTCCACTTTAGGAGTGATATTACTATTACCAATATTTTCACTTATTTTAAATATTGGGTAATTAAATATAGGGATTATCATAAATAGGGTTGCATTTATGATAGGAATATAACTTATTTCAATATATAGTTATTTATTTGTTATTGTTTTCATTTTGACATTAAGTTCAAAAGAGTTATAACGGAAATATAGGAGGAATAATTACTAGTGGTTAAATATTAAACTTGTTAATTAGTAGTAATTATAAATAAAATCCTTTATAAATTCAATAGAAAGAAGTGAAAAGTTATGGGTCAAAAAAGTAAAAAGATGACCTTGTTCCAACTAATAGCGCTGAGTATAGCTTTCTATGGAAGTATTAGAAATGTTCCAACAGTTGCTAGTGCTGGGTGGGAAGGAATATTCTTCATGGTAGGAGCAGGAGTACTATTTGCAATACCAATTTCTTTAATTGCTGCAGAACTTGCTACTGGTTGGCCAGAAGAAGGTGGACCACAAGTTTGGGTTAAGACAGCCATGGGAGAAAAATGGGGTTTTGTAACATCATGGTTATTATGGATACAAATGCTTGTAGGAATGCAAATGGTAGGTTCAGCATTTGCTAGTGTTTTAGCTTTTACAATTGGAAAGCCGGAACTTGCAAATAATGGTGCATATGTTGCTATTATGACAATCATAATATTCTGGGCTGTAACATTATTAAACTTTAAAGGACAACTTGGAAAATGGGTTAATACATTTGGATCTGTGCTTGGTATTTATATACCATTTGTGTTATTAGTAGGTTTAGGGATTTTCTTTGCAATAAAACATGGTAATGTAAATTTAGGACCTATAAATTGGGATACTGCAATTCCTAATATGACACAATTAAGTAAATTATCATTCTTCTCAGGAATATGTTTTATTTTTGCAGGACTTGAGATAGCATCAGTTCATGCGAATGATATTAAAAATCCGAAGAAAAATTATCCAATTGCGGTATTTGCTTCAATTGGTGCAATGATTATTTTTAATCTTTTAGCAGGATTAACTGAAGCTAATGCTATACCAAATAGTCAAATTCAATTAGCTAATATTCTTCAGCCTTTCGATTTGTACTTCAGTAAATTAGGAGTGCATTGGTTAGGCAGTATTTTAGGGTTAATGATATGTTTAGGAATGATTGCACAGATGAGTGCATGGGTACTTGGACCATCAAAAGCTATGATAAGGGTAGCTGAAGAAGGAAACTTACCTAAAGTGTTCCAAAAAAGAAATAAAGATAATATACCAGTTACATTTGTTATTCTTCAAGCCGTTGGTATTTCAATTTTAGCATTATTATTTTTAGTAGTTCCTGAAATTAATACTGGATACTTTATGGTACTTATACTAACAACAATATTATATTGCGTAGTATATTTATTTATAATAGCAGCAGAAATAATATTAAAATACAAACAACCAAATGTAGTAAGGACATTTACTATACCTGGTGGGAAAATTGGTATGTGGGTAACTTCAACACTAGCTTTGATTGGTGTATCATTAACCATTATTATAAGCTTTATACCATCTGATGATGTACCAAAAGGTGATCATCTAGTGTATATTTTATTCGAAGCGATAGGAACAATAATATGCTTTGTAACTCCTATTATAATATTCAAGTTTAGAAAACCATCTTGGAAGAAGAATATAGTTTCAAGTGAAAATGTTATACATGGAGATAAGGATATAAATAATAAAGAAAAAAATAATTAGGAGATGTATAAAATGAATGAAAATGATATGGATTTAAAATCAATGTTTTTAGGAGCCAAATCAGAGAATGCTGATGTTTTTAGTTATAATCTACTGAAGATGTTCAACGATCATGCCCAATGGAGGAAGGATTTCCATCCAGAGGATAATGATATTATAACTAAAGATCATATGAGTGAAGATTTTTATATAAACTCTAGAAATAAAATGGAAGAAGCTTTAGATGAACTTTCAGCAAAACTAAGAAAAAACATGATGCCATGGCATTCACCAAGATATATAGGACATATGAATTCAGAAATACTAATGCCTGCTGTACTTGGATATTTTGCAGGAATGCTATATAACGGCAATAATGTAGCTTATGAAGGAGCACCAGCGACAAGTGCATTAGAAGAAGAAGTTGGTAATGATTTCTGTACTCTTATGGGAATAAATCCTATAACTGGTTGGGGTCATATTACAGCAGATGGATCTACAGCAAATTATGAATCACTTTGGTATATGAGAAATATCAAGTCCATGCCACTAGCTATTAAAGAAGTTGTACCAAATTTAGTAGAGGGTAAAAGTGAGTGGGAACTTCTAAATATGCCAGTAGAATCAATAATGAGCTTATTAGATAAAGTTCCAGAAAAGCTAGATGAAATAAAAGAGCATTCTGCAAGAGCTGATGCAAGCGAAATAAGTAAATTAGGTAAATTATTAGTACCAGAAACAAAGCATTATTCATGGCTTAAGGCTGCTGACATTTTAGGTATAGGATTAGAAAATTTAGTTGCAATACCTGTTGATGATAAATTTAGAATGAATATAGATTTACTTAAAGGAAAAATTGATGAACTAATATCAAAAAGTATTCCAATACTAGGGGTAGTGTCTGTAGTTGGTACTACTGAAGAAGGTGCAGTAGATAACGTAGACAAGGTTGTAGCACTTAAGAAAAGTTATGCAGAGAAAGGAATTAACTTTTATTATCATATTGATGCTGCATATGGTGGATATGGAAGAGCGATATTCTTAGATGAAAATAATAAGTTTATCGAAATGGATAAATTAAAAGAAAAATATTTAGATCATAAAGTATTTTCAAATGCAAATGTGAGCTGGCCATCTAATGATGTATATAACTCTTTTAAAGCAATGAGTGAAGCAGATAGTATAACAGTAGATCCGCATAAAATGGGATATGTTCCATACAAAGCTGGAGGAATAGTTATTAAAGATAGAAGGATGAGAAATACAATATCTTATTTTGCTAGTTATGCATTCCAAAAGGATACAAAGATTCCAGATTTACTAGGTGCATTTATTATGGAAGGTTCAAAAGCCGGAGCCGCTGCTTCATCTGTTTGGGTAGCACATAAAACTATGCCACTTAATATTACTGGATATGGTCGATTAATTGGAGCTAGTGTTGAAGGAGCATTTAACTTATATAATAAGATACTAAGTAAGAAAGAATATAAAATAGGTAATAAGACCGTTGAAGTTCATATACTAACAAATCCAGATTTTAATATGGTGGATTATGTATTTAATTTAAAGGGTAATAAAGATTTAGATAAGATGAATGAATTAACATTTGCATTTTATAAGAAATCATCTTATTTCACTGAACCATTTATGAATGACTTTATAGTTTCACATACACAATTTAGTTATGCTGATTACAAAAACAGTCCAGTTGAATTAATAGAAAGATGTGGAATAAGTAAAGTGCAATGGGACAAGGTTCATAAGTTAACATTAATTAGATCATGTGTTGTTACTCCTTATTTAAATGATATAGATGTATTTAATTACTACTCAGAACAAATAGATAAATCAATAATTAATAAATTGAGCGAGATATTAGAAAGTGGAGAATTTTAAGTATAAAAAACAAAGTGGAAGGAGAAATTTATTATGAATACTGATATTAACACTAATGCACTATTTTTAGGACCAAAATCTGAAAATGCAGATACTTTTAGAAAGAATCTTTTAGAATTATTTGAAGATCATGAAGAATGGAGAAAAAATTATCATCCAGAAGATGAAGATATAATTACTATTAAAGAAAAACAAACTACAGGATTTAATATAACTACTGACAGAATGGAAAGTGTTATGAAAGAACTATCAATTAAATTAAGATCTGGATTAATTCCATGGCACTCACCAAGATACTTAGGTCATATGAACTCAGAAACATTAATGCCAGCTTTACTTGGGTACTTTGCAGGAATGCTTTATAATCCAAACAATGTTGCATATGAGGCATCACCTGCAACATCAAAGATGGAAAAAGAGGTTGGTGAAGATTTCTGTAGACTAATGGGATATGACGTAAACAAAGGATGGGGTCATATAAGTGCAGATGGATCTACTGCAAATTACGAAGGATTATGGTATGCAAGAAATATTAAATCATTACCACTTGCAATGAAAAAAGTAATGCCAGAATTAGTAGAAGGAAAATCAGAATGGGAACTATTAAATATGTCTGTTAATGAAATTCTAGACCTATTTGAAAAAAATCCTGACAAAATAGATTTACTAAAGAACAATTCAGTAAGAGCTATATCAACTGATTTACCTAAACTAGGTAAATGGTTAGTTCCAGAAACTAAGCATTATTCATGGGTTAAAGCAACAGATATAATGGGTATTGGAACAGACAACCTAGTTAGTATAAAGATTAAAAATAATTATAGAATGGATATAGATGAACTTAGAAAAACAATCGAGGATTTAACATCAAAAAATATCCCAATACTAGGTGTTGTTGCAGTTGCAGGAACAACAGAAGAGGGTGCAGTAGACTATATAGATAAAATAGTTGAGCTTAAAAATGAGTTTTCAAAGAAAGGTATCAATTTTTACTTCCATGTGGATGCTGCATATGGTGGATATACAAGGTCAATATTCTTAGACGAAAATTATGATTTCATTCCAAAGGATCAATTACATGCTAAATATATGAAGCATAAAGTATTTAGAAATGCAGAGCTCGATTGGCCTACAGACGATGTATACAATGCATTTAAAGCTATGAGTGAAGCTGATAGTATTACAATTGATCCACATAAGATGGGATATGTACCATATTCAGCAGGTGGACTTGTAATAAAAGATAGTAGAATGAAAGATACTATATCATACTTTGCTTCATATGTTTTTGAAAAGGACATGCAGTTCCCAGCACTTTTAGGAGCATTTATATTAGAAGGTTCAAAAGCAGGTGCTACAGCAGCATCAGTATGGGCTGCTCATAAAACAATACCTCTTAATATAACAGGTTATGGGGAACTTATTGGGGAAAGCATTGAAGGGGCTTATAATTTATACTTGAAAATAGTAGAAAAGAAAGAATATAAAGTAGGAGATACAATAGTCACTGTGGAACCACTTGTTAAACCAGATTTCAACATGGTAGATTTTGTATTTAACGTAAAAGGAAATAAAGATTTAGTTAAAATGAATAAATTAAATCATAAAATATATGATGAAGCATCATTTGTTGATGGAAATATATATGCTAATGATTTCATAACATCACACACTGAATTTGCAGTTTCTGATTACAGTGATAGTCCATTAGATTTTGTTGAAAGATGTGGTATTACAGAAGAAGAATGGAACAAAGTAGATAGCGTTACATTAATAAGAGCATGTGTATTATCACCATTCTTAGGACAAAAGGATGTATTTGATATATATGCTAAAAAGTTTGATGATGCAATATTAGAAAAACTGAATAAAGTATTATTAGAAAATTCAGATTTACTTAAATAGAATATAAATGGACAAAAGATTAATATCTTTTGTCCATTTTTTTATAGAGTAAATAAGAAATACTCGTAAATGAAACTTATATCTGAACTAAAATTATACAATTATGGAATAATGTATCGACAAAAGCAAATGAATATAATATTATATTCATATAATGTTAATAATCTTAAAAAATTATTAACAAAAATATGGTGGTGAGGGTATGATATTAAAGAATTTAAAGGTTATGACTGAGTCAATTGGTAAGAATGTTTCAGATTTAGCAAATACTATTACGGTAACAGCTATAGAACAGGACAAAATAAATAAGATAGAAAAAGAAATAAAAGTATTAGATACAGAAATAAAGTCAACTTATGAAGAGATAGGAAAAAGAGTAGTATCTTATATTGAAGTAAATGGTCATATTGATAATTTAGAACTTAATGATATTTTTACTATGTTAAATCCTAAGATATTAAAGAAAGAATTATTGAAAAATGAAGTTATTGAAGCAACAAAGGAACTTGGCGACAAAATAATACTTCAAGAAAAGAAGAGAGCTAGTGATCAGTTCGAGAAAGAAAAAGAAAAGTTAGATAGAGCTCTTGGAATGGACATAATAAATAAAGAAGAATATTACGATAAAATTAGAATGCATGAGAATAGACTTAAATACTTTGATGAAATAAGAACTGTAGAAAAACAGTATGAATTTAAAATAATTTCAGTTGATGAGAAGAATGAGAAAATAAAAGAAATATTAGATAGAGAATAAAAAGTATAGGTCGGCTCATATTAGAATTTGTGTGCCGGCTTCTATTTACACTTTTTTATTTTAGATAGGAAAATGAAAGAAGGCAAAAGTTTTGAGATATTTTAAAGAGGTTTATGAAAACTTATTTTATAAGAAGCCAGAGGATTTTAATAAGTTTAGCAATAAAGAATTTTTAATGCATTGCCTTGGAGCTAACATGTATATGAGTGCTACAAAAGATGTACTTAACAAGTTATTAAATAAAGAGTTTAAAAATACTGGATGTATAACTTTTTGTTTTGAAGATGCTACAAAAGGAAGTGAGGTTTTATTTGGGGAAAATAATGTGATAAACATTTTAACTGAATTAAATATCGCGATTCAAGAGGACAGGCTAAACGAAGGTCATATACCATTAATATTTTTAAGGGTAAGAAATATAAAACAGTTTAAAGAGTTTTCAAAGAGGTTAAATAAAGAGGGGTTTAGTATATTAACAGGGTTTATATTTCCAAAATTTGATTCATCAAATGGAGAAGAATACTTTTATCATTTGAAAAAATTGAATGAAGTTAATAATACTATAGTATATGGGATGCCAATAATTGAGAGTGAAAAAGTTATTTATAAAGAGACTAGAGTAGAAGAATTACTAAGAATAAAAGAAATAATAGATAATTATAAAGATTATATTTTAAATATTAGAGTGGGTGGAACAGATTTTTCATCAAAGTTTGGATTAAGGCGTAAAGTTACAACATCAATATATGATATTAAGGTAGTTTCAGACTGCCTTATTGATATTATAAACTTATTTTCAAGATGTGATATTAAATATGCAGTTTCAGCACCTGTATTTGAGTATTTTTCAAATGATAGTAACTCAAAGGAAGTAAAAGGTTTGCTTAATGAAATAAATTTTGATATTGAAAATGGTTTTACAGGAAAGACAGTAATACATCCAAGCCAAGTTAACTTTGTAAATACGATGCAAGTAGTAAGCTATGAAGACTATATAGATGCAGAAAATATTATTGAAAATGCTAGCAAAGGTGGGGTATTTAAAGGTGTATATGATAACAAAATGAATGAAGTTATGCCTCATTTAAATTGGGCGAAAAAGGTGATTTTAAGGGCTAGAGCCTTTGGAGTTTTAAATGAGAGAATAAATAATTTTGACTTATTATAAGGGAGTAATAAATATGAAAATAAACATAGAGAAGAATATTTATAATATTGAATTAGATAGCCTAATAACTGTTGGAAAAAGAGTTAATAATAGCTTGAGAAATTTTTTATTCATAAGTAAAGTACTCGGTAAACATATTGAAGTTAGAGGGGATATATGTAAGGGGATTGGTATATTATTAGCATCTGCTATGTATGAAAACAATAATTCTAACGATATAAATATGCTTTTAGAGTATTTAAAGAATCCTGAAAAAATAAATGAACACACAAAGTCAATAATAGATAGCTATACCTTTGAAAATAAAGGAGAAGATATTTTAATACTTGGATTTGCAGAGACAGCTACAGGGCTTGGAATGGCAGTTGCATCATCAATAGAAAATTCATTTTATTTAACTACAACTAGAGAGGATATAAATTCAATTGAACCTTTAGTAAATTTTTTAGAAGAACACTCACATGCAACTGTTCATAAATGTTTTCCACTAGAAAAGAAAAATATAATAAATAAAGATAGAATTATATTAGTTGATGATGAAATAACAACAGGAAAATCAATGATAAACATAATTAAGGAATTAACTAAGGTTACGAATGTTAAGAAGTATACAGTTTTAAGTATATTAGATTGGCGAAGCTATGAACATAAAAAGCTTTTTGAGGATATGGAAAGTGAAACAGAAATCAAAGCTAATGTTGTGTCTTTAATTAGTGGAAATATTAAAGTTAGTGATAATAGAGTGTTTACTAATAATAATGAAAATGAGATAACAAATAAAACAGAAGTTATTAACCTTAATGGATTAGACAGAATTAGTGTAGTTTCAACGGAAAATGTTAAAAAGAGCTATTACAAAGATAGTGGTAGATTTGGAACCAGTAGAGATAGTATTGTTAAGTTAGACTTTATGTGCAGTAGTATAGCGAGAGAAATTGAAAAATATATAAATTCAGATTGGAAGATACTTGTTATGGGACATGGTGAAAATATATATATTCCAGCTAAAATATCATCTTATTTGAAAAATGATACTTACTTTAAAACAACTACTAGAAGTCCAATTTTTTGTGATAAGGAAGAGGGGTACCCAATTAAGAGTAATAATATATTTTACGATGAAGGGGTTAAGTACTACATGTACAATAAAGAAGAAATAGAAAGTAAGTATGACAAAGTAATATTAATTACTGAAAATGATCTTAATATTAAACTAACAGAAAACATACTTATTTTTAAAATTTAATTTGGAGAAAATATATGAAATTAATAAATAGTAGTTATAAAGATGGAGTTATTATGCTTCTTAAAGACTTGTCAGAAGAGATTACAGAGATAACTGTAGATGAAAAAGAAGAACTTATAAGAAGTGGAATCTCTTATTCAGAATTTATATCAAAGGAAAATATACCAAGCAATGAGATTACAAAAATCTTTTTTAATCAATTAGAAAAAACAAAACATATCATTGCTAATTATATAAGTAAAGTTTCAAAATGTATTATTAATACTAAAGGTGATAAGGTAGCACTAGTTTCTTTAGCTAGAGCTGGAACTCCTTTTGGAATATTAATAAAGAAATATATTAAGTATAAGTACAATGTAGATGTTGTTCATTATAGCATTTCGATAATTAGAGGAAAAGGAATAGATTTTAATGCTTTAAAGTATATTGCAGATAAAAGTGGAGATTTAAACATACAGTTTATTGATGGATGGACTGGTAAAGGATCTATAACAAAAGAATTATTAAAATCAATAAGAGAATTCAATAATAAGTTTAATTTAGATGTATCAAGCGAGCTTGCAGTTATCGCAGACCCTGCAAGATTATGTACTATATGTGGTACAAGAGAAGATGTTATCATTCCAAATTGCGTATTAAATTCAACTGTAAGTGGACTTGTAAGTAGGACAATTCTTAATGAAAAATACATAGGTAAGGATGATTTTCATGGGGCAAAATATTTATCATATCTTTTAGAATATGATTATTCAGAACATTTTATAAAAGTTATTGAAGAAAATTTCAGAAAAGATATTGCTGAATGTGAAATTTATGAGAAAGAAAATATAGCAGATGAAATAGCTAGAGAAGTACAAGTGGAATTTAAAGTTAAAGATATAAATAAAATAAAGCTTAGCATTGGAGAATCTTCTAGGGCTTTACTTAGAAGGAAAGTAAGTCACCTTTTAGTTAAAGACTTAGATGATGAGAATATAAAGCACATTATGCAACTTGCTAAAGAGAAAGATGTAAAGGTAATTAAGTATGATAAAAGTCATTATAAATGTATTGCAATAATAGAGGCGTAATAATGAAAAGTGTTAATTTTATTACTGACTTAGATAGAACTATAATACATTCTAAAAATAAAGGATTTAAATGTGTTGAATTTTTAAAAGATAGAGAAATAACATACATGACAGAAGACAGCTATAAGTTATTACTAAATATATTAAGTTTAAAAAACTTTAATTTTATACCATGTACCATGAGAAACATAGATCAAACATTAAGAGTACAGTTTATAAAAGAATATAATCCTAAAATAATTATATGCACAAATGGTGCTCAAATATATATAGATGGGATTTTAGATGAAGCTTGGGATTTGAATATGAGAAAGTTCATTAAGGAAAAAGAAATAAATAATAGAATTGTGTTTTTAAAAGGATTAGAACTTAATGAGTGTGATATTAGAAACATTGAGGGGTTTTACATTGCGATTAAGTGTAATTCAGTAGAAGATGCAAAAATAAATTGCAATAGGATAAAAAAATATATCAATAGTCCAAATAGAATTATTAATGTCCATAGTAAAATATTTATAATAAATGAAAATATAAATAAAATACATGCTGTTAATTATATTATTAGAAAATTCAATTTAAAAAATGTGATTACATCAGGGGATAGTGAAGTGGATTTAGAGTTTACAACTAAAGGTATATGTATATTGCCAAAGCATGCTTCCTTTAAGCATAAAGAGGCAGAAGTTACAGAAAAAGAGGGAATATATTCTACAGAAGAAATATTAGAAAAAGTAAAGGGATATATGTAATATTATTAGAAATATATTGATATTATAGAATATTTTAGGATAAAATAAAAGGGTAATAAAGAAGGAGTGATTTAAATGAATAGAGATTTTAATAATATAATTCACTCTATGTTTAGGAATAAATATGATAGAAGAGGCAATAATATTGAATTTAAACCGTACTTTTATAGGTTTATAGGGGTAGAGAATGCTGAAAACTATAATAATTTATTAAAAACAATTGAGACAAAGGCAGAAGAATTTAATGATAAAACATTAGTTTTTGATAATGAGATTTCTTTAAATGGTGAAATGGAACTTATAGAGTACATCTATAATGAATTAAATAATATGGATGTATTTAATATATCAAGAGAGGACATTACAATACTTAATAATGCAGAAGCAAATAGTGTTTTTTTAAAGGCACTTGAGTATATAGTTAAGCTATCTGTTTCTAATGAAAACTTTTTTAGTGATAGCGTAAGGAATAATTTTATTACAAAGCTAATTGTATGGAGCTACTCTTATTTAAAAGATATTGATTTTGAAGGTGATTTAAACCCTAAATGTATTTACTATGGTAATATTTCAAGGCATGAAATTTATTTTTTAACTATGTTACATTTAATGAGCTTTGATGTTATTTATATAAATCCATTAAAAGAAGAGTATTTTGAGGAAGTAGATAAAGATTCATTAAGTATATTAATTAAAGGCATGAGCATTTTAGAAATACAAAGTTTTAAAGAAAGATCAAAAGTAGGACGAGTAGTTGAAGTTAACGAAACACTTACAAAATCTATTCAAAGAGATGTAAGAGAGGAATTGTTTTCAAATACAGGGATGTATGTACCATGGCAATTTAGAGGGGGATATACTAAATCTGTTCTATTAAGCGGTATTGTAGAGGATTTAGAAATATATTTAAATGAACCTGCAAAATTAAGACCTGGATTTAAAACTTCAAATACTACAGTGAAAGTGCCATGTTTCTTTTACAAAGTTGATGGGGAATATTTAGATAATAATAAGTATCAAGAACTTGTAAATAAATGTGTAAATTCTCAAAGTACATTGTTTTTTAATAGTGGATTAATATCACAAGATGCAAGGGTAACAGACGATATGTATCAGCTTATGTTTTGTCAGTTAAGTGATGGAACATTTGATATCGAAGAAATAAAGAAGTTACCAATATATAAATTTTCTAAATATAGTGATGAAGTTCAAAATTTAATACTAAATAAGTTTAATGAGGCAATACTTGAAAAAGATTTGTTTAATATAAATTTTGATAAAGATAGAACATTAAAATTATTAGTTTTAATAATATCAATGAATGAAAATATTGTTAGAATAATTGATAATTTTGATTTTACATCAAGTGTGCCTAAAGTAGTAATATACTTAAATGGGGAAGAGTCAATTAATGAATCTATTGTTATGCTGCTTGGATATTTACATCTTATAGGTATAGATATTGTTATATTTAATCCATCAGGACTTTGTAATATTAGAAAAATTATAAAAGAAGATAGGATAATTATAACTAGATTAGAGCAAATGAATTATGAATCGAAATATAGAAAATTAGAATTTAGGGGTTCTAGTATTTTAAAGAGAATATTCAAATAAAGGGTTTTAAGGAGAAGATAATAATGAATAATAATTTTGATATGATGAATGGACAAGGAATGACAAGTAATCAAGGTATGATGAACAACCAAGGTATGATGGGGTACCAACAAGAAATGCCAGATCAAATAGGGGAAGAGCCAGAAGCTTATAAAGTAAGATTAAGACAATTACCTGAAGTGCAAGCTTTAACAAGTGAAGTTGAAATTGCAAACCCAAATTCAATAATACAATTTGGTCAACAAGCAAGTTCTAATATATCTAAAGTTTCAGATGAACTTTTAAGTTCAATGAAAGAAGTTAAATCAGAAGAAGTAAGTGAAATGTTAGTACATCTAACTAAAATAATGGATAAGTTTGATGTTAAGGAATTAGAGGATGTTAAAGAGCCAACAATGTTTAGCAAAATATTTAAAGCAGCGCAGACATCAGTTGCAAAGCTATTCCAAAAGTATGACACAATGGGAATTGAAGTTGAAAAGGTATATGTTCTATTAAGAAGATATGAAGCTGAAATAAGAGAGTCTAATAATAAATTAAAGAAATTAGCAGATGGAAATGTTCAGTTCTATCAGCTATTAGAGAAATATATTGTAGCAGGAGAAATGGCAGTTGAAGAGATTGAAGCTTACATTATTCAATACCAAAATGCTAATCAAATAAACCCTGAAGAAAAACAGATGATGATTCAAAAGTTAGAAATGGCTAAAGAAATGCTAGAACAAAGAATATATGATTTAAGAATAGCAGAAAATGTAGCGATACAAGCTGTCCCAATGATTCAAAATATTCAAATGTCAAACTTTAATTTAATGAGAAAAATTAATTCATCATTTATAGTAACACTTCCAATATTTAAACAATGTTTAGCTCAAGCTGTAATATTAAAGCGTCAAGAGATACAAGCAAAATCAATTAAGCAATTAGATGATAAGACAAATGAACTTATTCAAAGGAATGCTGCAAACACAGCAACACAATCAGCTAATATTGCAAGAATGGCATCATCAAGTTCAATTAGCATAGAAACTTTAGAAAAATCTTATGCAACAATAATGAAAGGCATTGAAGAGACTAAGGCAATTCAAGAGGCCAATAAGCAACAAAGAGGTCAAAATGTAGTAAGACTTGAGTCAATAAAGAAAGATATGAAAAGAAATATAAATTTATAAAGAGAAGTAGTACTTTTAATTGTATTTATTTAAGAGATAAATTGAAAGTATTAATATTTTAAAATATATATGAATAATATATGAATATTTTTAACGAATAGTAAAAAATAAGTCGCAATTAAATGATAATCATAAAAAAAGTTCAAAATATTGACACAAATATGCCATATGGTAAAATAAAACTATTAAAGGAAAATAATATTAAAAAGGGTATTTTATATAAAAATGGAGGTATATATATGGGAATTAGTTTAGGGGGAAACTTTGGATTAGGGAATAATAATAAAAATAACACACAAACTGGAGCTTTAAATTTAAAGAAAAATGATATTTTAAATTTGACAAAGAAAGAGCCAGGACTAGAAAAAGTTATTTTAGGAGCAGGTTGGGATGTTGCAGCTTCAGGAAACAGTTTTGATCTTGATATATCTGCATTTCTTTTAGATTCAAATTCTAAAATTACAGACGTAGGACAAAGTGTGATTTTCTTTAATAATATGCAAGGGCAAGGAATACTTCTTGAAGGAGACAATAGAACAGGAGCAGGTGATGGTGATGATGAAAGAATACAAATTGATTTATCAATGATTAGTAATTCTGTTCAAAAAATTGTTTTTGTTGTAAGTATATTCGAAGCTATGCAAAAGAGACAGACTTTTGGAATGGTAGAAAATTCTTTTGTAAGGTTATTAGATGCAAAAGACGGCGAAAGAGAGATTTGCAGGTTCAACTTAAAAGAAAATAGTTCAACTGCAACTTCAGTAGTATTTGCTGAACTTTATAGAACAGGTTCTGAATGGAACTTTAAAGCTCTTGGAGAGGGAAAAATAGCTGATTTAAATGGAATACTTGGTTTATATATGTAGTTTTGACATATGAAAGGGGAATATAAATGTTTGGTTTTTTAAAAAAGATTGTTAATGAAACAAATAGTACAAGTAATGAGGCTGCTGTACCTCAAAGTAGAGCACCTCAAGCTGGTATTTTGAATTTACAAAAAAATGATATATTAGATCTTACAAAAACTAATCCATCACTTAATAATATGATTGTTGGTGCAGGATGGGATGTTAGTACAAGGGGTGCTGACATTGACTTAGATTTAGCAGCGCTTTTATTAAATAGTGATGGTAAACTTATTGGGAAGAAAGGCTTAGTATACTTTGGTTCAAAGAAATCTCAAGGTATTTACTTAACAGGAGATAATTTAACTGGTGAAGGTGAAGGTGATGATGAAAGAATAATAGTTTCATTACCAAATATTCCAACTGAATGTACTAAAGTTGTTTTCACTGTTGTTATATACGGAGCTAAAATGAGAAGACAAACTTTCGGGATGGTTAGAAATTCATATGTAAGATTATTAGATGCTGACAATAGAGAAAGAGAGATATGTAGATTTAATCTTATGGAAAATGGAGGAGATAATACAGGTATTATTTTCGCTGAACTATTTAGAGAAGGGTCTAACTGGAACTTTAAAGCAGTTGGAGAATTATTAAAAACTACAATTGGTGACTTAGAGAAAGAATATAAATAAGAATAGTGAGGGATAAATTATGGGAATAAACTTAGGTGGGGGAATGCCATTACAAAATAATAGTGGTACTTCAGCAAATATTTTAAACTTAGAAAAGAATTCAATTCTTGACTTAACAAAGAGAAATCCAGGTCTTTTAAATGTTACTTTAGGAGCAGGATGGGATATATCAAGAGGTGGAACAGATTTTGATTTAGACATAGCTGCATTTATGTTAGATAGAAATAATAAATTTAATACTGTATCAAATGTAATATTCTTTAATAATAAAATGGGACAAGGTATTTCATTAGGTGGGGATAATAGAACGGGTGCCGGTGATGGAGATGATGAAAGAATCGAAATGAACTTAGGTCAAATAAGTAATGAAATTCAAAAAATAGTATTCGTAGTAACAATAGATAAGGCAATGGAAAAGAGACAAACTTTTGGAATGGTAGATAATTCATATGTAAGATTATTAGATACTAATAATGGAGAAAAAGAACTATGTAGATTTAATTTAAAAGAAAATGGTTCAACAGCTACAGCAATAATATTTGCAGAGCTATACAGAGAAGGTGCTGAGTGGCAATTTAAAGCTATTGGAGAAGGTAAAATAGCAGATTTAAATGGGGTTTTAGCATTATATCAATAGTTAAATAAGTTTTGTTATAAATACTATGCTAAATTTAGCATAGTATTTTATATAATAAAAAATAATAGGGATGGGAGCAAGTAATTTGTATAAGGGTTTAAGTAAAGAGGAAATAGAAAAAAGTCGAAGGGAATATGGTAGTAACTTTATAACAGAAGCAGAACCAGAAACATTTTTGCAAAAGTTTAAAGAGGCATTTGGAGATCCTATGATAAAATTATTACTTGCAATAGCTTGTATACTTGCAGTTATGGCAGTTATGGGATATGCAGAATGGGGAGAATTAGTTGGTATTGTAATATCAGTATTTCTAGTAACATTTATTTCTGCTAAAACAGAGATGGCTTCAGATAATGAATATAGAAAACTTAAAAATAATGCAGAAAAAGATACGTGTAAAGTTTATAGGGATGGAAAAGCAATTGAAATTTTAGTTGATGATGTTGTTGTATCTGATTTAGTTATTTTAGAGTTTGGAGATAAAATACCAGCAGATGGTGTTTTAATTAGTGGAGATTTAAGAGTGGATAATTCAGCTTTAAATGGAGAAGCTGAAGAATGTGAAAAGATTGCAACTGGAAATGATTTTAGTTATAAAGATGAAATTGCAATTACAGGTGATATATTTGTAGATAAACATTCATTATTTAGAGGAACTGTTGTATTTAATGGTTATGGAATAATGGAAGTTAAAAAAGTTGGAATGAAGACTGTCATGGGTCAAATGGCAGAAGATATGGCGGATGATGATGTTGAAAGTCCACTTAAAGTAAAATTAACAGATTTAGCTGATAAAATATCAAAGTTTGGATACATTGGTGCAGTAGTTATTGCTTTTGCTTTAATATTAAATAAAGTTATATTAATAGGTGGTGTTCAAGCGTATTTAGATACAGGGTTTGTATTTGTATTTAAAGACTTACTTGAAACTGTGATGCTAGCTGTTGTAATAATTGTAATGGCAGTTCCTGAGGGGTTGCCTCTTATGATTGCTATTGTATTAATGAGAAATACAGCAAAGATGCTTCAAAATAATGTATTAGTAAGAAAACCTGTTGGAATAGAAACAGCGGGCTCACTTAATATATTATTTAGTGATAAAACAGGTACGATTACAAAAGGTAAACTAGAAGTAGTTGAATTTTTTGATGGAAATGTAAAGAGTAGTTACAATGAAAGTAAAAAAATTAAAGAATTAGTAGGTATGTGTATAGGTAAAAATACAACGGCTATGTTTGATGCTAATAATCAAATTATTGGTGGAAATGCAACAGATAAAGCACTTCTTCAGTTTTTAACAGAAGAAGAAATGAACAAGTATGGTCACATAGCTATAGAAAACACACAACAATTTAATTCTAAAAATAAGTATTCAGCAGCACATTTAAGTGATGTTACAGTATACAAAGGTGCGCCAGAAAGGCTACTTAAAAAAGCTACAAAGTATGTAAATGAAAATGGAGATATTGTTACTTTAGATAAGGAAAAAATAAATAACAAAATTGATCAGTTAGCTGATAAGGCTATGAGAGTTCTTGCCTTTGCATATAGTGAAAGTGAATTAGTTATTGATGAACTTCCAGAAGACTTAATAATGATTGGATTTGTTGGAATAAGAGATGATGTAAGACCAGAAGCAAAACTTGCTATAAAAGAAGTACAAAATGCTGGAGTTCAAGTTGTTATGATAACTGGAGATAGAAAAGAAACTGCAGTTGCCATTGCAAAAGATAGTGGACTTATAACAAATAGTAGGGATATAGCAATAACATCAGAAGAGCTTAATAATATGACTGATGATGAAATTAAAGAAATTCTTCCGAATTTAAGAGTGATTGCAAGAGCACTTCCGACTGATAAATCAAGAATGGTTAGAATATCTCAAGAAATGAATTTAGTTTGTGGTATGACTGGTGATGGTGTAAATGATGCACCTGCACTTAAAAGAGCTGATGTTGGATTTGCTATGGGATCAGGAACAGATGTTGCAAAAGAAGTTGGGGATGTAGTTATATTAGATGATAACTTTAAATCAATTGAAAATGCAATATTATATGGCAGAACAATTTACAACAATATATTAAAATTTATAAAGTTCCAATTAACTATTAATGTTTCAGCAGTTGCTATTTGTGCGATAGCACCATTTTTAGGTATTGAAGAACCGTTAAGTATTACTCATATACTATGGATTAACCTTGTGATGGATGGGCTTGGAGCTTTAGCACTTGGTGCAGAACCAGCACTTCAAGAATATATGAAAGAAAAGCCAAAGTCTAGAAATCAAAGTATAGTTTCAAAAGTAATGATGAATCAAGTATTATCAGCAGGTGTTTGGATTACTATACTTAGTTTTATATTCTTAAAGACACCATTTTTCTTAAATCAATTTAATAGTCAAGAAGCATTTATGACAGGATTCTTTTCATTGTTTGTCCTTATTGCTGTAGCAAATGGATTCAATGTAAGAAATGAAGGAATAAATATACTAGAGAATTTATCTGAAAACAAAGGTTTCACAAAAGTTATGGGAATAATAGTTGTAGTTCAAGTAGCTTTAACTTATATAGGTGGAGATTTCTTTAAATGCACTCCGATTAGTTTAAGAAACTGGGTTTTAATAATCGCTTTAGCGTTAACTATTATACCTTTTGATATGGCTAGAAAAGTTTTAGCAAAAGCATTTAAGAGAGAAAAAGAAGAAGCAGAAGAAGTTGTAATGGAATAAGAAATTAGCTGCATTAAATATTTTTGATGCAGCTTTAATTTTATTATTATTTTATTATATATCCATAGAAGTTAAGAGTAATTATACAATAAATTACAATAATATGATAAAATAAATAGAAAATAATGAAGGGTTAAGGGGAAAGAATGAAAAGGACATTAAAAAATTCAATTGCAATAATATATCTATTTTTAACAGCAATTATAGGATCGGTTATACTTGTATTAAATTCGACAATTATTTATAAGTTAAGTATTCCAATGCTTAAAATAATGGATAAAGTAACAATTCCAAGGGAGAAAGTTATAGAAGATTATACTAGAGTAATTAATTACATAAGGAATCCGTTTATAGAAAAATTAAACCTTGAAAACTTTAAGATGAGTGGGGAAGGTGAAATACATTTTTATGAAGTAAAAGAAATAATAGTTTCACTTGAAATTATATTTATAATGCTTATTGTAATTGGGATTATTATTTTTCTTCTTAATAAAAGAAAAGTAATAAAGTTTCCAATAGAAAGTTTTAAATATACATTTAACTTTACTTTAATTGCTTTTACTTCATTACTAATAGCATTTTATGTGGACTTTAATTACATATTTAATAAATTCCATGGTATATTCTTTAACAATGATTATTGGATTTTTGATCCAAAAAAAGATCCTATAATTAATGTTCTTCCGGAAAGTTATTTTATGTTATGTGCAGTTGTAGTTATACTATTTACAATAATAATAACTTTAATATTAAGAACTATATATAAAAAAATAAAATAATAAATTTAAAACAAGGAAGTGTAAGAAGATGTATGACATGCCATTATATAGACCACCAAGTGAAGGGAATAGTTTGATTATCCAAGTTACATTAGGTTGCTCTCATAATAAATGCACATTTTGTAGTATGTATAAATCTAAAAAGTTTAAAATAAAGCCTTTAGAAGTAATAAAGAGAGAAATTGATGAGTTTAGAAATGAATATGGAAGCGTTGATAGAATATTTCTAGCAGATGGGGATGCGTTAATAATTAAAATGGATACTCTTCGAGAAATAATGATTTATATAAATGAAGTGTTTAAAGAATGTGAGCGTATTACAATGTATGCATCACCTAAGTCTATTATTGAAAAAACTGAAGAGGAACTTAAAGAACTTAAAAGTCTTAAATTAAAGATGGTGTATATGGGACTTGAAAGTGGAAGTGCTGAGATTTTAGAGGATATAAATAAAGGGGCTACAAGAGATGAAATTATAAAGGCTTCTAAGAAAATAAGAGCAAGTGGAATTTTATTATCAGCAACTGTAATAGCGGGGGTTGGAGGGAAGAAGAAATCTTACATACATGCAGTAGAAACTGGAAAAGCTATAAGTGATATATCACCAGATTATGCAAGCGTACTAAGTCTTATGATTGAACCTGGTACAGAAATGTATAATAATATTAAAAGTGGTAAGTTTGAAACATTAAATGGTATTGAAATATTAGAAGAAATAAAGCTTATGATTCAGAATATAGAAACAACTAGTAAAATTATATTTAGAAGTAATCATGCCTCAAATTATGTAAGTTTAAAAGGTGAACTTATGGAAGATAGAGATAGACTTATAAAAGACATAGACTGGTGTATTAGTACTGGGTTCATAAGTAAAGAGGATTCAAGAAGGCTTTAAACTGTAGACTAATCTATTAAAATAATGTAAGCTATATATTGTGTTAAATGCATATATTAATGGAGGAATAATACAAATGAAAAGCATAATTTTAATAGTTGTACTGGCTTTAATTGGCGGTATAATAGGATGGATAACAAATATATTAGCAATAAAGCTTATGTTTAGACCAATAAACCCAATTAGAATACCTATATTAAATATAGAAATAATGGGTCTTATTCCAAAAAGAAAAGAAGAGATTGCAAAAAATATTGGTGAAGTTGTTTCAAAGGAACTTTTATCAATAGATGATCTCATAAAAGATGGATTTAGTGATAGTGACAAAGAAGAACTTTTAAACTATGTTAAAGATAAAATAAGAGGCATAGTTAGTGAGAAGATGGATTTTGTCCCAGGGCCTTTTAGAATGATGGTACAAGGACCAATTGATAACATTATAAATAACGAAATGGATGGAGCTTTAGAAGATATAGAATTAAAGCTTGTAGATAAAGTTAAAGAACGAGTAAGTATAGAAAAGATAGTTGAAGAGAAAGTTAATGAATTAGATTTATTAGAACTTGAAAGAATAATTATAAGTGTAGCTAAAAAAGAATTAAAGCACATTGAAATATTAGGATTCTTTTTAGGTGGAGCAATAGGATTAATTCAAGGAATTGTAATGTTAATTATAAACACTATATAAAAAAAGACGCACAATTGTGCGTCTTTTTATAATTTATAATATTATTCAGCGATTGAATTACAATCTTCACCAACATATATTATTTTATGAACGAACTTTTCTAATATTGGCATAAAGAATTGTATTAATGGACCAGTTAATAATGCAGCAATTACTGTACCACCAAAGGCACCAATTCCAGCTGTTCTATCAATACCACCAAGTAAGAATCCAACTACAAATAAAGTTATATCCATTGTCATACGAATCCAACGATATTCTTTCTTTGAGAAGTCTGATATTATAAGTGGTATAAGGTCATTAGGAGCAACTCCTAAATCTGTAGCCTTAAGCATTGAGAATCCTATAGCAATAATTACACAACTTAAAATTAAAACTAATGCTTTAACTAAGTAGTTAAATTCAGCAAAAGGAATTACTTTAAATACGTTAAGCATTAAATCTATAAATGGTCCAGCGGAAATCATTGCAAGTACTGTACCTATATTAATTGATTTTCTTGAAAAAATAAATATAATAACTAGGAATGTAAATGTGATGAGCATATTTCCTTGTCCTGGAGTTATTCCAAATAGTTTAGATAATCCTAAAGTGAATACTGTAAAAGGATCTGATCCTATATTAGCACCGATAAATAAAGCTACACCAGCTTGTATTATCCAAACACCAAGGAAGAAGAATATTAGTTTTATAGTTAATTGTTTACATTTAACTTTGTTCATTAGTTAACCTCCAAAAATAAAAAATAAAAAACAACACATAAACACGCCGTTCTGTATCGTCGAAAATAAGAATATCATATTGAAACAAAGAAATAAAATATTAAAAATTTCGATTGTGCATGTTTACATAAATGTTTACATAAAATATAATGAAATCACAATGTTTTCATATGATAAATTATCAAATAAATTAAATGAATGTTATTAAATAAATAAAAAAAATAGGACAAAAATCGACTTTGATTCAAAAAATACATGGAAATTATACAATAATATTAATATATATTACCAATTTAGCGCGCTAAATGGTAAAATTAACGGTTATTTAATGAATGAAATGTCAATCTTATTAAGAAAATATAAACATAACTATAGTTTTTTAGATAAAATCAAATCAATTATTTCCATTTCAGTATCACTTATGTAATGATCTTTTTTATATGCTATTGATATGTAAAAAAATAACTTCTCTTTTAAAGGTAATATTTTTATTCCTGTCATATTTTTAACAGCCATATTAGTCATTACACCAACACCTAAATTTGATGCAATTAATGATTTAGCAGTTTGAATTTCATCAGTTTTATAAATGTTTTTAGGTACAATGTTATTTTTTATAAAAAGAGATTCTAAAACATTATTATGAATGTAAGAGTTTCCTAGAACTATAAACTGTTCATCAGAAAGTTCTTTAAAGTCAATCTCAGTTTTATTTGCTAGCTTGTGGTTTTCACTAACACAAAGCATAAACTCATCTTTTTTTAGTGTAGTAGACTGTATATTTTCATTGTTTATAGGGGATAGAGATCCAATTAATGCTATATCAACTTTTCCACACAATAAGAGTTCATTCATTTTAAGAGAGCCTGTCTCAACGAAATCTATATTATTAACAAAGCCATTTTCCACAAGAGAATTAATGAATATAGGAAAGAAGTAAGCTCCAATAATTGGTGGAATTCCAAGCTTTATTTTTTTACTATTAATTTTTGAAATTTCAATTTTCGCTTCATGAATTTGATAAAGAATATTTTGGACGCGCTTATTTAACACTTGTCCTGACTCCGTTAAAGTTAGTTGTTTCTTTGAATTATCTCTGATTATAAGTTTAGTATTTAATTCTGTCTCAAGCCTATGTAAAGACATTGTTATGGATGGCTGCGATACAAATAGTTTTTTTGCAGTTTGAGTAAAATTTTTTGTTTCACATAAATAATGAAAATATTCTAAATCTCTTAAATTCATATAAATCAACTCCTTTAATAGTAGAATACACTATTTTACATAGTAAATAAATCAATACAATAAAAAATGGTAAAAAGACATAATCTTTCTACCATTTTAGTTATTCTAATAATATGCTTCAAATATTTCTTTTATAACAGCTTCTTTAGCATCTGTTATAGCAACTCTATTTAATCCTTCAACTATAGTTTCTGATACAACTGCTTCAGCAACTAACTTAGAAGTTTCTTTAAGCATAGATACAGGTGGAAGAATTGATGCGCCAACTGTACTTAAATCTTGAATCTCTATAATTGCATGGGCTGCTTTTGATAAAATAGAGTCTGTCACTGTAGTTGGTTTTGAAGTTATTAAACCAAGACCAAGACCTGGATATAATAAAGCATTATTAGCTTGTCCTATATTATAAGTAACTCCATCATATATAACAGGCGCTGAAGGGCTTCCAGTAACAACTAAAGCTTTACCACTAGTCCAATTTATAAGATCAACTGCTGTAGCCTCACTGTGACTTGTTGGGTTTGATATTGGCATAATAGCAGGACGTTCATTATATTTTGCCATAAGGTTAACGGCTTCTTCTGTAAATGCACCAAATACACCAGATGTTCCAATTAACACTGTAGGTTTAATTAATTCAATTACATTTTCTAGATTATTAAGAGATGGATTATCTCCAAAGTCAGATCTGTTTTTAGCATACTTCTTTTGGCCTTCAGTGAGATCACTAAGATCTGTAGTAATCAATCCGAATCTATCAAATACATAAAAATTATTTAAAGCTTCTTCATGGCTTAAACCGTCATTTACCATTTCAAATAATATTTGATCGCATATTCCAATGCCAGCAGTACCACCACCAAATACTAAAATTTTATGATCTTTAACTTGCTTATTAGTAATTTTACATATAGAATTCATTGCTGAAACCATCATAACGCCTGTACCTTGAATATCATCATTAAAAGTACATACCTGTTCTCTATATTTTTCTAAAATTCTACTTGCATTTGAACGTCCAAAATCTTCCCAGTGTAATAAAACTTCAGGGAAAAGTTTTATAGAGGTTTTAACAAATTCATCTATAAATTCATCATACTTATCTCCACGAATTCTAAGATGTTTTTCGCCTAAGTAGAAGGGATTATTTAAAAGCTTTTCATTATTTGTACCAGCATCAATTACAACGGGTAGAACATTTCTTGGGTTTACTCCAGCGGCAACTGTATAAACTGCAAGTTTACCTATTGATATACTAACACCATTAACACCCCAGTCACCAATTCCAAGAACACCTTCACCATCTGTTACAACAATTAATTTTATTTCATCTAAATCTTTTGATGCATTTTTTAAAGCCTCTTCAATAAGTTCTTTATGGTTCACAGATAAAAATACTGCATCACTTGGGCTGTTAAATGTATTTGAATAGTTTATAACAGCGTCCCCTATAGTTGGTGTATATATAATAGGAAGAAGTTCTTTAACATGTCTAGATATTGTGTAATAGAATAAACTTCTATTTCTATTATATAAATCCATAAGATACAAATGTTTATCTAAGTTATTTTCTATTGTAGTAACTTTTTCATAAACTAAAATTTCTTGTTCTTCTATTGTTCTAACTTCACTAGGTAAAAGACCTATAAGTCCTAAGTTTTTTCTCTCATCTTCTGTAAATCCTGTTCCTTTATTAAAGAAAGGATTTCTTAATATATCTTGTCCTTTTAATTCTTTCATAAAATAACACTCCTTTATACCATTAATATACTTCTATTATATATCTTTAAAATAATAAATAAAATATTGTTTATTTATGTAGTTATAAATAATATTTATAACTTGGAAAATTTAAATGAACTTGCTATTTTGTTAATTTAATATACATAAAACCGCAAAATTGAGTAAACAAATTAAATATATACTTAAAGAAAAAATACCTTTAAGGAGATAATATGGACTTTATAAAAATTTATAGTGACATACTTAAAAAAAATATGGATAAACCAGAGAAGGTCTCAAAACTTTTGAAACTTGGATACAATGCAGAGTATTTAAATTTAAAATTCATGGGGGATAAAGACCTTCCAAAATCCCTAAGATATTTAGCAAAACTTTGTATGAAATTTACTTTAGAACCTATGAGAGATCCTGAAAATACAGCCTTTGTAAATGTGTTTACACCAACAGAATTTTTACACGCATTTGATATTCACCCACAATTAATTGAGGCATACTCATCCTATATTTCAGGGACAAAATGTGAGGATGCATTCATAAATATAGCTGAATCTTATGGTATTTCAGACAGTTTATGTTCTTATCATAAAACTTTCATTGGTGGTGCTCTTAGTAATGTAATAAAAAAACCTAAATTTGCTATTACTACTTCGACTGCTTGTGATGGTAATGTAAATACATTTAGATGTGTTTCAGAAATATATGAAATTGATAAATTTATTATAGATGTTCCTTATGAGTATTCTAGAGATGCAGAAGAGTATGTAGAGGAACAATTACATGAAATGGTTACTTTCATTGAGGATAATACTAAAAAGAAATTAGATGAAGATAAGCTTTCACGTATTATCTTAAATGAAAATAAATCAATTGATTACTATACAAAATATTTAGAAATTTTAAAAACTAAATATTTCCCAAATACGCTAACATCAGAAATGTTTAAAGTGTTTACAACACATCCTGGGATGGGAAGAGAAGATACCCTTAAGTTTTATAAGATGCTTTTAGATGATATAAAGGCATATCCACAGAAAGAAGCAAAAAAGAGACTTTTATGGGTACATCTATTACCCTTTTATAGTGAATCTATAAAAAAGTATTTAGATTTAAATGAGGATTATCAACTTTTAATGTCTGATATGAATGGAGATTATATGCATAAGCTAGACGAGAAAAAACCTTATGCATCTATAGCAAAGAAAATAATACTTAATTCATTTAACGGACCCTATGAAAGACGAGGAAATAATATATTAAAACTTGCAAAAGATCTTAATGCAGATGGAGTAATTAATTTCTGTCACTTTGGTTGCAAACAGTCTAGTGGGGGCTCTTTAATACTTAAAGACATTCTTGATGAAAACAATATACCGCTTCTAAGTATAGATGGAGATGCAGTTGATAGAAGAAATAGTCAAGAAGGACAAAATAAAACTAGATTGGATGCTTTCTTTGAAATAATTAATAACTAAAGGAGAAAATTTAATATGATAGCTTGTATGTGTAAATATAGTCCTTTTGCCATCTTTGATGGATTTGGAGAAGAGGGATTTATAATAGATAGTGAAATTGATAGATTTGATAAATCAGAAACATTGATTCATCCGAATATGTGTTCTTATAGTAAGGCGCTTTTAGATGTTTTCATAGATAAAAAAATAGATAAAGTATTATTAATAAATTGTTGTGATTCAATAAGGAGACTTAAAGATACATTAGAAAAAATACCTTCAATAAAGTTTGTATATATGATGGATTTACCAAGGAAAAATAGTTGTTGTTCTAAAGAGATGTATAAGAAGGAACTTATTAAGTTTATTAATGAATACGAAAAGGTTAGTGGTAAGAAGTTTGATTTAAATAAGTTTAATGAAGGGCTGTATAAATATGTAGAGAAAGAAGAACGAAAAGATACGCCATATATTCAAGTGTTAGGTGCTAAAGTTTCAAAAGATTTTTTTAGGAAGATTGAAGATAATTTAGATTACAAATTAGTAAATGAAACTTGTTCAAAAGAACATTATATTAATGAAATTAAAAACTTTAATGACTTAGATGATGCTATGAATTGGTACTCAAATGAGGTATTAGGATATACCCCTTGCATGAGAATGGCTGATATAAATAATAGAAGAGATTTAACATTAGACCCGAATTTAAAAGGTATAGTATACCACACTTTAAAATTTTGTGATTATTATTCTTTTGAGTATTTAAATCTCCAAAAGGGAGAGATTCCAATTATTAAGGTTGAAACAGACCTTACAAATCAAAGTAATGGTCAAATAAAGACACGTATTGAAGCTTTTAATGAGCAGTTAACTGGAGGAAATATTAAAATGAATAAGGTTATAAATAAAGATAAAATATATGTAATGGGAATAGATAGTGGTTCAACTTCTACTAATATTATAATAGTAGATAAAAATAAAAAAGTATTGAGTAGTATTATAGTAAAAACTGGTGCAAAGAGTATGGATTCTGCAAATAAGGCTTATGAACTGGCATTATGTGAATCTGGATTAGAAAAAGAGGATATATCATTAATTGTAGGTACAGGATATGGAAGGTATAATATTGACTTTGTTGATGAGAATGTTACAGAAATTACATGCCACGGAAAGGGTGCACACTTTTTAAATAATGAAGTTAGAACGATTATTGATATTGGTGGACAAGATAGTAAGGCTATATCATTAGATGAAAAAGGAAATGTTAAAAGTTTTGTTATGAACGATAAATGTGCAGCTGGTACTGGACGGTTTTTAGAGATGATTGCAAAAACTCTAGAAATTTCTCTTGAAGAAATGTCAGAAGAAGGATTGTCTTATAATGAAGATTTAACAATAACAAGTGTATGTTCTGTATTTGCAGAATCAGAAGTTGTATCTTTAATTGCTGACAATAAAGAACGAAGAGATATAATTCATGGAGTTAATAAATCAATTGCAACTAAAACAGTTGGGCTTGTAGATAGAGTAGGAAGAGAAGAAAGATATATGATGACAGGAGGAGTCGCTAAAAATAAAGGCGTAATTAAAGCTATAGAAGATAGATTAAGCAGTAAATTATTCATTGCAAATGAACCTCAAATATGCGGTGCGCTTGGTGCTGCAATTATTGGTCTTGAGATGATATTGGAACAAAACTAATTTTAAATTATAAAAATAACTACACTTTTTAAAGGGTGTGGTTATTATTTTGTCTAAAAGGAAACAATTAGTAGTATAATTGGTCAAGTAGCATAGTTTTATGTTATTATTAAAAAATATATGTTTTAATTTAATTTAAAATATTATAAAATAGGAAGATGTGATTTAAGAAAAATAAATTTTTTTTAGAATTTACGTTTTAAAATAGACAGAGAAGGTGATATTGTGATAAATAACGAGTTTTTACCAATAAGTAAACAAGATATGATAGATAGAGGATGGGAACAGTGTGACTTTGTATTAGTTACAGGAGATGCATATATAGATCATCACAGTTTTGGAACAGCAATAATTTCTAGAGTATTAGAAAATGCAGGATATAAAGTTGGTATCATAGCACAACCAGATTGGCACAACATTGAGGATTTTAAGAAACTTGGAAGACCAAGACTTGGATTCTTAGTTAATGCTGGTAATATGGATTCAATGGTTAACCATTATACTGTAAGTAAAAGATTAAGAGATAAAGATCTTTACTCACCAGGTGGAAAGATGGGGCTAAGACCTGATAGAGCAACTATTGTTTACTGTAACAAGATAAGAGAAGCTTATAAAAATGTAAACATAGTAATCGGAGGAATTGAAGCGAGTCTTAGAAGATTTGCACATTACGATTACTGGGGTAATAATGTAAGAAATTCAATTCTTGTAGATTCAGGAGCAGATCTTCTAGTATACGGAATGAGTGAAAAGCAAATAGTTGAAGTTGCAAATTCTTTAAATGAAGGATTCGAAGCTAAGTATATAAGACATATAAATGGTACTTGCTATATTATTGATTCATTAGATGAAGTATATGGAGACTACATTGTAATGCCATCAAAGGCAGAAGTAACTGAAAATAAAGTTAAATATGCTAAAGCGTTTAAAATACAAGATGAAGAACAAGACCCAGTTCGTGGAAGAATGTTACTTCAAAAGCATAGCGACAAATATGTTGTTATAAATAAACCAGAAATGCCACTTACAAGAGAAGAACTTGATGAAGTATATGGACTTCCATATACTAAAAGTTATCATCCTATATATGAAAAGGATGGAGGAATCCCTGCTATTGAGGAAGTTAAATTCTCTATTGTAAGTTCAAGAGGATGTTTTGGAAACTGTAACTTCTGTGCTATTACTTTCCACCAAGGTAGAGCAGTTCAAAGTAGAAGTGAAGAATCAATATTAGAAGAAGCTAGAGAAATTACAGAACTTAAAGACTTTAAAGGATATATACATGATGTTGGTGGTCCAACTGCAAACTTTAGAAAACCAGCCTGTAAAACTCAGCTTACTATTGGAGCATGTAAACATAAGCAATGTTTAACTCCAAAGCCATGTAAGAACATGGATGTAGACCATACAGAGTATTTACATTTACTTAGAAGTATAAGAAAGATTCCTAAAGTAAAGAAAGCATTTGTACGTTCAGGACTTAGATATGATTATATTATGGCAGACAAAGATGATACATTCTTTAGAGAACTTGTAGAGCATCACGTAAGTGGTCAGCTTAAAGTTGCACCTGAACATGTATCAGCAAACGCATTAAAATATATGGGTAAACCATCAGGACAGACTTATGATAAATTTAGAGAGAAGTTCTTTAAAATAAATAAGCAACTTGGTAAAGAACAGTACTTAATACCATATTTAATGTCAAGTCATCCAGGAAGCGGATTAAAAGAGGCTGTAGAGCTTGCTGAGTACTTGAGAGATACTAAGTATCAACCAGAGCAAGTGCAAGACTTTTATCCAACACCAGGCACACTTTCAACAACAATGTTTTATACAGGGTTTGATCCAATAACAATGGAAGAAATCTATGTACCAAGAACAAAAGAAGAAAAAGCTATGCAAAGAGCGCTTCTTCAATTTAAGAAGCCTCATAATTACAAGTTAGTTCATGAAGCTTTAATGTTAGCTGGAAGAGAGGACTTAATAGGAAATGGTCCTAAATGCTTAATTCAAACACAAGAGACTAGATACTTAGCAAGTCTTCATAGATCTAATAATAAGACTACTACAGGTTATAAGGGTAATAGTCCTTATAAAGGGAAAAAGAAGACTAAAGATACTAAGGAAGCTGATAAGAAGAAAGAAAGAGGCAACCAAAATAAAGGAAGAGGTAAAGCTGGAAATAGAGAGAAATTCTCAGATGATGATCCAAGAAGCAGAGCCCCTAGAAAACAAGCAGATGGCCCAAGATACAAAGGTAAAAAAAGTAGAGGTCCTGCAAGATTAAGACTAAAAAAGAAATAAATTTAATATAATTAAAAGACCATTAAAAGAATAGATTATATTTTCTTTTAATGGTCTTTAATTAAATATAGTCTTTTATAATTTGGAGGGATTTTAGATGACAGAAATATTTATACTAAGTATGGTATTTACATTAGGAACAATTCTTTCTATTGTTGTATTTGGACTTTTAATAGGATGGATAGAGAGTGCGTGCAATACTTTAATATATAGAAGATTTAAGGATAAAGGAATATTAATAACAGGCTTTATTGGAACAACTGTGCATGAATTTGGGCATTTTATAATGTGTAAGGTATTTAGACACAATGTAATTGATGTAAAGTGGTTTTCTACTAGAATTGGAGCGTCTGGAGAACTTGGACATGTAAGGCACTCTTATGAAGAGAGAAGTATATATCAAAGGATAGGGAACTTCTTTATTGGAGTAGCACCAGTTTTAATTGGAACATTAACACTTATATTAAGTTTTAGATTACTTCTACCAAGTAGTTTTAGTGAAATTATAAAACATACTGATTTTAATAATTATTTAAATATGTCAAATAGTTTTAGTATAGAGAATTTTATAGAAACTCTTTCAAGTTCATTATGGCTTATTTTAGAAGAACTCTTTGCTTTTGGAAATTTTGTCGATATAAAATTTTATATATTTATAATAATAGCATTTTCAATAAGCATGCATATGTCACTTAGTAGAGCAGATTTAATAAATTCATTTGATGGAATAGTGTTCATATATGCTGTAAGTTTAATATTAAGCATAATACTTATAATGGTTGGTGTAGACTATAGCATAGTACTCGTTGCTATTATAAAGTTAAATGTTATACTTATAAGTTTCTTATCAATTGGATTACTTTTTTCTGTAATATCTTATATAATTTCAAAATTATTAACTTTAAACTTATAAAAAAAGCCTAAAAATATTTTTTAATATTTTTAGGCTTTTATTTATTTATATTGTAAAAGCATTTAAATCTCTATTATCGTAATCTGAGTGTTTCTTTATTTGTTTTAATAAACGTTTTTTTGATAAGTAAGAACAAACAGTATCAATATGATGAACTGGATCTGTAAACTCACTTTTATTGCAAGAAGCTAAAGCTGTCTTTAAATTATTGTAAGGAACTGAATTGATTAATGAATCAATTTCTTCTGAAGTGAAAGATTCTCCTTTATTAGATAAAAGAAATAAATTAATATCGTCAGCTAATGAATGGAAATTTTGCATATTTGATCACTCCTTAAATAAAGTACTAAAATTTAGCCTTATGTAAATGTTTTCTTTATTTAATTATAGCACTTATAATATTTATTTCAATATATTAAATTATATTTGTTTACAAAAAAATATATTTAAAGATTATAAATTTTATTCAATAAAACATTAATAATACATAAAATAAAGCAATATAAATATTTAAAAGGAAGGAGATTGATTATGGAGTGGTTAAAGGTAGGTTCTGTAGAGGAATTAAAAGCATTAGGTAAATTTATAGAAGTTAAAAGAATTATTGAAGATGATATAAAAGAAATTACATTTAAAAATGATATAAGAGATTTTATAAATATAAATAGTAGCAGTTGGCATGAACTTTATAATAAAATTGAGTTTATAAGAAGGATAGTTTGTGGTATAAATAGAGAATTTAAAGGGGTTACTTGTACGTGTCCGGATTGTTTAGAAGAAGAGAATAATAAAAATAAAGAAGAGTTTTTTAAAAGCGAAGCACATGAATATATTTTTTATTTATTAAAGCTTAATGGAATTGAAAGAGATAGAAAACTTAATATAAAACGATCATATTATGTAGATAATGAAAAAGCATTAAAGTGGTACAGGGAAATTGCAAAAAAAATTCATCCGTCATGTGTTAATGTATATGGGGCAGACAGGGCTATAGTTGAGCTTGCAAAGCTTTACAATGAAATGACTAGTTAGTATTAAAGAATAAAAAGTGTTTGGAAAAGTTATAAAAAAATGATAGACTATAAAAGAAATTATAGAAATTAGTATATATTATTTAGTGAAGGAAATGTAGTAGGAATATAACTTTGAAGGATAAGTAGTTCCTTTGTAAATGAAATATTTTTTATAATTTCAAAAAGGAAAGAAAAATAGTAGTACAGAAGGTGAAGAAATGGCAAGTGGAATTTTTGTAACAGGAACAGACGCATCTGTTGGTAAAACATTTGTATCTTCTTTAATTGTTAAAACTCTTAGAGATGATGGAATTGATGCAGGATACTTTAAGGGCGTATTTAACGGTGGTATAAGTGGAAAATGCGGAAATGTTATACCAAATGACGCAATGAAAGTAAAGGATGTTGCTAATCTTGAGGAGGATTATGAAAATATGGGGTCTTATGCACTTAAGAGTCAATATTCACCGCACTTAGCAGCACGTGTTGAGTCAGTAAACATAAATCTTCAAAAGATTATAGGTGACTATTCAAAGATGAAGGAAAAGTACGAGTTTTTAATTGTAGAGGGAAGTGGCGGTGCTGTTTGTCCTATTAAAATCGAAGGAGATGAAATAATTCTTCTAGAGGATATTATAAAGGATTTAGGCTTATGTACAATATTAGTTGCAAGATCTGGTCTTGGAACAATAAATCATACAATTTTAACTGTAAATTACCTTAGAAGTTCAGGAATAGAAGTTAGAGGTATTATATTAAATGAGTATGATAAAAATGATATAATGCATAAAAATAATAAAGATGTTATAGAACTCTTAACTGGAATCAAAAATATATGTACTATTCCATCTATGAATAATAGCTACATGCCAGATGAGAATATTAGAGAATTAGTTAAGTTTTGTGGTACGAGCTTTAGTTAAAAATCTAATGTAAAAAAATGCGCTATAAAATATACAATATGTATGTTTTATAGCGTGTTTTTTATTATGCTTGGATTTCTTTAATTTCTAGGTTTTCTCTTCTATTATCTAAAGGATTTAAATTAATATGATGAATCTTATCTAAGTTCTCTTCATTCATAATAATACTATCTAAACGGATTCTTCCATTTGGTGTATGTGAAATAACAGCATGCTTATATACTACCCATGTATAATCATCTGTAATTACATTTTTTAAATCTTCTGATGATATTAAAGCTCTAGCTTCTTCGATACCAAACTTATTGTTTAAAATTATAGCAACAGTATCGTTACCTAATTCTTCGTAACTATTTTTGCTGTCTCTTAAAACAAGTTCTAAGTTACACTTTCTGTTATCTAAAGTATCTCCATTAATATGTCTAATTGGAGCTTTAGGACTTATATCAAGTACTATGCTTTCTAAAGATAATACAGCTTTGTCTTTTTTTACTTTAGCAGTATAGTTATTTAAATCTTTATTCCATACAGCAGAGAAGTTACCTGCTTCTTTAACTTTAGCTAAATCTGTTGTATCTATTTTAGCTGTAAGCTTTTCACCATTTTTTTTGAATACTGTAATAAGTACAACGTTATCTTTTACTTCATATATATTTTCTATATTATTGTTATTTTTCAAAATAAACACCTCTTTCGTTCTTTATGACGCACTAATAAGTATAACAGAGGAAAGTAAAAAATGATATACTAAAAATGATATATCAAAAAACTTATTATTTTTTGATATATCATTTAAAAAAATTAACTATTTAATATTGTATTTAAATCATCAATTAGTGCTTTAAGTTTATAAACATCTTTTGGAACAAATACTCTAATACTATCAGTATTTTTTTCTTCACGTTTATTTTTTAAATTGTGAAAATAATTTTTGATTTCTGAAGCTTTCTTTTCACCAAGGAGTTTTTCTTTCTCAGAACTTAAAGTAATTCTGTGAAATTTATCGTCATGTTTGTCTATATCGCAATAATCTTTTATATTTTTCATATAAATCACCTCTATTTATATTTTATCATTAATTTAAGTGATTTGATTAAATATGAAAAATGGTTTACTATAATTTAATAATGTTAAGAATTATGATAATAAAAAATATTATATGCTATAATAAGTATTAGTATTTTATAAGGAGTATGTAAAGCAAATGAGAAATATAAAACTTACACTACAATTCGATGGAACTAGATATAAAGGGTTCCAAAAACAAAACCAAAAAGGAAGCACAGTTTCAACTATCCAAGAAAAACTTGAAAATGTATTAAGTAAAATGACTTCAGTAGAAGAATTACAAGTAATTGGATGCGGAAGAACTGATAGCGGAGTTCATGCTGATAATTATGTAGCAAACTTCCAAACAGAAAGTACTTTAACTAAGGAACAAATTTTAGACTATTTAAATGAATATCTACCAGAAGATATAGTTGTTAAAGAAGTAAAAGATGTAAATGAAAGATTCCATGCAAGATATAATGTTTTATCTAAAACATATGTTTATACAATAGATAACAATAGTTATAAAGATGTATTCGAAAAAAGATATGCATATCATGTAGAAAGAAAACTTGATGTTGAGAATATGAGAAAAGCTGCAAAGTTACTTGTTGGTACACATGATTTTGAAAGTTTCACTAGCCTTAAAGGGAAAAAGAAAAAATCAACAATAAGAACTATAAATGCAATAGATATTAAAGAAGAATCTAATATAATCAAAATAGCTGTAAACGGAAATAGTTTCATGCTTAATATGGTTAGAATAATAGTTGGAACTTTAATTGATGTTGGACTTTCAAAAATTAAAGTAAGTCAAATAAATGGAATACTAGAATCTAAAGATAGAAGTCTTGCAGGTCATAGAGCACCAGCTAATGGACTATGCTTAAAAGAACTTAAATATTAAAAACAAATAATTAAAATACTAAAAAAAGGACTTGTAAGATTAAACTTACAAGTCCTAATTTTTATAAAATATTATTTATCATCTCTATATAAATACTCTCTAGTTAAAGGTAAAGTATTGTTTATTCCTTTTGAATATAAAGTTTGATGAATATCGATTGTCCAATAATGGAAAGCGGCAGCACATGAACATAAATATATATGCCACATTCTTAAAAATCTTTCATCGAACATTTCTCTTTCTTCAGCTAAATGTTCTTCAAAGTTTTTAACCCATTCTTGTAATGTTTTCATGTAATGAAGTCTTAAACTTTCAACATCTAAAACGTGGAAGTTAAGTTCGCTTGCAATATTGATTTCTTCTCTTAAAGTTGGTAAGTATCCACCTGGGAAGATGTAAGTTGTAATCCACTTATTACCTTCAGTTTCAACTAAATTTGTAATGTTATGAAGTAAGAATAAGCCACCTTCTTCAAGAACAGCATCTACATTTTTGTAGAATAGAGGGATATTTGCATGACCAACATGTTCAATCATACCAACACTTACAACTCTATCAAATTTTAAACCTGATTTTTGTAGATCTCTGTAATCCATTAATTTAACTGTAACTAAATCTTCTAAACCTTCTTCTTTAATTCTTTCATTAGCTTTAGCAAATTGTTCTTCACTTAGTGTGATTCCCATAGCTTTTACTTTATAAAGCTTAGCAGCTTCGATTATTAAATAGCCCCATCCACATCCGATATCAAGAAGTGTTTGACCTTCTTTTAAGTTTAATTTTTTTAGTATGTGTGTGATTTTATTCATCTGAGCATCATAAAGCGTATCATTTTCATCTTTAAAATATCCACATGAATAACTCATTGTTTTATCAAGCCATAGGCTATAAAAATCATTTCCTATGTCATAGTGATGAGCAATATCTTTCTTTGATTTTAAAAGTGAAGGAGCTTTAATTTTTCCAGCAAGTTTTAAAAGAATACTGTCATTTAAGAAACTATCTTTATTTCTCATCATGCTTTCAAATATTTCTTGTGGATCTCCTTCAAAGTCTATATCTCCATCCATGTAAGCTTCACCTAAAGCTACGCTTGCATCAGACAATAAGTCTTTTTTATTTGGGAACTTATTAATTATAAGAGTGAATCTAGGGTCTCCGTCTCCAATTTTTATAATTTCTCCGTCCCATAATTTTAAGTTAAATGTTTCGTCTGATAAGTGATTAGCAAAAGCTTTCACTATACTTTTATTCATTTCCATAATTTACACCTCATTTGTTTATGCAATACTATTAGAATTATATACGGTAACTGTTTTTCTCTTAATTCGCATAATTATGCTAGTGGCTTTATATAATTGTATCTAATTAGTTTAAGTTGATAAAAGCTTACGATATCTTAGTATTACTCTAGTTTACTAAATTTGAATAATATTTTAACGGAGGTGATACAAGTACCTGAGTACATTTAAAAGAGTATTGTAAAATATGTATTTTTAAAAAATACATATAATAATTTTATATTAATATTAGGAAAAATTTTAAATAAATATATTTACTTAAATTACATATATAGTAAAATAAAATAAATGTAAAAGATTTTTTTATGAAAAAATAATGAATAAAACAAATAATTAGTTAATAAAACAGTTTATTTACTCATAAACTTTGGTAAATGTATTAATATATGTAGGTATACTAAATTTTAGGGGGAAATTAAATGAAAAAGATATTATCAGTAATTATGGCATCACTTACGCTTGTTACTTTAGTAGCATGTGGAGCTGAAAAACCAGAAGAAGTAGTAAATAGTTTCTACAAGTCATTAAAAGAATATAATATAGAAGAAATTAAAACTGCTGTTGAAGAAAGTAATAGCGAGGAAAAAGCAAGTAATAAAACAACAGAAGAAGAAGTGAATGCCGTTAAAAATGCATGTAAATCTGTTGATGCAAAAGTAGTTGATACAAAAATTGATGGAGACAACGCAACAGTTGATGTAGAAGTAACTGCTATTGATGGAAATGACATAATGAAAAATTATATGCAGTATTCATTAACTACAGCACTTAATGGTGCAGTTTCGGGTGAAACTGATGAGGAACTTGAAAAGAAGTCAAATGAAGAGTTATTAAAACTAGCTAATAATAAAGATGCAAAGAAATCAACTCAAAACTTTACTATTAGATTAGTTAAGAAGGATAATGTATGGAAAATTCAAGATTGGGAAAATGTTATTTTAGAGACATTTAACCTTAAGGATTTTGCTGATTTTGCAAAAGTTTTCCAAGGAAAGTAATAAAAAAATAGTATACAATAATAATACATAATTATAAGGCTATAAAAAGAAAAATTAAAACTTTTTATAGCTTTTTTTATATGAAGCAATATGTAAAAAATATTAAATATGGTAATATATGAGTAAGGGGTGGTGAAATGGGAAATATTAAATTTTACATAAAACTGATAAAAATTGATAAAAAAACATCTGCTGCATATGTATTATCTTTAGCCATGGGATTCTTAATTTTGTTTAATATATTTAATCTATTTTTCTTAGATGGAATTAGACCAGAAGAGAGTGGTGAAAAAATATTTTTTGGAGGGGTTATACTTGTAATAGCTGCCATAATTTTACTTTTAGGATACTATTCTAATTTATTTTTCTTAAGCAGAAGAGGAAAAGAAGTAGGAGTAGAACTTATGAGCGGGCTTAGTTTAGTAGGGTTATCAGTAAGTTTTATTGTACAAAATATAATTTTAAGTGGACTTGCTGCTTTTATAGGTGTGATAGGTGGAGTTATCTTATTACCTATATTTAATGCGTTAGCTTTCAATTTAATCGGTATATCTGGAGATAGATATGCTATTTCTATGGATGGAATCTTTTGTACTGTTTTAGTAATAATAATTCAAATAATGTTTGTTGGTGCTGTTGATGTTGGAGTTGGTCATAGAACAGAGGTATGCAATTTAATAAAAAATTCGAGTAAAGGATATAATCCTAAGAAAAAAGAAACATCTATTTTAAAAACTTTAATATATTTTATCATGTTTATGGCACCAATAATGAGTATATTTTTTATAAATTTTACAAATGAAGGATATGAAGTTATTATTCAAATGACTGCAATTATAGGAGGTATAGGCTTAGCATTCTTTATTAAAGATGGTATACCATGTATCATTGAACTTTATTTAAACAAGATTGGAAGAAAGGATCCAATTAAAGTAATGTATTTAAGAAATCTTAAATATATTATGGAGAAAAGTGCTGTTATAATGATTTGTTTTAGTGTAATAATAATTGCAATAACTGTTGTAATTGGAGGAGCTGGGAATGACATTAGATTTTCAACTGTTAGTACAATTGGATTAAGTTCAACTACAGTGTTACTATCAATAACGATAATATATAAAATCGTAATTGAAGCATTGAATAGGAAAAATTCATTTAAACAGATGTTTTTGTTAGGTTATACTAAGGAGAAAATAGCACAAATAATAGAAAAAGAAGTTCTTATGTACTATTTTATTGTATTTATAATGCCATTTCTACAAGGATTATTTATATTTTATGGATATGTGAAAAGTAGAACTATTAAGGTAGAAATATTACTGACATTAGCTATAGTGATTGTAGTACTTGCTGTCGCAACTTTCTTCATAAGCTACAATGTTTATAAAAAAATAATATTAAATTCAGATGATGTTTTAGGAGGAAGATAGATGAAAGATATAATTGTAACTAAAAATTTATATAAAGAATATTTAATTAATTTTAAGTATGATAAAAATTTAAAGTTAATTTCAGATAAATTAGTTGTATTAAAAGGTATAGACTTTACTATTAAAGAAGGAGAGTTTATAGCTATTATGGGGCCTTCTGGAGCTGGAAAATCTACTTTTATGAATTTGATATCAACAATAGATACACCGTCGAAGGGGAGTGTTATAATTGATGGTAAAAACATAAAAACTCTTAAAGAGAGAGAAGTTGGAGAGCTTAGATATAAAAAAATAGGCTTTGTGTTTCAAGAGTTTAATTTAATAGATGGATTAACAGTAAAAGAAAATATTGCGATTCCACTTACGTTAGCAAATACTTCTTTAGAAGAAATAGATAAAAAAGTATATGAAGTAGCAAAAAGGCTTTCTATTGAAGAATTATTAAATAAATATCCATCACAATGTTCAGGCGGACAAATACAAAGAATCGCAATAAGTAGGGCATTAATTGCGAAACCTAAAATAATCATTGCAGATGAGCCAACAGGTAATTTAGATAGTAAAAATTCTAATAGAGTTATGAAACTTTTTAGAGAATTAAATGAAAATGATGGAATTACAATACTTATGGTTACTCATGATGCTTTGATTGCAAGTTTTGCACATAAAGTTCTTAATATAAAAGATGGAGAAATTGAAAAATCTATTTATAAAAATAATAAAAGTCAAAGGGAGTTTTTTGATGAAATATTAAGAATGTCATCAGAGGAAATTGTATTTGAATAAAAAGATTAATAAAAAGTCTAGAAGTAAATAAGCACTTCTAGACCTTTTTTACATATTAGTTATTGTTTCTATATTTTTCTAATTCATCGTCTAAGCTTGTATTATTTAAAGCTTCGAATTCATCATCTAGAGTTGGTGTTTTTAAATCAGCTAATCCATCAGCATAACTTTCTTCTTTAGATATTTTTCTTTCAATATCATCTAAGTTAATTGAGTTACCTTTTGTTTGAACATTAGCCATTATTTCATTTATTTGTTTAGAAGCATTTGCATTATTAAGTCTTGCGGCAGCTTCATCTCTGTAACTTCTAGTTTTATCAATTTCTTCTTGAAGTTTAATTAAATTTTCTTTAAGCGCTTTTGCTTTTACACTTTGTTCTTCATAAGATTTCTTTAACGTTTCGAACTTTTTATCTTCATCTAATTTTAGTTGAAGAGCTTTTTTTGCTAAATCTTCATTACCTTTATTCATTGCAAGTCTAACTTTGTCATCATAGTCTTTAGAAGCATCCTTAGACCTGTCCATTTCCTTTTGAGTATTTTTTAAATTTCCGAAAATTTGAGCAGATGAAATTTTAGCCTTATTTAAACTTTCTTCCATATCTCTAACTTTTTGATCTAATAACTCAATTGGATTTTCTATATTATCAAGTGCTGAATTAGCTTTTGATTTAAACATATTTGATATTCTATTAAATACACCCATTACTATATCCTCCTTTAGTTTTAGTTTATTATAATACCTAAAATAGATAAAACAATAGTAATTAAAAATAATTTACAAATTATTAATTAAAGAAAAAATAATATATAAGGAAAATTACTATTGCAATAACTGCTAGTGCTAATATTGCTTTAAAAATAAATGAAGTACCACCTAAAAATCCAAATGGAGAAAACCTTGGCATAAATGAAAAACCACGTTTGTTTGAGTTTGAATTTTCTGTCTTACTTGTATCATTATTGGTAGTAGAATTATTGTTTTTATTACTATCAGTATTACTTTGATTATTTTCATTTTTTTTAGTTTGATCATTATACTTATCTGATGTTTTAAATTTTGAACCAGAGTTGCTTTTTGAATTATTATACTTATCAGACGTATTAAATCTTGAGTTCCACTTAGAAGATGTTGAGCTTTTGCTAGTAGATGATGAAATAGTTGTTGTATGTGCTAAACTATGCGTAGATGAAGATTTAAAACCAAATGCATAGGTTGGAATAGTCAATTGAAATAAATTAGTTAAAACAATAGTTAAAACAATAAGTAGTTTTATAATTGACTTTTTTTTAGGATTCATTAATATCCCCCTCTCAAAATGTACTTATATTAAAGTTACTATAAAAATAAGAGATAAATATAAATAATAGATGAATAATAGATGAACAATCCGTATCATTTATTAAAAGTAATATATAACAATTAGAAAATGTATTAGAATAGTGGGGAGGTGAGACTATTATGAATGTAGATGTAGCAAAAGAATGGATTAAAGACGAAAAGAATTTATGGGGAGAAGATTATACGAACATAACTTTTTCTATAAATGATATTATAGATTTCGAAGAAGAAACGGAGATAAAGGATAGATTTTTTGTAAAAAATATTTCAATTCTAGATAAATATATAAGATTGCTAAATGATGCAGACAGTAAACTTCATCAAAAGAAAAAGATTTTATTTTTTGAAGTTAATAAGACAGATAGCACTGAAGCAAGTAAAACAATTAGTGATTTAATGGAATATAAGGACAAATTTAAGGATGTTTTATATAAATTAAAGTACTGTGCTAAATGTAATTGTTTAAAATGCATTAAAAAATGTAGATATAATTCTTGTCTTTGTTGTGATAGAACAGGAAAGGTTACAGAGTGCAACTATGATAAATATAATGTAATAATGTTTAAAAACTTATTAACAGACTTATATAACTCTGATACAAGTTCTTATGATAAAGTGAAAGTTTTATGTGAGGTATGTATACTAGATAAGGAAAAAACTTTTAGAGTAATAGATTCTAATGGGGAATACTTAATATTAAATTATTGTCATGATCCATTAAAGGGAGATTCTTATAGTGCTGTAGATGATAAAGAAGTATTTAATCTTATAGCTAACCTTTATGAAAGAAATGTTCAAAATTTATCTTAAATAGAAAAAGTCACTATGTAGTGAACATAGTGACTTTTTCTATTTTATGATTAGCATTATATGATCATTTAATATAAATGTGTTGTTTTTTATGGCAATTTTCAGTTTACAGTTAGTTAATAAAGTTAACTGATTGACAACAAATGAAGAATATGTAAAAATAAAGGTATATTTAGGCAAAAATGTCGAACGGTTAGGAGTTGAAGGCTATTAAGAAGAAAAAATCCTTATTTGTAATTTTATTAATTATATTTTTAATGTGCAATATAATTATAAGTAATATTAATATAGTTAAAGCAGATGCAAAGGAAAGCGATAAATACTTAAAATTTACAAATTTAACTGTTAAAGAAGGACTATCGCAAGGGTCTGTATATTCAATACTTAAAGATAAAGATGGCTACATGTGGTTTGGAACAAACGATGGATTAAATAGATTTGATGGTTATAACTATACTGTCATAAAGTCTTCAGATAAAGACGTGACTACACTTCATCCAGGGATAATTGGTTCTATAGTTGAAGATAATTATGGGTATTTATGGATTGGAACTAGTTCAGGACTTAGTAGATTAAACAAGAAGACATTAAAAGTTGAACGAATTGATGCTGATGTAAATGATCCTAAAAAAACGTCTAGTAAACATATATGGGATTTATATATAGACAGTAGTGGTAACCTTTGGGTTGGAACAGAAAATGGATTAAATAAATATGATTTTAAAACTGGTGAATTTAAAAAATATTTTAGTGAGGAAAACAATTTAAATACAATAAGCGGTAATTATATAACATCTATTATGGAAGGGAAAAAAGGAGAAATATGGCTTGGAACTAAAGAGGGCGTAAGTATATTAGATGAGAAAACTGATAAAGTAACTAGGGTTTCTAATAAAGTTGATAAAAGTTTACCAAGTGATAATATAATTAAGCTATATAAAGATTCAAAAGATAATATGTGGGTTAGTACACAAGAAAAAGGTGTAGTTAAATATGATTTAAATACAGAAAAAGCAGATCTTTTAAAAAATGTAAATAAACTTTATGGATCTGAAAAGTTTGCAATTAACAGTATGTATGAAGATGAGTATGAGAATGTTTGGCTCGGAAGTAAAGGTGGATTAATTAAGTATTCTTTAGTAAATGGTGAAATAGATAGTTTTCAAAACAAACCATACGATCCAGAAAGTCTTGTAAACAATAGTATACAAAGCGTTTATAGAGATGATGATGGACTTATGTGGATTGGAACATACAGTGGGATAAGTATTGTAGATCCAGGCCAAAAATTTACACATTATAAAAGAGATTTAGGTTCTAAAAATACTTTAAGTAGTAACTCAATAGGCGGAATATATGAAGATGATGAGGGAATACTTTGGATTGGAACAACTAATGATGGATTAAATAAGTTCAATAGAAGTACTGGTGAAATAACACAATTTAAATTTGATCCAAATGAACCAAATAGTATTCCAAGTAATACAATATTCCAAGTTATCGGTGATAAAAAAGGTAATATTTGGGTAGCTACAAAAGAAGGAATAGCTAAAATTAATAAAGAAAATGGTAAGATAAAGGTCTTTAAACATGAAGATGGAAAAAATTCATTGTCAAATAATGATGTAAAAGAATTATTTATAGACAACAAAGGTCTTATGTGGATAGGGACTCGTGAAGGTCTTGAAGTATTCAATATGGAAAAAGAGGAGTTTACTAATTTAAATTACATCTTAACTAAAAATAATATCGAGGAAACATATATAAGAAGAATATTTCAAGATTCAAAAAATAATTATTGGATTGCAACGGGCTGGAATGGTGGATTAATAAAGCTTGATGTAAATAAGAATGAAGTGATCAACTATAAATCAGAAGATAAGGGAAAAACTTCGATAAGCAATAATGCAATTAAAGGCATTAATGAAGATTCAGAAGGTAATATATGGCTTACTACGTCTGTAGGTCTTAATAAATTAGATGTAAAGACTGGTGAGTTTAAAGTTTTTACAGAAGAAGATGGACTAGCTAATAATTATGTATATGGAGTACTTATTGACGAACATGATAATATTTGGGTTAGCACAAATGGAGGATTATCTAAATATGATAAAAAAACTAATAGATTTGAAAACTTTACCTATGTAGATGGAATACAAAGTAATGAATTCAATGGTACATCAGAATATAAAAGTAAAAGTGGAGAAATGTTTTTTGGGGGAGTAAATGGGATAACAGCATTTTATCCAAAAAATATTTATAGAGAAGAAGGGGCTAATCCAAAAGTTACAATAAGTGATTTTAAAGTTTATAATAATAATGATATAAGGCTTAATGGAGATTTAGAATTAAAGCATAATGAAAATACTTTTTCTTTTGAATTCTTTCTTCCGGATTATAGAAAGCTTGGAGATGTTAGTTATGAGTATATGCTTGAGGGGCTTGATGAAAATTGGATTTTCTCAGGGGAAAGAAATTATGTAAATTATACTAATATTAAGCCAGGAAATTATACTTTTAAAGTTAGAAGTAGAAATAGAAATGGTAAAATAAGTGACTCTACAGAAGTTAAAATAAAGGTGAAAAAAGCATGGTATAATTCAACACTTGCATATATTATTTATATAATACTTTTATTGAGTACTGGATACTTTATATTAAATTATGTAAAAATATTAAATGGGTTAGTAAGACAAAGAACTAATGAACTTAATAGAGAATTAGTTGAGAAGGAAGCTATATACAATGAACTTTTGAAACATGAAAAGTTTAGAAATACTTATTTGGTAAATTTATCTCATGAACTTAGAACACCACTTAATGTAATATTATCGAGTGAGCAACTTATAGGTTCATTAAATAAAAATGAGAGTGGAATAGAGAAAAAAGATTTAAGTAAATACATGAGTATAATAAAGAAAAATTCAAAAACATTACTTAAAGTTATTAATGATTTAATTGATAATTCAAGAATACAGGCAGGAGCCTACACTCTTAAAATTGAAGAGACTGATATTGTATATTTAGTTGAAGAAATTACACTATCTATGAAATCTTATATAGAAAGTAATAAGATAGATCTAATAATTGATCCAGAAATAGAAGAAAAATTAATTGAATGTGATAAAACTAATATTGAGAGATGTGTAATAAATTTAGTATCTAATGCAGTTAAGTTTACCAAGGAACATGGTACTATTTTTGTAGGCATAGAGGAACATGGTGATTTTATTGATATCATTGTTAGAGATAGTGGAGTTGGAATTCCAAAAGAGCAACAAGATATTATATTTGATAGATTTGCAAAGCTTGAAGCACAAGTTTCAAGTAAACATTGTAGTAGTGGAATAGGACTTACATTAGTTAAAAATTTAGTTGAGCTTCATAATGGAAAGATATCATTAGTAAGTGAAGTTAACAAAGGAAGTGAGTTTAGAATAACTCTTCCTATAAAACATAATAAAAAAGATTAAAAAAAAGCCTAAAAAGTCTAAAAAAGATTTTTTTAGGCTTTTTTTAATATTATTTATTTTATACAAGTACTTTACATATATATCCAAATTGTTTAATAATATTAGTATAGGTTTTAGTGGGGGTTATCTTATATGTTAAAAGTAAATATGATTTTTTTAGGAGATGAGTTTTTAAAAGGAAAGACTATTATAAATAATGTTATAGGAGAAAATGTTATAAAAGGTTTAGACTATAACAATGAAAAGGTAAAGCTTGAAAAAATAAGGTTTAGAAATGATATAAGTAATATTGAATATTCTATTTATTATAATCTAGCCTTTAATTATGAAAAATTAAACAAGACGTGGGAAGAGTGTAAGCATTTAATTGATAACAACGATGGGGGTCAAAATATTAAGGAGTCCATTAATTGTATATTTGTATGTATTTCTAAATTTGATAAAGCATTAGAAAATAACTATATTAAGGAATTTTGTAGTATAAGAAATGATAGTAATGTACCAGTTGTTGTTATAACTCCAACTTATAAGCGTATAGAAAATGAAAAAAATAGAGTTATAAAGAAAAATCTTAGTAATATACAAAATTTAAAAGTAATTTCTTTTGAAGATTTAAATGATAAGGAAATAAATATAATGCTATATAAATCAATTTGGAGTAGTTATAAAGTAAATATGCCTAAAAAATTTTCTGGTTTTTGCATAAGAAGTATATTTTGTATTATGAACAAATTAAGGATGGAAGCAAAAGATTCAAACTATAATGAAGATGTATGTAAAAGTATTATAAAGAGGACAAAGGGAGAATTTAATAAAGAATTATTCATTGAGTTGAAAAGTTATATAGTAGATATAAATACTATAATTAAAAGGTTTAAACCACTTTATTATAAAAATGGGTATATATTTGATCTAACGTCTAAAAATCTACAAAACGAGACATTACAAAAAGGTGATAACAGTGAAATAGGAAAGCTTATAGATAGTATAAATTTTGAAGAAGAAAAGAATTCATATGGTATTATGGGCGCTATTTTTAAAGCGGGATATGGAGGGATATCTAAAACTCAAAAGATAGAAGAAGAGATTTCTATATTAGAAAATGAGTTTATTATAATCTCGTATAAGCTTAAAAAATATTTAGAAAATAGCTTTTATGAATATGAGAAAAAAATACTATGGAAAAGTTTACAGAAATGATGTAAAATAATAAGAAACTTATGAGATGAGAGGGGTTTTAAAATGGAAAGAGTTAAAGTAAATGAAGAACTTTCAATGTCTAGAATAATACAAGGGTTTTGGAGATTAAGCCACTGGGGATTTAGTAATGAAGATACATTAAAGCTTATAGAAGAATGCATCGAAAGAGGGGTTACTACTTTTGATAATGCAGATATATATATGGCAGAAAGTCTTCAAGGCGATGGAATGAAACTTAAGCCTTCTATAAGAGAAAAGATGGAGATTGTAACTAAGTGTGGAATAAAGCCTGTATGTCCACTTTTTAAAGATAATGATATGCTTCAATATGATTCATCAAAAAAACATATATTAAAATCTGTGGATGACTCATTATTAAGACTTGGAAGTGATTATATAGATTTATTATTAATTCATAGACCAGATTTTATAATGGACCCAGAAGAAATTGCAGAGGCGTTTGATATTTTAAAAAATAATGGAAAGGTAAGAAACTTTGGTGTTTCAAATTTCAAGCCTTCACAATTTGATATGTTAAGTTCATATACTAATGTGCCACTTGTAACAAATCAAATAGAAGTATCGCCCCTACACTTAGATCCATTTATTGATGGAACTTTAGATAATTGCCTTAAAAATAGAGTGCATCCTATGGCGTGGTCACCACTTGCTGGAGGAAGGATCTTTACATCAACTGATGAACAAGCGGTTAGACTTAGAAGAACACTAGAGAGAATTAAAGAAGAAATATCAGCAAATTCAATCGATGAAGTAATATATGCGTGGCTTTTAATGCATCCATCAAAAATAATGCCAATAGTAGGTTCAAGTAAGATTGAAAGACTTGATTCTGCAATAAATGGAATGAATCTTAACTTCACAAAAAGCCATTTTTATGAAATATGGCAAAGCTCACTTGGAAAAAATATAGATTAAAAATAGAACTTGTCTTATTCCTTTGTGGCTATAAGGCAAGTTTTTTATATGTTTAAAAAAAGTTTAAATTAATAACATAAAATAGGTTTAGTATATATAGTATAAATTGATTAACTATATATAAGGAGGTACATACTATGTCTATAAAGGAAAGAACAAAGGAGATTGAAAATAAAATAAGAAATGAGTATAAAAAGTTAGGTAACGAAGAAGAAGGAACTTCAATCGAAGAAATGGAAAAGGCAGTTTCAGATTATTATATTAATAATGGAACACTAAAAGAGGACTTTTATGACTTCATACAAAGAAACTGTTAATTGACATTTTATATCATATTAAATTTATAATTTAAAAAATAATAAAAATTTTCTTTACTATATAACTATATTCTTATATAGTTATATAGTGGAGGTATTAAATATGCAAAGTATAAATTTAACAGAAGGAAACATAACAAAATCATTACTTAAATTATCGCTTCCTATTATAGGAACAAATTTTATACAAACAGCCTATGGGATGATTGATATGATTTGGATTGGAAGGCTTGGAAGTGATTCTGTTGCAGCAATTGGAACAGCAAGCTTTTTTATAAATCTTGCAATGGCACTTTCTACATTGATTGTAATTGGAACTGGAGTTAAAATATCTCATGCAATTGGTGCTGGAAAAAGCAATGATGCAAAAGTGTATATTCATAATGGAATAATATTAAGTATTATATTAGCTATTTTATATATGATATTTATTTTTATTTGTAGAAATGGATTAATAGATTTTTACGATCTTCCAAAAAATGTTTCTGAAATGGCGGTAAATTACTTAGTAATATCAGCAATTGGTATTATATTTATGTACTTAAATTCATTATTAACTACTATATTTAATAGTTATGGTGAAAGTAAGATGCCATTTGTAGCTAATACTATTGGATTTTTCTTTAATATAATTTTAGACCCAATTTTAATATTTGGAATTGGTCCTATAAAACCACTTGGGGTTATTGGAGCTGCAATTGCAACTTTAGTGGCTAGGATAGTAGTATTTTTAATATTTATAAAAACTTCAAACGGAAGATTATCTTTTCTTAAAAGTGGCATAAAATTAAATTATGATAGAAGTATAAGTGTTATAAAAATGGGTTTGCCAATAACAGCCCAAAGAGTAATATTTACTTTAATATCTATTGCTATTGCAAAAATCGTTTCTGATTTTGGTTCAACAGCTATTGCTGTACAGAAAGTTGGGGTTCAGATTGAATCAATATCATATATTACAATTGGTGGACTTCAAGGAGCTATTGCAGCTTTTATGGGACAAAATTTTGGAGCGCATAAAAGAGATAGAATAAAAAAAGGATATTATGAATCATTAAAGCTTACAATATTATTTGGAACCTTTATAACAGTAATATTTTTGATATTTCCAAAGCAGATATTTGGTATATTTTTATCAGAAAGAGATGCATTAGAAATGGGAAGTACTTATATGAGAATACTTGCTTTTTCACAAGTATTTATGTGTATGGAGTTATTAACAGTTGGAGCATTTAATGGAATTGGTAAAACGTATGTTGCACCAATTATAAGTATAGCTTTCACTGCGCTTAGAATACCAATGGCAATATTTTTATCAAATCCTAGCTTATTTGGGTTAAATGGTATATGGATGAGTATAAGTGTAAGTAGTCTGTTCAAGGGTGTAATATTAGTTACATTATTTCTTATAGGACTAAAGAAATTGAATTTTAGAGATAGAAGAGAGGCGGGAATTTAATATGTATAATAAATTATTAAATTTAATATTAGAAAATAATTTTAATAAAAGATTAGTAAAAAGTAATTTTGGTTTAGAAAAAGAAAACTTAAGAGTAGATAGCAAAGGTAAACTTGCATTAACTAAACACCCTAAAATATTTAAGGAAGAAAATCCTTATATTAAAAGGGACTTCTCAGAAAGTCAAGTTGAGATGGTTACACCAGCTTGTAAGTCTATTAATGAAGTTTATGACTTTATGGAAAACTTACATAATATAGTTACAACATCATTAGATGGAGAATATCTTTGGCCACAAAGTAACCCTCCTATAATACCAAATGATAATGAAATTCCTGTAGCAAAGCTTCATAAAAAAGAAGAAGTATTATACAGGGAAGAACTTGTGAAAAAATATGGAGCTAAAAGACAATTAGTAAGTGGAGTTCATTATAATTTTTCATTTGATGAAGAATTACTAAAAGAGTTATATTCACTAGCTCATTTAAATATTAGCTATAAAGATTTTAAAAATGAAATATATTTTAAAATAGGTAGAAATCTTTTAAAATATAAATGGCTATTAATATATTTAACAGGTGCAAGTCCAGTATTTCATAAAAGTTATAAAGGAGCTTGTAAGAAAGCTGTTAAAAAAATAGGGAAAGATGATTATTACTTTAAAGGGGTTAATTCTCTTAGAAATAGTGAATGTGGTTATAAAAATTTAGAAGATTTTTATGTATCATACAATAATGTAAATGAATATGTAAATGATATTAAAAACTTAGTTAATGATAAATGTATACAAGGACCAAGGGAATATTATAGTCCAATAAGGTTTAAAACAAAAGAAGATGGAGATATGCTTGATATTCTTTTAGAACCTGGTGTTAAGTATATAGAAATAAGACTTTTAGATTTAGATCCACTGTGCCCAATTGGAATAAGTAAGGATACATTAAACTTAATATTTATATTTATACTATTTACATTATTTACTGAAGATTATAAGTATACATCAGCATTCCATGATGAATATGTTTTAAATGAAAATAGAGCTATAGAAAATAATGAATTCAATTTAATTAATATAGGCGGAAAAGAAGTTGGACTTAGAGTTAAAGGCCTTGAAGTACTTGAAGAAATGGAACTATTAGCAGATAAGATATTTAAAGGGAATGAAGATATAAAAAGAGCCATTACTATTTCAAAAGAAAGATTTAAAAATTACAAAGATACAATTGCAAGTAAGCTTATGGCTGAAATGAAGAAATCGGATTATATTGATTATTTTATGGATTTAGCAAAAGATTATTTAAAAATTAGTGAAAAGAATGTATTTAAGTTAAAAGGGTATGAGGATTTAGAATTATCAACACAAATACTTATATTAGATGGAATGAAACACGGAATAGAATTTAATGTTTTAGATAGGCGTGACAATTTTATATCCCTTAAGAAAAGTAATCATATAGAGTATGTAAAACAGGCAACAAAAACTTCAAAAGATGCTTACATAACAGCATTAATAATGGAAAATAAGCTTGTTACAAAAATTGTTTTAGAAAAAAATAATATAAGAGTTCCAAAAGGTGGATATTATGAAAATATTGAAGATGCATTAGAAGATTTTTATAAATATAGTGGAAAACAAATAGTTGTTAAACCAAAATCAACTAATTTTGGAATAGGAATAACTATATTTAAGAATGAATTTTCAAAAGAAGAATATAAAAGAGCTGTTGAAATTGGATTTGAAAATGATAATGAAATATTAGTCGAAGAATTTATTCATGGAAAAGAATATAGATTTTTAGTTATAGATGATGAGGTGTGTGGAATACTTCATAGAGTTCCTGCAAATGTAACAGGAGATGGAATTAAAACTATAAGAGAACTTGTAGAAGAAAAAAACGAAAATCCACTAAGAGGAAAAGGCTATAAAACTCCTCTTGAGAAGATATCTTTAGGAGAAGCAGAAGCTATATTTTTAAGAGAGAGCAAAAAAGATTTTGAATATGTTCCATTAAAAGATGAAATAGTGTATTTAAGAGAAAACTCAAATATAAGTACAGGTGGAGATAGTATAGATTTTACAGATGATATTGATGATTCTTACAAAGAAATAGCGATTAAATCAGCAAAGAGTGTAAATGCAAAAATAACAGGTGTTGATATGATGATTAGTAATATAAAAGAAAAGGCTACTGTAGATAACTATGGAATAATAGAAGTTAACTTTAATCCTGCAATACACATTCATTCATATCCATTTAAAGGTATTAACAGAAAAGTATCAGAAAAAGTATTAAAGCTTCTATTTGGCGAGGTTTAATAATATGATTGATAATACTAGTGATGTGCTAAAAGCTTTAGCACATCCTGTAAGAATACAAATTCTAAAGCAATTATATGACGGGCCTATATGCGTGTGCCATATAAATAGAAATATTGATTACTCTCAAGCTAACATATCAAAACATCTTAAAATATTAAAAAGTGCTCATTTAGTAGAATCAACAAAAGAAGGAATGTACCAATATTACAGTCTAAAAGATGATAGAATAAAAGAAATTATACGTTTAGCTGAAGAAGTAGTAAATAATAGCTAAACATACGAAGTAACAAAAGAAAAATTGAAGGAGCAAAATTGAATATATGAAAGTTTTAAATCCATATGATTACAAGGGTGAATTTTATAAGGGGAATCTTCATACACACACTAAAAACAGTCCCTGTGGCCATTATGAATTAGAGGATATAGTTAAAATGTATACATCTTATAAAATGGAGTATGATTTTTTAGCAATAACAGATCATTATGAGTTAACAGATTTAAGTGATTATGAAGATAGAGAGGATATATTATTAATTAAAGGTGTGGAACATAAAAGACATAAACATCAAACTTTAGGCATTAATATATCAGAATATAACGATGATTTAGATGATGACAATAACCATAATGAGTTATTTAAAAAAGTAATAAATCAAGGTGGAATAAATATAATTTGTCACCCTCATATGGGAGAAGAGGACTATTGGACTTATGAGAAATTAATAGAATTAAATGGATACACTGGAATTGAAGTGTTTAATAATAATGTTAGAATGGATTGCAAAGGTCGTGCAGTTGCAACAGATATTTGGGATAAGCTATTAAGCGATGGTAAAAAAGTTTTCGGATTTGCAAATGATGATATGCACATATTCTCAAGAGTTGGAGGAGCTTATAATATGGTTCTTAGCGAAGAGAAGAGTATTGAAAGTATAATTAATGCATTAAGAAGAGGAAGTTTTTATGCGAGCTTTGGAATTAAAGTGAAAAATATATCTTTGAAAAATGGATTTATATCTTTAGAAAACGGAGATGATAGAGTACCTTATGTGAATTTTAAATTTATAGGTAAAGATGGCGTTGTATTAAAAGAGGAAACAGGAAATAAAGGGAGTTATAAAATAAGTGGCAATGAAGGTTATGTAAGGGTTGAAGTATATAGAGAAGATGGTGCTAGAGCGTGGCTACAACCATTTATAATAAAAGAATAATACATAATTATTATAATTGTTTAAAAATATAGAATATTTTGAAAACTATATTGAAATAGTAAATTCTCTATGATATACTATTATTGTAAATTAAATAAAGAGTCTTGGTAGTTTAATATTTTAAGGTTTATTTAAAAACATCTAAAATATTAATTGTCAGAATACTTTATATGTTTTGGAGGAATGAAAAATGGAAGATAAGACTATTGTATGTAAAGATTGTGGAAAAGAATTTGTTTTCACAGTAGGAGAGCAAGAATTCTACAAGGAAAAAGGTTTCGATAATGAACCTCAAAGATGTCCTGATTGTAGAAGAGCTAGAAAACAAAGATTTAACGATAGATAATATTAGTTAATTACAACCATAGAACGGATATGTTCTATGGTTTTTTTTTGCTCGTATTTTATATATGGAACAATGAAATATAATATATAATGATATGGTATAATAAATTACAAAATTATAAGGTGAGGTTTTACAAAGGAAAATGAGTAATTATTTATTTAATAATCATATAAATGTTGCAAGAAATTTTAAAGAAGAAGGAAATACACTTAAGGCGCTAAAGTTTTATAAAAAAGCATATAACATAGAAGGTCACAGAAAAGATATTGAACTTCTTTTAGATATGGCACTTTTATATCATGAGCTAGAACAGATGGACTTAGCAGAAGAAAAGTATAGAGAAGTTTTAGAAATAGATAAAGAGGAAGAAAGAGCATTTTATGGTCTTGGTATTCTTTATGATGACGATGGTTTTTATGATGAAGCAAAAGAGTATTATGAAAAGGCAATTAACCTTAATAATAATTATGATAAAGCATATTTTTTCTTAGCTAATATATACGATGAAGAAGGAAATAAAGAAAAAGCTATACAATTATATAAAAAAGTTTTAGATATAAATCCAAAAGACCTTTGGGCTAATGCTAATATTGCATGTATTATGGAGGAACTATTTAGATTAGATGAAGCTAAATATTATAATAAAAAAGCTTTAGAGATAGATTCAAATCATTTTAGAATATTATTTAATATGGGAGTTATAGAAAAAAGGTTGGGAAATATAGATGAAGCTAAGACTTATTATGAAAAATCAATTAATAGAAATCCAAAGTATTCTTTTAGTCACTTAAACCTTGGGGTTATATATAGAGAAAAGGGAGAATTTAACAAAGCAATAGATGTTATAACAAAAGGAATAGAGGAGAATAATGATGAAGCATTTTTATATTACAATAGAGCATGCTTTTATGCGTTAATTGGAGATAAAGAATTAGCACTTAATGACATAATTAAAGCTACTGAAATGGATGGATTCTTTATAGAGTACATGAAAAAAGATGAGGAACTTGATATAATAAGAGACTTAACATTATATGAAGAGAAATTTTTATAATAAAACTTTTAATATTCCTAATAATAATTATATATTTATTAGGAATAAGGTGAATTACTATGAACATAATAAAAAAAATATTTTATATGATTGCAGGCTCTATTCTTTTAGTTATAGGAATTATAACTTCAGTAATACCATTAATACCAGGGACAGTATTTCTTGGACTATCTGCTATATGTTTTACTAAAGGTTCTAAAAGGTTTAAGAAATATTTAGAAGGAACAAAAATATATAAAAAATATTTAGAAAAATATATGAAAAAGGTAATAGATAATTAGGTCTACAGGAAATATTTACATACATTAAAAAAGTAGATTACTCAATTAGTATATAAGTGTAGTATAATGATATAAGTAATTTAAAACAAGGAAGGAAATAAATATTTATGAAATCATTAGTTTTAGCAGAAAAACCTTCAGTAGGAAGAGAACTTGGAAGAGTTCTAAAGTGTAATAAAAAAGGAAATGGCTTCTTAGAAGGAGATAAATATATAGTAACTTGGGCACTTGGACATTTAGTTACACTAGATGCTCCAGAAGGATATAATCCAGAATGGAAAAAATGGAGTATGGAAACATTACCTATGTTACCTAAACATATGAAACTTACAGTAATTAAAGGTAGTGGTAAGCAATATAAAGCAGTAAAAGATCAGATGACTAGAAAAGATGTTAGTGATATAATCATTGCAACTGATGCTGGAAGAGAGGGAGAACTTGTTGCTAGATGGATAATTGAAAAAGCACATGTTAATAAACCTTTTAAAAGATTATGGATTTCATCTCAAACAGATAAAGCAATAAGAGATGGATTTAATAATTTAAAAGATGGAAGATCTTATGATAATTTATATCATGCAGCAGAATGTAGAGCGGAAGCCGACTGGATTGTTGGTTTAAATGTAACAAGAGCGCTTACATGTAAGCATAATGCACAATTATCTGCAGGAAGAGTTCAATCTCCAACACTTGCAATGATAGTTCAAAGAGAAGAAGATATAAAGAATTTCAAACCAAAAGAATACCATACAATTGATATTAAAACAGATAAGTGTAATTTTACTTGGGTAAACAAAGAAAATAACTCAAGAATGTTTAATAAAGATGTTTCCGATAAAGTTGCATCAAAAATTAAAGGTAAAATTGGAGATATTATTAGCGTTACAGAAAGTAACAAGAAAAAGTACTCTCCAGCATTATATGATTTAACAGAGCTTCAAAGAGATTGTAACAAGATGTTTGGATATTCAGCAAAACAAACATTAAATATAATGCAAAGACTTTATGAAAATCATAAACTTTTAACATATCCAAGAACAGACTCAAGATACTTAACTAAGGATATTGTAGGAACAATAAAAGATAGACTTAAAGCTATTGCAATTGGTGAATATAGAATGCTTGCAAATGAACTATTAAAAGGCGAAATTAGAGGTAACAAAAGTTTCGTTGATGATTCAAAAGTTTCAGATCACCATGCTATAATTCCAACAGAAGAGAGAGGAAATTTAGCTAATTTAAGTTCAGAAGAAAGAAAAGTATATGATTTAGTTGTAAAGAGATTTTTATCAGTTATGCTTCCACCATTTGAATATATTCAAACTACACTAGAAGGTAATGTAAATGGAGAAAGATTTATAGCTAAAGGAAAAGTAGTTAAATCAAAAGGCTTTAAAAAGGTATTTGATAGAGAAGATGATGATAGAGATGAAGATATAAAAGAACAAGAACTTCCAAAGCTTAATAAAGGTGATAAATTCACAGTAAAAGAAGTTATTGAAAAAAGAGGAGAAACAAAGCCACCTGCAAGATTTAATGAAGGAACATTATTATCAGCAATGGAAAACCCTCAAAAATATATTAATGTTGATAAAGATTCAGCAAAGACTTTAGGAGCTACTGGTGGTCTTGGAACTGTAGCAACTAGAGCAGATATTATAGAAAAGTTATTTAATTCATTTGTTATAGAAAAGAAGGGCAAAGATATTGTACCAACTTCAAAAGGAAAACAATTAATGGAACTTGTTCCTAATGAATTAAAATCACCTCTATTAACTGCAAAGTGGGAAGGTGAACTTGATAAAATATCAAAGGGAAAAGAAGATCCAAATATGTTCACAAAGAATATGAGAAATTATGCAACAGCTTTAGTTGAAGCTGTAAAGCAAGAAAATTCAAAATTCCATCATGATAACTTAACAGGAAAAAAATGTCCAGAGTGTGGTAAGTACATGCTTGAAGTTAAAGGTAAAAATGGAACTATGAATGTATGTCAAGATAGAGAATGTGGACATAGAGAAAATGTAGCAAGACTTACAAATGCAAGATGCCCTGAGTGTAAAAAGAAGCTAGAACTTAGAGGCTCAGGAGATGGAAAGATATATGTTTGTCCTGGTACTAATTGTAGCTTTAGAGAAAAGGAATCTCAATTTAAAAAGAGATTTAATAAAAACGATAAAGTAAATAAAAGAGAAACAAATAAAATAATGCAAAAAATGAAAAAGGAAGCTGAAGAGGATATTAATAATCCATTTGCTGCCCTTTTAAAAGATTTTAAATAAAACTTTGGTGACTACTTAGAAAATATTTTTTCAAAGTAGTCATCTTTTGTTATATAGTGCATATAATGAGATAAAACAAATAAAAACTCGTTTAAATAAGAGGGAGTAAACAATAAAACTGAAATTACAGAGAAACTAGTGTGGTGAGAACTAGATATTTTAAGAGATTGTTGAATGGGTCTTATAGAGGATTGTCTGAAATAGTAAGTATTAGAGTAGGACTTTACGGGAAGTCTACCGTTAAAAGGACAGGATATCGATTTATATCTGTATCTTTGATAAAAGTATGCACACAGGTGGTATAACGAAAGAAATAACATTTCGTCCTAGTTTAGGATGAGGTGTTTTATTTTTTTACATACATTTTAAAATGAGTGGCACGAGTCACTTCGTCTCATTTTTAAGGCGGAGTAACTTGTGCCTTTTTATATAAAATTAAATTTAGGAGGTATTAATTATGGAAAACACAGATAATAATTTAAGAGGAATGTTTGGCGAGTTCGGAGGGCAGTTTGTACCAGATAATATAAAAATTGCATTAGATGAACTTGAAGAGAATTATGAGAAGTATATTAATGATGGGGATTTTATAAATGAATATTTATATTATTTAAAAGAATATTCTGGAAGGCCAACACCACTTTATTATGCAGATAATATAAGTGAAGATATTGGATGTAAAGTTTACTTCAAGAGAGAGGACTTAAATCATACAGGAGCTCATAAAATAAATAATACAATAGGACAAATACTTCTAGCTAAAAAGATGGGAAAAAAGAAAATTATAGCTGAGACAGGAGCTGGACAGCATGGCGTTGCAACTGCTACAGTTTGTGCAAAATTTAATATTGATTGCACTATATTTATGGGAGCTTGTGATATAAAAAGGCAGGCACTTAATGTGCGTAAGATGGAACTTTTAGGTGCTAAAGTAGTTAGTGCAGAAAGTGGAAATAAAACATTAAGCGATGCTGTAAATGAGGCAATAGAATACTGGGCATCAAATGCTAATGACTGTTATTATTTAATTGGTTCGGTAGTTGGTCCAAGTCCATATCCTAAAATGGTTAGAGATTTTCAAAAAATAATAGGGGAAGAAGCAAGAAATCAAATATTAGATAAAGAGGGAAGATTACCAAATATTATTATAGCTGCAGTTGGTGGTGGTAGTAATGCAATTGGAATTTTTAATGCTTTTATAAATGACTTAAGTGTTAAGTTAATTGGAATTGAGGGAGCTGGTCTTGGACTTAACACAACGTATCATGCCGCAACAATGGCTAAAGGAACTAAGGGAATTATACATGGTATGTACACTTATGTATTAAAAGATGATGTTGGAGATGTAAGTGAGGCTTATTCTATATCAGCTGGACTTGATTATCCTGGAGTAGGCCCAGAACATGCTTACCTTTCAAGTATTAATAGAACTGAATATTTTAGTATTACTGATGAGGAAGCTATATTTGATGGTGTTATGAAGTTAACTAGAAGAGAAGGAATTATACCTGCATTAGAATCAGCACATGCAATTGCTTTTTTACAGAAATTAAAAAATAAGGTTACATTTGAAGATATTATAATAGTTAACTTATCAGGAAGAGGCGACAAGGATATGGATAATATAAATAGATTCTTGAAAGAGAAACAATAAGTATTAAAAAAAGCTTAAAATTACTTAACTATACTTTAAGAAATTTTAAGCTTTTTTATTATATAAGTAATAGTAAAATAATGGTATCATGATAGTGGTAGAAAGAGAGGGGATTATATGAAAAAAATAACTGCTTTACTTTTAGCTTCTTTATTATGTATATCATTAATTTCATGCAAAGAAAATAAGGTAGAAGAAGCTAACAAAAATGTTATAGAAAAGTTTGCAAAAGATAATGGGTATACTATAGGGGTTAACTCAATGGCTGAAATGGGAGAGTGTGATTTAAAGACGAAGGATGAAAAAGTTATAAAGGAAATATTTTTAGAAAAATCAGAAGAATATAACTTTAATTTTGAAAAATATTTAGATAAAAAAGTAGCTTTGTATACTTGCAACTTAGAAAAAGGTAATATAAAAGAGAATGTAATATTTATGCAAGATATTAAAAAAGAAAAAATATTAGGAGTAGCCTTTTATGATGAGAAAGAAAGTGAAGATAATAAAGAATCAAAATACACAACTGATAGAATGGATTTAATGGAAACAAGATAGAAATAAAAGGAGACCATCTTAGTATGGTCTCCTTATCAATGTATAGGTTTACTAATCACCTAAAACTTGAGTTGCATTATCTATAATTGTATCTATATAATCAGGAGATCCTTCTCCAAAGTATTGCATTGCTTCATCGCAGGATGAAGAGTTTCTTATTATTAATTCAAGCATTCTAACTTGATTTGTTAAACCATCTATTTTTGAATTCATATTTTTGTTTGAGTCTTTTGGGTTCATAATACACACATCCTTTAACATATTTTATTTTCATTTGCAAAAGTTTTAAGTTCATCTCTAAATTTAGGGTGGGCTATTTCAATTAAACTTTCAGCTCGCTCCCTAATACTTTTACCAGAAAGATTTGCAATTCCATATTCAGTAACAATATAATCAACATCATTTCTAGAATAAGAAACAGCAGAACCTAAATAATGAGATGGAGTTATTGTTGAAATTGTTCCATTTTTTGCTGTTGAGTGTAAAGCAATAATTGATTTCCCATCTGCACAAAGTCCAGCACCGATTCCTGTATCTGACTGTCCACCAGTTCCACTATATTGAGTAAGTCCAAAACTCTCAGATGAGCACTGTCCTGTTAAATCTACTGCAAGGGCTGTATTTATTGATACCATCTTGCTATTTTTACTTATTACATAAGGATCATTTACATAAGAACACTTTTTTAATTCAACACAAGGATTATCATCTAAAAATTCATAAAGTTTTTCGCTTCCAAGTGCAAATGCACCAATAATTTTGTGTGGATGAAGTGTTTTTTTACTATTAGTAATTACTCCGGCATTAAATAAATCAACTATACCTTCTGTAATCATCTCGGTATGAACACCTAGGTCTTTTTTAGTCATAAGAGATTTAGCAACGGCATTTGGAATTCCACCAATACCAAGTTGTATAGTAGATCCATCATCAACTAAGGAGGATATATATTCTCCAATTTTCAAATCCATAGTGGAAGGTTCTGAAACTGCAAGTTCGTTTACAGCTGTTGTATTTTCTAAAATATAATCAACTTCACTTATATGAACTTGTGTATCTCCATGAACTCTAGGTAAGTTCTCATTAACTTCAAATATTACAATATCGGCATTATCTATATTCTCTCTCTCGTAAACTAATGATAGAGAAAGGGAGAAAAAACCATGATTGTCCATAGGAGCAACAGCGCCTATAAATATATTTGGTTTTCTATACTTTAATCTTTTTGTTGCAGAATATCTTAAGTGAGTTGGAATATATGAGCCAAGTCCATGAGAATTAGCTTGTCTATCTGCACCTCCCATGAAAAGTGATTCGTTGAAAAAGTGGCCCTTCATATCTTCATCTGTATTATATTTATATTCATTTAAACTTAACATTGTGATAATATTAACATTTTCAACCCTGTTTTTTATTGTGTGAAGTTCTGATAAAAAACCTTTTGGTTCGCAAGGGCCTAGAGAACAAACTATTTCATCTCCAGATTTAACAAGATCTAATGCTTTTTTTACTGTTATTAGTTTTTCTTTATATTCTTTTGAATAATCCATAAAAAATCCTCCTTCAGTGTGGTTAAATTTTTAACAAAGAATGTTAAAAAAAAGCCACACAACAATTTATAAAATACTATGAATACTTCTAAAATTAGTGTATAACTCTCAATCTCTAAACACCGTTTATTTATTAACTTGGTTTTATTATATGCTGAATTTTCAGAAAAGTCTACACAATTTGTTAATGTTTACAATTTATTTTTAAATTGATATATCGGAGTTGTTTTTTTGATTTTATGGAATTATTTACATATTAATTTAGTTATTATAAAATAAATATATGGGGCTTATAAAATAATACTAATAAATTGGGGGTAATAATATGAATGAAACTATTAATTTAATAAATAATAGGATGTCACTTAGAAAATATAGTAAAGATAATGTTATAAAAGATGAAGAGTTAAATATTATATTACATGCTGCAATGAGAGCACCAACTGCTGGTAATATGATGTTATATTCTATATTAATTATTAAAGACAAAAGAACAAAGAAAAAACTAGCAAAGACTTGTGATAACCAACCATTTATAGAAAATTCAGATACGATTTTATTATTTTTGGGTGATTTATCAAGATGGTATGATTATTATAATGAGTGTAAGGTTAAAGAATTTTGTAATGAAAATGAAATTATATTTAGAAAACCTGATGAAGGTGAGTTATTTCTTTCAATGCAAGATGCAATAATAGCAGCACAAACAGCTTCAATATGTGCTGAGAGTTTAGGAATTGGGTCTTGTTATATTGGAGATATAATAGAAAATTATGAAATTCATAAAGAAATGTTTAATTTGAAGAAGTATGTTTATCCGGCTTGTATGCTTTGCATGGGGCATTATGAAGAGGGAAAAGAGAGGATATTAACAGATAGATTTAAAAAAGAGTATATAGTATTTAATGAAAAATATAGAGAATTAAGTAAAGATGAGTTAAAAGATATGTTTAAAGAAAAAGAGAATAAAGTTTCAAAAAAGAATGTATATGGAGCTAGTAATTTTGGACAGTTTAATTATGCTAGGAAAACTGGAGGAGATTTTTCTATAGAAATGGGAAGGTCTGCACGACAAATATTAAAAAATTTTAATGGAAGAGACTTATAATATATTTAGTTAGAAGGACAAGCTTTAAACTTGTCCTTTATGTTTAATAAAGTGTCATTATTGTAGTTGCTATTTCACTTGATGGATTTAATTCTAAAACTTCTTCGCAAAGTTTTAAAAGATCATATCTTTTAAAAAGGTTATTTGAGTTTAGTGAAAAGAATACAAGCCATTCTTTATATTTTAGTGATGGATTTAAAGAATTAGCCCGTTTACCATGGAAAAATGCAATTGATTCATGCTTAAGTGGTGTAAATATTACATATAAAAAATAAGACATTAAAAAGTGACAATGTGCTAAAAGAACAGCGTTTGTAACATCTAAATTATTTATCTTATCTACAAGAAAGAAATAAAAATCACTTTGTGTATTGTAATTACAGGATTTTAATTTGATTAATATTTCCTCATCTATATGTAAAAGAGGTGTTTCCTCTAAATTTATTCCTAAAATATCATTTAAGTTTGTCATAAAATATTCTCCTTTTTAAAATGTTAGTATAAGTATATAGTATTTTTTATGTATTTACAAAAATGGTATAATGAAATTGCAAATTAATATATAAAGGGGAAAAGAAATGATAGTAATTTTATCACCAGCTAAAAAAATAGAAAAGAAAATTTTGAATTTTGATATAAATGAATCAAAGCCAATGTATATGGAAGAGGCAAAAGTAATAAATGATAGGCTAAAAGAATTTAACCCAGATGAAATAGCATCGCTAATGAAAATTGGAGATAAATTAAGAGATGAAACATTTTTAAATATACATAGATGGAGTACGGAATTTAATAATACTTTTCCATGTGTTTTAGGGTTTAATGGGGAAGCCTTTAGAGGGTTAGATATTGAAAGTTATGATAGAGACGATCTAGAATATGCAAATAATAACCTTAGAATACTATCTGGTCTTTATGGAGTTTTAAGACCTCTTGATTTAATACATAATTACAGACTAGAAATGGGGACAAAACTTAAAATTGAAGATTCAAGTAACTTATATTGTTTTTGGGATAATAAAATAAATAATGCACTTATGATAGATATAAAGAAAAGTGCAAGTGATATATTAGTCAATTTAGCTTCTAATGAATACTCAAAATCTGCAAAACTTAAAAATATGGATAAAATAAAGGTTATAACGCCAGTATTTAAAGAACTTAAAAATGGTAAATATAAAGTAGTAACCGTTCATGCAAAAAGAGCTAGAGGACTTATGGCAACATATATTATGAAAAATAAGGTTAATGATATTGAAACATTAAAAAAATTTAATGAAGAAGGATATAAATATAGAGAAGATTTGAGCAATAATTCAGAAATTGTATTTATATTAGAATAATTTTAATTATATTAACATAAATTGTATGATTAAATATGTTAATATAATAGTGTGAAAATAGAATAAAAGGAGGAAATACTTATTATGATGTATTTGGTTTTTGTTAATATATTTATCGTTATTTTAATGCTTATATTATTTTTAAGAGCAACATCTATATTTAAGAAAATAAATGATAATAAAGGTAACTTAGAAGTCGAGGGGAAGAAAGCTAAAAAGTATATGATAGCTTCAGTTATATTAGTTCCTATTAGTTTATTACTAACATTAGGTATGTTTTTTATGGCAATGGCTAAATAAAAAGACAGAGCTCTATTAAATATTTCCTATGAATACTTAATAAAGCTCTGTTTTATTTTTTTAAGTTATCTCTTTTTTTTAGTGCATTATCTCTTGAATTTTTTAATCGAGATATATTATATAAAATTAATGCTATAACTAATATCAAAGGAAGAGATACTGCTAAGTAAAACAATATAGTCATAATAATTACCTCCTAAGTTAAAATTTAATATATTTTATTTTAAATCATTTAATGAAAATAATCTATACATAACCATATATGGATTTATAAAATATATATAAATGTGTTAATATGGAAGTAATAATATTATAAATGAGGAGGGTTACTGTATGCCATTAATGTTATTAGTTGTAATTATTGTTATAATAACATTTTTCATAAAAGCTATTAAAACTTTCAGAGAAATAGATGAAAATAATGATGAAAGTTTAAAAGAGATGAATAAAAAAGGAAGTAGATATATGATAATTGCAGTTGTGCTTATACCAGTTGCATTGTTTATTCTGTTTAGAATTTTAGCTAACATGTTTTTAGCTATGTAAACAACTCAAATATATGAGTTGTTTTTCTTTTACAATGATTGGATAAAATACTTTAATATGGTATTATATATTTAGGGGAAATTAAAAAAATTTAATAGATATATTAATTTTGAAAGGATAATGCTTATGAGTAGAGTATTAGTTTTTGGTGGAACAAGATTTTTTGGGAAAGAACTTATAAAGGAACTTTTAATTAATGGACATGATATAACAATTGCAACTAGAGGAATTAGAGAAGATAGGTTTGGGAGTAGAGTTAAACGTATACGAGTTGATAAAAGAGATGAAAAGGCTTTAGAAGATGCGCTTATTGACAAAAAATATGATGTTATTTATGACACTATATGTTATTCTTCAAAAGATGCAGAAAGAATGTGCAAAGTTTTAAAAGAAAAAACTAAAAAATATATAGTAGTTTCTTCAGTTTCAGTGTACGATAAAGGATATAGTTTAAGAGAAACTGCATTTAACCCAAATAAGTATAAGATCATTATGGGGGAGAGAGAGGAATTTTCATATAGTGAAGGAAAGCGACTTATGGAAGCAACTCTTTATAAAAATGCAAAATTCCAAGTTGTATCCGTTAGGTTCCCAGTTGTAATAGGAAAAGATGACTATACAGAAAGACTTTTAACATATGTTAAAAGAGTGAAGAACGGACAGGCTATAGCTTCAACTAAATTAGATGAAAGTATGAATTTAATAACTCAAAATGAAGCAGGGGTATTTTTAGCATGGTTACTAAATAAAGATATAAATGCACCTGTAAATGCATCATGTATTGGAGAAATATCACTAAGAGATATTGTCAAAATTATTGAAAAGGAATACGATAAAGAGGCAGTACTTAATGAAAAAGAAGATGATGAAAAAACATCACCTTACAATAATTATTTAGGACTAACTATAGATATTATGAATATAATGGAACTTGGTGGTTATAGATTTAAAGATATTACAAGCGAACTTAAAGAAGTTATTAAATGTTATAAATAAAATTATTAATTATAAATTCACCTTAGGAGGAGTAATATATGGAAAATAAATTTACTAAAGACATAGAAGATTCACTAGAGAATCTTCATATAAGTGGAGCTTTCTTAACAGGAGGAAACATGGATTATGCAAATACTATGACTATAAGTTGGGGAAGTATAGGATTCATGTGGAGAAGACCTGTGTTTATGGCATTAGTTAGAAAAAGTAGATATACTAATGAATTTTTAAAAAATGGTGAAAGTTTTACTGTAAGTATACCATTTGATGGAAAACTTAAAGATGCTTTGAAAATATGTGGAACAAAATCAGGAAGAGATGTAAATAAGGAAAAAGAGTCAAACATTAAATTTGTTAAGTCAAAGAGTGTTGCAACACCTATTATAGAAGGTTGTGATAAATACTATGAATGTAAAATTCTTTATAAAAATGAGATGGATCTTAATAACTTTGATAAAGATTTAATTGATACTTTTTATAAAGGAGAGACTAAAGGACATATACTGTATTTTGGTGAAATAATAGAAGAATATTAATTAGTATATAGAGTTAACTTTTTATAAGTTAACTCTTTTTTCCTTAAAAAATTAACTATAAATTATAGAAAATATTAATAATCACAAAATTGTAAATGTTATCATAAAGTGTAGTAGCGAAATAATAAATATATAATATAAGGTTATAAGGGAGGGTGTTATATGGAGGGATACGTGCTACTAACTATAGGAGGGATTTTGTTTTTAGCCACAATAGTTACTTTCTTTATGAAATATAATATTTATAGAAATGGTATTAGAGTTATTGGGAATGTATTAGAACTTAAAAAGTCTGATGAAGCGATATTAGATGATTTTAATCAAGTAACATTTGTTACTTTATATAAACAAGTTATTGAGTTTACAACAATAGAGGGGGAAATAATAAAATTTCTTCATGATAGTGGAACGAAATTTAGAGATTTAAAAGTTGGTGATGAGATTAAAGTTGTTTATAACAAGAAAAACACGAATGATTTCTATGTAGATGATAAAATGGAGTTTTTTAGATTGCCACTAACATTAATGATAATGTCAGTATTATTTTTTGTGTTTTCCTTTACATTGTTTTTAATATAATGTATATGAAAAAATTTACATTGCAAATGGAGACCGAATTGTTGTATAATAACGTAAAATAAAAATACGAAGTCCCATATAATTCTGATAATACGGTTCAGAGGTTTCTACGAGAAGACCATTAATTTTCTCGCTATGGGTAAATCAAATATATGTATAGTTTAACTAGCATTGGTTTACCTCATAAACCGGCTAGTTTTTTTGTTTTAAATAAATTATGGGGGAAAACAAATGAAAAATTTTTTAGAAAAAGTATTTAAACTAAAAGAAAATAAGACAAACGTAAAGACAGAAGTTATTGGAGGTCTTACGACGTTTGTAACATTTGCATATGCACTTTTAGTTATTCCTAACATATTAAAGATGGGTGGGATGAATTCACTTGGAGTTAAAGGTGATGCAGCGGCTAATATAACAATGGCTCAAGATCCAATTATAGCATCAGCTTTTGCATCAGTTTGCATAGCTGCAGCAGTTGGTACTTTAATTATGGCATTTCATGCAAATTTGCCATTTGTTTTAGCGCCAGGTCTTGGATTAGTATCATTTTTTGCTTATAACATATGTATAAAGCTTGATTTTACTTGGCAAGAAGGGTTAGCAGCAGTATTTATATCAGGAATTCTATTTATTATTATTACATTAACATCAATTCGAGAAAAGATAGTCAAAGCAATACCTAAAAATTTAAAATTTGCAATAACAGCAGGGATTGGACTTTTTATAGCATTAATAGGATTAAAAAGTGGTGGAATTGTTGTAGCAAATCCTGGAACTTTAGTAGCGTTTGGTGATTTTAAAGATAAGGCGGTTATATTAACTATTATTGGAATTACATTAGGTGTTATACTTATGGCAAGAAAAGTTACAGGGGCGATGCTTATTTCAATAATAATTACTACTTTAATTGGTATACCAATGGGTGTTACTAATTTAAGTGGAATAAAGTTATTTTCAATGCCAACAATAGGATCTACTTTTTTTGCAATGGATTTAAAAGGATTGTTAACAAGTAGTGGGGACGGATTTCTAGGTGCATTACTTACTGTATTTATGGTTGTAATTACTTTAAGTTTAGTTGATCTATTTGATACTATAGGAACATTGCTTGGAACTGCACAAAGTTCAGGAATGATTGAATCAGATGGTGAAGTTAAGAATTTAAGAAAGGCATTAACTTCAGATGCAGTTGGAACAACATGTGGTGCATTACTTGGAACAACAACACTTGCAACAGTCGTTGAATCAGCTTCAGGAATAGCAGCAGGTGCAAGAACAGGTCTTTCTAACGTTGTTGTAAGTATAATGCTTGCACTTTCTTTATTCTTTAGTGGGTTAGTTGGAATAGTTCCTCAAAGTGCAACAGCACCAGCTTTAATAATAGTTGGTATTTTAATGATGGGCGCAGTTACAGAAATAGATTTTAGTGATTTTACAGAAGCAGTGCCTGCATTCTTTACAATTGCTATGATGCCATTTACATATTCAATTGCTAACGGTATAGCAATTGGAATGATATTCTATCCAGTAGTTAAGATAGCAACTGGAAAAGGTAAAGAAGTTGATAAAATTTTATATGTATTTGCAATACTATTTATTTTAAGGTTTGTACTAATGCCAGATTAATTTTAAAGATAACAACCTATACATTTTGATGTATAGGTTGATTTTTTTTATATTAATATTTATTATAAAAGAGTGCTTTTTAATATTATGGAGGATACAAATGACTAAACAAAAGAAAAAAAGAAGATTATTTACAATACTTATAGGAATAAGTTCAATTACTTTAATTGTAATTGGGTTAAGTATTGGAAAAACATATTTGTTTGATAAGAAGAAAGAAAGAGTAATTAGTAAAACAAAAGAAGTTGAAGGTCGTGTACAAGCTGTCTACAATTCTGAAATAGCAGACATAGAGAACGTTGTAAATAAGACAGTTAAAAATTCAAAGAATTTTGGTATATACTATAAGAATTTATATTCTGGAGATACCTATGGATATAATGAAAATGAACCGTTTTTAGCTGCAAGTACAATAAAGGTTGCACTTGTAATGGATATATCAGATTTGATTCAAGATGGAAGATTAAGTGAGGACGGTTCTATTAAGTATATAAGTTCAGATTATGAAGATGGAGCTGGAGTTCTATTAGATGATATGAATAGACTTAAAAAACCAATTAAGTATACAGAATTAATGGATCTTGCAATTATATACTCTGATAATATTGCAACTCAAATGCTTCAAAGAGTTCAAAGTGATATGGATTTATATATAAAAGATATTTCTGGTACTGATCGAAAGAAAGGTGGAAATTATTTAACCGCAAAACAACAAGGAAAGGTTTTAGAGAAATTATATAAAAATGAAAATAATAATCCTATGTATGATAAGATAATAAAAAATATGGAGAGTACGGTGTTTCATGACAGAATAGACCAATATGTTCCTGAGGAGATTTGTGCTCATAAAATAGGAGATTATGGGGTATATGTTCATGATACAGGAATTGTGTTTACAGATATGCCGTACATAATAAGCATATATACTAAAAATAAAGTAGTTGATGCAAATGAAACTATTGCTATATTATCTAAAGAAATATACGATATAAATAAAGACGCGTGCAATAAAGTAAAAAAAATAGAAGATTCATACAATGAAGATTTTAATGTAAATGATAAATATATAAATGCAAATTAAAAGTGTATAATATTAGAATAACAGCCTAAGATTAATGAGTAATTTTAGGCTGTTATTTTAAATTGATAAATTTTGTTCATATAAAATAATTAAATGAACATCGGTGGAGGCAATATGAAAATAACAACTATTATAGAAAATGAACTTATAGAAGGAAGTAAACTTTATAACGAACATGGACTTTGTTATTTTATTGAAGTTTTTGGTATAAATATATTATTTGATACAGGTAAGACGTATAGAGCTTATGAAAACTTTAAAGCTTTAGGATTAGAAAACAAAAGAATAGATTATATAATATTAAGCCATGGTCATTATGACCATGTAGGAGGACTTAAAACTTTCATTGCTAATATTAACAACAAACCAAAAGTTATTGTAGGAAATGAATTTTTCAAAAGAGGAGATAAATATCATCTGAAAAATGATGAGAAAAAGTTTATTGGAATTGATTTTGATTTTGAATATTTTAAAAAACTAAATATAGATATTATTGAAGTTAAAAATAAGTTAGTAATTGAGAATAATATAAATATAATAAGTAATTTAGGGAGTATTAAAGAACGAAAAATTATAAAGGGAGAAGATGTACTTTCAATTAATAATGAAGGTGTTTTATTAAAGGATGACTTTAGAGAAGAATTAGTAATTAATATAGAAGAAAATAATAATAGTATAGTAGTTACAGGTTGTGCTCACAATAAAATTGATTATATTGCAAAATATATTAGAGAGAATTATAAAAATGAAAATTTAATTATTGTCGGAGGCATTCATTTGTCAAAGGCAAATGAATTAGAATTAGAAGAAGTTGTACTTAAGTTTAAAAAAATGAATATTAAAAAAATATCACTTTGTCACTGCAGTGGACACAAAATATTAAATAAATTAAAAGTTGAGAAAATAGAGATTATAAGTGGGATTACAGGTAGTATTAATGAATATTAAATGCCGTATAAAGAATAATTGTAAATAAAATATTACTAAAATCTTCATAATTTCTAGCTATTATTTTGTTGACAAAACAATTTGATTATATTATAGTTTGATTATCAAAACATTTGATATAGAAAATATTTGATGTCCATTGATTTATTTTCAAAAAGACACTATAGTATATATATATTATTTGATGTGGAGGATTTATTGATGGATAAAAATAAAAAGATATTAAACGAATTACTAGTACAAATTTTTAATGACATACTTCAAATTGAAGAACGAGCATTAAAGCAAGGCGTTATAAATGACCTTTCAGTAACTGAGATACATACAATTGAAGCTATCGGAATGTATACAGAAAGAACAATGTCAGAAGTAGCCCAAGATTTAAAGATTACGGTTGGAACATTAACAACAGCCATAAACAAATTAATCAAAAAAGGATATGTAGAAAGAAAAAGAATAGAAGAAGATAGAAGAGTAGTCTTAATCAAGTTAACTAAAAAGGGAAAACTTGCTTTTAGACTTCATGAAAAGTTCCATTCTGATATGATAAACAGAACAATTGAAGGATTATCAGAAGAGGAAGAAAAAGTTCTAGTATCCTCCTTAGACAGATTAAATGTGTTCTTTAAGAAGGAGTATGACTGTGATTAAGGAGAAAGTCATGAAAAATGTAAAAATTAAAGGGGTAGGTTCTTATGTCCCTCAAAGAGTAGTTACGAATTATGATTTAAGTAAATTAGTTGATACTAATAATGAGTGGATAATTGACAGAACAGGTATTTCAGAAAGAAGAATATCAGAAGGGGAAGACACATCAATCATTGCAGCTAAAGCTTCAGAAGAGGCTATTAAAGACGCGAAGATAAGTGGAGAAGAGTTAGACTTAATAATAGTTGCAACGATTACTCCGGATTCATTTACTCCCTCTGTAGCATGTAATCTTCAAAAGATATTAGGTGCTAAAAATGCAACTGCTTTTGATATTAATGCAGCATGTACTGGATTTATATATGCTTTAGAAGTTGCTGAGAGTTTACTAAAAACAGGAAGATATAATAAAGCATTAGTAGTTGGTGCAGAAACACTTTCAAAGATAGTTGATTGGACAGATAGAAGTACATGTGTACTTTTTGGTGATGGTGGCGGTGCTGCTATTCTAACAGCTGAAGATGGTGAAGAAAAATCTGGAATATTAGGAACATACTCAATATCAGACGGAGAAAAAGGAGATGCATTAACTGCTTATGCAAATGATGTTGTTAATCCTTTCATTAAAGGTGATATAGAAAATAGAAATAAGTATGTAAAGATGAATGGAAGAGAAGTATTTAGATTTGCAACAAAAGCTATGGTAAATTCAGTTGAAGAAGTATTAAAGAATACTGGATATACACTAGAGGATGTGGATTATGTAATTCCTCATCAAGCAAACTTAAGAATTATTGATTATGCAGCTAAAAAGCTTAATATGCCAATTGAAAAGTTTTATACAAACTTAGAAAATTACGGCAATACATCATCAGCATCAGTACCGATAGCCTTAGATGGAATATATAAAGAAGGCAAAATAACAAAAGGTAATATAGTTATTTTAGTTGGATTCGGTGGTGGATTAACTTGTGGTGCAACACTTATAAAGTGGTAAATATATAAATAAAGCAAAAAGCTTTGAAAATAAATTTTGAATTTTAAATTATGGAGGTATTATATTATGATATTTGAACAAATTAGAGAAGTAGTATGTGAACAATTAGGTGTAGAGGAAAGTGAAGTAAAGTTAGAAACAACTTTCGAAGACTTAGGAGCAGATTCATTAGATTTATTCCAAGTTGTAATTGAGATTGAAGAAAAATTTGGAATACAATTAGAAGATGCTGAAAGCATCAAGAGTATAAAAGATGCAGTAGATTACGTTGAAAAGAACAAAAAATAACTAATTTTTAAAAGATAAAAAATATTTAGTTTGCTTATTAGTATTTTAAATAAAGCAAATAAAAGAGTAAGTAGTATAACAAAAAAATCGGGTTCTTTTAAATAGATCCCGATTTTACTTATATAGTAATTGATTTTTTATATATAGGTGATTTTAGGAGGAGCTTTAATGAGTAATAAAATTTGTGAAATGCTTGGAATTAAATACCCAGTGTTCCAAGGTGGAATGGCATGGATTGCAGATGCATCTTTAGCTGCAGCGGTTAGTGAAGCCGGTGGTCTTGGTCTTATAACAGGAACAGCCCCTATAGAATGGATAAGAGATGAAATAAGAAAGGCTAAACAGCTTACTGATAAGCCTTTTGGAGTTAATATAATGCTTATGTCTCCACATGCAGATGAAGTTGCAAAGCTAGTATGTGAAGAAAATGTAGCTGTAGTTACAACAGGAGCTGGTAGTCCTGGTAAGTATATGGAAATGTGGAAAGACTGTGGCATAAAGGTTATACCAGTCGTTGCATCAGTAGCATTAGCAAAGAGAATGGAAAGAATGGGAGCCGATGCAATTGTTGCAGAAGGAATGGAATCAGGTGGTCATGTAGGTCAATTAACAACAATGGCTCTAATTCCACAAGTAGTAGATGGTGTTAGTATACCAGTAATTGCAGCTGGTGGTATTGGTGATGGCAGAGGAGTTGCAGCTTCATTTATGCTTGGTGCTTCAGGAGTTCAAATTGGAACAAGATTTTTAGTTGCAAAAGAGTGTACAGTACATCAAAATTATAAAGATAAAGTATTAGGTGCTAAAGACATTGATACAGATGTTACAGGAAGAAGCACAGGTCACCCTGTAAGAGTACTTAAAAATAAACTTTCAAGACAATTCTCAGCATTTGAAAAAAATAATGCAACTATAGATGAACTTGAAGAACTAGGAAGAGGAACACTACCAAAAGCTGCTAAAGAAGGAGACATCATAAATGGATCAGTAATGGCAGGACAAATAAGTGGACTGATAACTAAGGAAGAAACATGTAAAGAAATAATTGAAGATTTAATAAATGGAGCTAAAGAGATTATGAAAAATTTTGGAGGACTATATGAGTAGTAAAAATATTGCCATATTATTTGCTGGGCAAGGTGCTCAAAAAGTAGGTATGGGAAAAGAATTATACGAAAATATTAAAGAATGCAAGGAAGTATTTGATAAGGGTGATGAAGTCTTAAATATGAATATTAAAGAATTAATATTCAATGGTGATGAAGAAAATCTTAAACTTACAGAGAATGCTCAACCTGCAATTTTATTAACATCTCTTGCTTGTGCTAAGGCATTAGAAATTAACGGTATTGAAGCTGAATATACAGCAGGACTTTCTCTTGGAGAATATGGTGCTTTAATGTATGGTAATGCTTTAAGTTTTGAAGATGGATTAAGCCTTGTTAAAGAAAGAGGAAAAATTATGGGAAGTTCACTTCCAAAAGGTCTTGGGAAAATGGCTGCAATATTAAAATTGAATGAAGAAAAAGTAGAAGAACTTATAAAGAAATCATCAGAATTTGGAATAATTGAAGGGGCAAACTACAATTGTCCAGGTCAGGTTGTTGTATCTGGTGAAAATAAAGCAATTGATGAAAGTATAAAGATTGCTAAAGAACTTGGGGGAATGGGAATAGCACTTAATGTTAGTGGGCCTTTTCATAGTTCACTGTTAAAGGAAGCTAGCTTAGAATTCCTAGAACAATTAAAAAATATAAAATTTAATAAATTAAATAAAGTTGTTTACTCAAACGTTACAGGATTACCTTATGGAGAGTCAGAGGACCTTAAAGAGTCACTAAGTAAACATATAAGAACAGCGGTATTATTTGAAAAAACTATAAGAGATATGCTAGATAAGGGCGTGGATACTTTTATTGAGGTTGGTCCTGGAAAAGCATTAAGTGGATTTATAAAGAAGATAGATAGAAAAGTAAATGTTTATAATGTTTGCGATTTGGAATCATTAAATAAAGTTATAAGTAGTATAAAAGAAGAGAATTAGGAGGGAATTTATGTTAAAGAATAAATGTGCGATCGTAACAGGTGCATCAAGAGGTATTGGGAAAGCAATAGCTAAAAAGCTAGCTAGCCTTGGTGCTAATATTGTTTTAAATTATAGAAGTAACGAAGAGGAAGCTCTGAAAGTTCAAGAAGAGATATTAGCATATGGGGTTGAAGTTTTATTATATAAGTGTGATATAAGTGATTTTAATGCTGTAAGTGAAATGGTTAAATGCTCAAAAGAAAAGTTTGGAAATATTGATATAATGGTTAACAATGCAGGTATAACTAAAGATACCCTTATATTAAGAATGAAAGAAGAGGACTTTGATAAAGTTATAGACGTAAACTTAAAAGGTGTATTTAATTGCTTAAAAGCAATAACACCAATTATGGTAAAACAAAAAGTTGGAAGAATAGTAAACCTTTCTTCAGTTGTTGGGCTTGTAGGAAATGCAGGTCAAGTTAATTATGCAGCTTCAAAAGCTGGAGTAATTGGAATGACAAAGTCTTTAGCTAAAGAAGTTGGAAGTAGAGGAATTACTGTAAATGCAGTTGCACCAGGATTTATTGATACAGATATGACAGAAATTCTTGGAGAAAAATTTAAAGAGGAAGCTAAAAAAAATATTCCGCTTAAAAGACTTGGAAATCCTGAAGATGTTGCAGGAGCTGTCGCTTACTTAGTAGGTGATGATGCATCATATATAACAGGCCAAGTTTTAAATGTAGATGGCGGAATGGTAATGTAAGCGGAGGAATAATTATGGAAAGAAGAGTAGTTATAACAGGTATGGGAGCTTTGACTCCTATTGGAAATAGTGTAGAAGAGTTTTGGAACAATGCAAAAGAAGGTAAACTTGGTATTGATTTCGTAACTTTAGTTAATAAAGATGAAGTTAGCGTAAAGGTTGCGGGTGAAGTTAAAAACTTTGATGCTGCCTTAGTTGTAGGTAAGAAAGAAAGTAAGAGGTTAGATAGATTTTCTCAATTTGCATTAGCATCAGCTGAGGAAGCTATTAAATCATCAGGTTTAGAATTAGATAATATGGATAAGAATAGAATAGGAGTAATTGTTGGTTCAGGGATTGGTGGATTTAATACAATAGAAACTGAAATAACAAAAATGGCTACTGGATCAAAGAGAGTGTCCCCATTTTTCATACCAATGGCTATAATTAATATGGCAGCTGGTAATATATCAATTAAATATGGCTTAAGAGGACCATCAACTTCTGTTGTAACAGCATGTGCTACAGGAACAAATAGTATAGGTGAAGCTTTTAGACAAATAAAGCATGGTTATGCGGATGTAATGTTAGCAGGTGGTGTAGAAGCTCCTATTACTAAAATTGGAATAGAAGGATTTGCAAGTCTTAAAGCACTAAATTCAAGTAATGACCCTGAAAAAGCATCAACACCTTTTGATAAAGAAAGAAGTGGTTTTGTTATGGGAGAGGGTGCTGGAATAGTTGTTCTTGAAAGTTTAGAGTCTGCAAAGAGCCGTGGTGCTAATATATTAGCAGAGATTGTTGGATACGGAAGTACTTGTGATGCATATCATATTACTTCACCAGATCCAGAAGGAGAAGGTGCATCTCGTGCTATGATTGAAGCAATTGAAGAAGGAAAAATAAAGAGAGAAGAAGTTTCATATATAAATGCACATGGAACATCAACTCAATTAAATGATAAATTTGAAACAGCAGCCATTAAGAGAACTTTTGGAGATTATGCATATAAAATACCTGTATCTTCAACTAAGTCAATGACTGGACACCTTTTAGGAGCAGCAGGAGCTATAGAAGCTATAATATGTATTGAATCTTTAAGAGACAATTTCGTGCCTCCAACAATTGGATATGAAAATAAAGATGAAGCATGTGATTTAGATTATGTACCAAACAAAGGAAGAAATCATGAAGTTAATTATGCATTAACTAATTCTTTAGGATTTGGTGGACATAATGCTACATTATTATTTAAGAAATGGAACGAAAAATAGGAGGACATAAAATGGATATTAAAGAAATTAAGGAGCTTATTGAACTTATAAATTCATCAGATCTTGCATTTTTTGAATATAAATGTTCAGACTCTCATATAAAAATGGATAAGTCATTAACTAGAGGAATAAATAGCCAAAAAGAAGCAATAAAAGAAGATAAGGTAGTTAGAGAATTACCTATTTTAGATAAGCCAAAAGAAAAGTTAACTGAAAAAGTTATAGAAAATAAAGTGGGAAAAATAGAATCATTAGAAGATTTAACAATAGTTACATCTCCAATGGTCGGTACTTTTTATGGATCACCATCACCAGATAGTGGTGCATTTATAAGTGAGGGACAAAAAGTAAAGTGCGGAGATGTCCTTTGTATAGTAGAAGCTATGAAACTTATGAATGAAATAGAGAGTGAAGTTAATGGGACTGTAGTAGAAGTTCTATTAAAAGATGGAGAAATGGCAGAGTATGGAACTCCACTATTTAAAATAAAGGAGGAAAATTAATATGATGGGAATAAAAGAAATTAAAGAAATATTACCACACAGATATCCATTTCTATTAGTAGATAGAATAACAAGCATGGAAGAAGGTAAAAGTGTTTCAGGATATAAAAATGTTAGTGCAAATGAATTATTCTTTCAAGGACATTTTCCAGAAGAACCTGTAATGCCTGGTGTTTTAATACTTGAAGCTATTGCCCAAGTTGGTGCAGTTGCAATACTTACAAAAGAAGAATTTAAAGGTAAGATTCCACTATTTGCAGGCGCTGATAAAGTTAGATTTAGACAAAAGGTAGTACCTGGCGATAAATTAGAACTAACTTGTGAAATTATTAAATTAAGAGGTCCTGTTGGAATAGGAAAAGGAATAGCTACAGTTGATGGAAAGAAAGTATGTGAAGCAGAAATAATGTTTGCTATAGGATAGGTGAAAAATATGTTTAAGAAAGTATTAATTGCAAATAGAGGAGAAATAGCAGTAAGAATTATAAGAGCTTGCAAGGAGCTTGGAGTAGCAACAGTTGCAGTATATTCTGATATTGATAAAGAAGCTCTTCATACACAGCTTGCAGATGAAGCAATTTGTATAGGAGCATACCAAGCAAAAGATAGTTATCTAAACATAAAGAATATATTAAGTGCTTGTGTATTAACCGGTGCTGATGCTATACATCCTGGCTTTGGATTTCTTTCTGAAAATGCTAAGTTCGCAAAGATGTGCAGAGAGTGCAATATAAAATTTATTGGTCCTGATTATGAGTCAATAGAACTTATGGGAAATAAAGCAAGAGCTAGAGAAGTCATGAAATCAGCAGATGTTCCAGTAGTTCCAGGATTTGAAGGTGTTATAAAAAGTGAAGAACATGCTTTAGATATTGCAAAAAATATAGGATATCCTATAATGGTAAAAGCTTCAGCCGGTGGTGGCGGAAAAGGTATAAGAATAGCTAGAAATGATGAAGAGTTTAGGAAGGGATATAATACTGCTAAAGCTGAATCATTAGCTTGTTTTGGTGATGATACCTTATATATAGAAAAATTTATTGAGAAACCAAGACATATAGAATTTCAAATATTAGCAGATGAACATGGTAATGTTATCCATTTAGGTGAAAGAGAGTGTTCTCTTCAAAGAAAGAATCAAAAAGTATTAGAAGAAGCGCCATCATCTGTATTAACTGAGAATATGAGAAGTGAAATGGGCGAGGTTGCTAAAAGAGCTGCAAAAGCTTGTAATTATAAAAATGCAGGAACTATAGAGTTTTTAGTAGATAAAGATAATAATTATTATTTCATGGAAATGAATACTAGAATACAAGTAGAACATCCAATAACTGAAATGGTAACAGGAGTAGACTTATTAAAGTCACAACTTTATATAGCAAGTGGAGAAAAATTAGCATATTCTCAAGATGAGATACAAATTAAAGGTCATGCAATCGAATGTAGAATTAATGCTGAAGATCCAAAAAATGATTTTAGGCCTTGTCCAGGATTAATAAATGAGTTGTATATACCAGGAGGACTTGGAGTTAGATTAGATTCAGCAATATATTGCGGATATAAAATTCCACATTGTTATGATTCAATGCTTGCAAAGCTTATAACTTACGGTAAGGATAGAGATGAAGCTATAGTTAGAATGAAAAGAGCTTTAAGTGAATTCGGAGTTGGTGGAGTTAAGACTAATATAGAATTTCAATACTCAATACTAGAAATGGAAGAGTTTTTAAGAGGAGAGTATGATACAGCATTTTTAGGTGAGAAGATGGTGAATAAACATGCTTAAGGATTTATTTAGTAAAAAAAGTAACTATGGAACAATAAAAAAAATAGATACAGAAATGAAGCCAAATATTCCATCTGGGATGTGGACTAAGTGTGATGCATGTCATTCAATTATTTATTATGAAGATCTAATAAATAATAAGCATGTATGTACAAAGTGTAATAATCACTTTAGGCTAAAAGGAAAAGAAAGAGTCGATATGTTTTTTGATAAAGATTCTTTTAAGGAATTTGATAAAGGTTTAAAGAGTAATAATCCATTAGATTTTGAAGGTTATGATAAAAAACTTAAAATTGCAGGAACTAAAACTGACAGCTTAGAAGCTGTAATAACAGGTGAAGGTAAAGTTAATGGAATTAGTATTTGTACAGGTATAATGGATAGTTTTTTCATGATGGGAAGTATGGGTACTGTTGTAGGTGAAAAATTAACTAGAATGGTTGAATATGCAACTGACCATAAACTACCGGTAATAATATTTACAGCATCTGGTGGAGCTAGAATGCAAGAAGGGATATTCTCTTTAATGCAAATGGCTAAAGTTAGCGCGGCACTTGCAAAGCATAATGAAGCTGGACTTCTTTATATAACTGTTTTAACTGATCCTACAACTGGTGGAGTCACTGCAAGTTTTGCAATGGAAGGCGATATAATATTAAGTGAACCAAATGCATTGATTGGCTTCGCTGGAAGAAGAGTAATCGAAAATACAATAAAAGAAACTCTTCCAGATGATTTTCAAAGAGCTGAATTCCTTTTAGAAAAAGGATTTGTTGATAAAATAGTAAATAGAGAAGATTTAAGAACTTGTGTATATAAATTACTTAGATTACATGGGGTGAATAGATATGAATAGAAGACTTGTAAAATCAATTAGCCCTTGGGATAAGGTAGCTATAGCTAGACATAAAGAAAGACCTACTGGTGAATTTTATATAGAAAATGTATTCGATGATTTTATTGAACTTCATGGAGATAGAAATTTTGGTGATGACTCTGCAATAATTGGAGGAATAGGTGAAATTTCAGGAATTGCAGTTACAGTTATTGCTATAACTAAAGGGGAAAATACTAAAGAAAATATAAAAAGAAACTTTGGTATGCCAAGCCCAGAAGGCTATAGAAAAGCTATTAGACTTATGGAACAAGCTGAAAAATTTAATAGACCAGTAATATGTCTAATAGATACTCCAGGAGCTTTTTGTGGAGTTTCTGCTGAAGAGAGAGGACAAGGGGAAGCTATAGCAACTAACCTCTTTAAAATGAGTAGACTTAAAACACCTATAATATCAGTAATAACTGGAGAAGGTGGAAGTGGCGGTGCTTTAGCTCTAGCAGTTGGTGATTCTGTAGGAATGCTTGAACATTCAATTTATTCAATACTATCGCCAGAAGGATTCGCATCTATTCTTTGGAAAGATAGTGATAGAGTTAAAGAAGCATCAGAAGTTATGAAAATTACAGCAGAAGATCTTAAAAATTATAAAATTATAGATTTTATAGTTAAAGAACCAAATGGCGGTGCTCATAAAAATAAGGTTCGTGCTGCAAATAGCTTAAAAAAATCTATTGTGAGTCAATTAGAATTGATTAATAATCTTGAAATTGAAGAACTTTTAAATAGAAGATATGAGAAGTTTAGAAGCTTTGGTAGTGATTTATAACATTACAAAAAGAATTAGAATAATTATTTTGTTCTAATTCTTTTTTTAATTGTTATTGACAGTTATAATATAATAGAAATAATATATAATTATATTATAGATTTTACAATAATTTTATGAGGATGATGAAATGGATATTGAGCTGAAAGAGAAAGTAAGAATATTTAGTGATGTAAATAATGATTTTAGAAGAAATTTAAGATGGGATGGAAGCGAGGTTAATTGTCTTGCATCTTTAATTACAGGAAGTTCATTAGATGGCTTTGATGAAAAAAATATGAAAGCAATAAGAAAGTATATTAGAAAAAGCACAAAATTCAACTCGGAATTTAGAGGAGAATTTTTAAAAGTATTTTCTATTTTAATGAATCTTAGAAAAGATTATGATAAAGTATTTGAAAATACAAAGTATGTTTATTCTGTACTTAGTGAAAAAGACTTTTGTAAAAATAAAGAGGCATTATATGCTGCGTTTTTATTAGCTAAAAGATTTTCTGGAAAGGAACTTGATAAAAATCTAAATGATTTATTAAATGTCAAAGACGAATTAGATAAATATTCATATGATTTCTTTAAGAAGAATGATTATATAATGCATGTATATCTGACGCTTATGGATAGAGAATTTAATGATACAATAGAACTTATAAAAAATATGGATTTAAGATTTAAAGAAATAAAGCTTAAAGAAGTTAAAGAACTTGATGCTTTTTATCTTTCCTTACTTATTTCAAATGAAGAATTAGATGAAAAAATCGAAAGAGCATTAAATATAAGATGCTATTTAGTAGAACACTTCAACATATTAGATGATGATGTTTATCCGTTAATTGGACTTGCATCAAACTTTGTTAAAAATGAAGAGGTGTATTCTAAAGAAGTATTAAATATTTACAATATGCTCATTGATAAGAAAAATTTTAATAGTAAGGGTTTAAGTGATAAACTTTTATTTAAAATATCACTTTGTATTGTTTTGATGAGATATATTGAATATATTAAAGGCGATATAATTGATTTAGATACAGAAGGAGAAAGAGAATTGATATATCTTATAGAAGAGTATATTGCATTTGCTATTATTTTTTAAAAACCATTATGAATTGGAGACGATAATATGGGAAACAATAGTGTAGAAGTTGCTAAGATTGCAACAAAAATGGCTATATCAACTAGAGATGAAGAAGAAGCATTAAAAGAACAGTACAGAAATACTGACTACAAAGTTACTGCTGTAAATATTGGTGGAAACATTAATGATTCTGTACATAAAATACTTGAAAGATCTTTAGTTGCTGCTAAAAGAAATGGGCTAATAAGAGAAGAACATTTACATGAAGGTGCGATAATTGGAGCGACTAGAGATGCTTTAATGCAAGTAGAGAACAGAGCAAGCGGTCAAAATGTCGGTGGAAAGATTGGTATTGCAAGAAGAGGAGAACATATATCTGTTTGTATATTCTTGAGTATAGGATTACTGCATTTAGATGAGATTGTAATTGGAATAGGTCATAGAGCAATACCTTTATAAGATTTAATTACAAATTTAGACTAGTTATAATAAAATATGTTTTTATTATAACTAGTTTTTAATTTCTAAATAATAATTTATTTATTGAAATTTATAGTGATGTTTGATAAAGTGATGATATATTGAAAGAAAGAAGTGATTTATTTGTATATAGCATTTGGAAATAAAGTAATGGATACAACTGAAATGAAGGAATGTATTGAAGAAAATACAGCATTTAAAGTACTTAAAGATATGAGCAAAGGTACTAAGAGAGAAGATGTTTGTGCATATAATTTAAGCATTGGTATTGATGAATTAAAAGAAGAGTTAGAAGGATTTGATATAGAAGGTTTAGATGAAGATACTCTTTTTGAAGAATATTTAGCAACAGCTGAAGAATCAGCTATGGAAATAGAAGAATATTTACCGGAGGAGAGTAAGGTAAGATTTGTAACATATAAGTGGGATCTTTCAGATAATGATATTAAAGGAATTATTGTTATTGGAAATGATGAAATTTCTGATGTGAAAATGTCAGATGTACTTAGAAGACTTTTAACACAAGTAGAATAAAAATATGAGGATGATTATTCATCCTCATATTTTTTATTCTTCTAAAGCAAGATTATATAATCTATCTATATCATCAACTAATTTTTCTACACTAAGATATCTCGCTTCTCTAATGTATTCTTTTCCATCTATATAAAGTAAAATTGCAGGGAAAGTAAATACACTAAAGTCTGCAAGTATTTCATCTGTATTAAAAGGTGGAATTTCATATGCTTTTATTTTAGGATACCTTTTAAGGTCAATTAATAATTTTTCTTTTATAGCAGAACATGCGCTACAAGTTGGTGATGAAAAATATAAAAGAGTAAATTGATTTTCTTTAATCTTTTCATTTATTAAGTCTTTATTATTTAGTATTTCCATAAAAACATCTCCTTTTAATTTAATATTATCATAGCTGTCAAATATTATTTCCTGGTAAATATTTACAGAATAATTAAAGTGCTAAAGAAGTATATATATAATGGAATCATTTTTAGAAGGGTTAATTATGTTTATAAAAGTAATAACAATTCCAACGCCAAAAAGAATAAAGAAGTCGCTTAAAAAGTATTGTACAAAAGAGAGGATGCTTATTTATTCATTAATAGGAGGAGGTATAACTATTATTTCATTAGGAGATATACAATTTAAACAGTTACCTATAGGTGGTTTATTATATTGTGCATTTACATATGAAGTAATAGAAAAAACAGACCCTGAAATACTAAATATGATATATAAAAATTCAAATTATAATTTTAGACTATATCATAATAGATAAATATATTTTTGCGATTAAGAAATTTATATATTGACTATAGTACTTAATAATAGTTTATAATATTAGGTACTATAGTTAATAAAAAGTAAATTAAGGGGAGAGAGTATGAAGGCGACAATAAAAGATGTAGCAAAAGAGGCTAATGTTGCAACGTCAACAGTATCTAGAGTATTATCTAATAGCAATAAAATTAGTGAAGAAACTAAAAAGAAAGTTCATGATGCCATAAAAAAATTAAATTATGTGCCAAGTGCTATAGCGAGAGGACTTGCAAATAATAAAACAAATATTTTAGCAGTAGTAGTACCAGAAGGTGCCGAGGAAATATTTTCAAATCCATTTTTCATACAAGTACTAAAAGGAGTTAGTATATGTGCAGAAAAAAATAATTATTACATAATGTATGCTTTTGAAGAGGCAAATTCAAACAATGATGATTGGATTAGAAAATTTAGTGATAGCAATTTAGTAGATGGAATATGCTTGTTTAGAGCAAAAGAAAATGATAATTATGTAAAGTATCTTAAAAAAATAGAATTTCCTTTTGTAGTTATAGGAAAGCCAGAAGATGATGATAATATGTTGTGGGTTGATAATGATAACTTTAAGGCGGTATATGATCTAGTAAATGAACTTATTGCTATCGGTCATAGTGAGATAGGTTTTATAGGTGGACATAATACTTTAAATGTATCAAAGAATAGATTAAATGGCTATATTAGTGGTCTTAAAGATAATGGGATAGAACTTAAAAGTAAATTAATTTATGAAGCAGAAGACTTTAAAGAGAAATTTGGCTTTAAAGGAGCAATGGAGATATTAAAAAATAGTAATCCTACAGCTATTATAGCTGGAGATGACCTTTTAGCTTTTGGAGTACAGAAAGCTTTAATGGCTTTAAATAAAAATAATATAGCAGTAGTAGGATTTAATAATATACCTTTTTGTATGCATAGTAATCCTACATTATCGTCTGTAGATATTAATTCTGAAAAGCTTGGATATTATGCAGCGAAGCTTTTAATTGATAGATTAAATAAAGTAAATGAATGTAAGTCTAATTATATTATTGAAACTGAGCTAATAAAAAGGGATTCATTTAGATAAAAATTAATTTGTGCAAGCGATTGCACAAATTAAAGGAAATACGAGGAAAATGGAAATATTTAAGTATAAATTAAGTAAACAAGCTGCAATGTGTTTTGTAATAGTTTTCAAATAATGATATATTATTAACATAAAACTAAAAGAAATTTTTTTAAGCATTTGTGCAATCGGTTGCACTGTTGGAGGTAATATATGAAGAAAATGTGGTGGAAAGAAGCTATAGGATATCAAATTTACCCTAGAAGTTTTAAGGACTCAAATGGAGATGGTATAGGTGATATAAAAGGGATTATATCAAAACTTGATTATTTAGTAGAACTCGGTATAAATCTTATATGGATATGCCCAGTCTATGAATCTCCAAATGATGATAACGGATATGATATAAGTGATTATCAAAATATATTAAAAGATTTTGGAAATATGGAAGATTTTGACCTTCTAATGGAAGAAGTGCATAAAAGGGATATGAAATTAATTATAGATTTAGTTATAAATCATACTAGCGATGAGCATAAATGGTTTATCGAATCTAAATCATCTAAGAATAATCCTAAAAGGGACTGGTACATTTGGAAATCCGGTGAAGATAATAAAGAGCCTAACAATTGGGAAAGTATTTTTAAAGGTTCAGTTTGGGAATATGATGAAAATACTGATGAATATTATATGCACTTATTTACTAAGAAGCAGCCTGATTTAAATTGGGAAAATAAAGAGGTTAGAGAAGAGTTATATAAGATGATTAATTGGTGGCTTGCTAAAGGTATCGATGGATTTAGAGTTGATGCAATAAGCCACATAAAAAAAGAAGAAGGGCTTAAGAATATGGAAAGTGAAGATGATTATGAATATGTACCATCTTTTGAGAAACATATGAATGTACCTGGAATACATGACTTCCTAAAGGAACTAAAAGAAGAAACTTTCGATAAGTACGATATTGTAACAGTTGGAGAAGCAAATGGAGTTAGTGCTGATGAAGCAGATATGTGGGTTGGAGAAGATAATGGTAAATTCTCAATGGTATTCCAGTTTGAGCATTTAGATCTTTGGAATAATGAGAATGATTCGAAATTTAGTGCAAAAGAGTGTAAAAAAATACTCACAAGATGGCAACAAGGATTAGAAGGTGTTGGTTGGAACGCATTATTTATAGAAAATCATGATATAACAAGAGCTGTTTCAACTTGGGGCAATGATACAGACTATTGGAGAGAAAGTGCAACTGCTTTAGCGCTTATGTATTTCATGCAAAAAGGAACGCCTTTTATATATCAGGGTCAAGAAATTGGCATGACAAATGTAAGGTATGATTCTGTATATAAGTATGATGATGTTAAGTGTATTAATGAGTATAGAGATAAAATTGAGAATGGGATTTGTGAAGAAGAGGCTCTTAAAGTACTTAGAGCTACTTCAAGAGATAATTCGCGTACACCAATGCAATGGGATAATTCAAGAAATGCAGGATTTACAAGTGGTGAACCTTGGATTGAAGTTAATAGCAATTATGAGAATATAAATGTTAAAAGAGAAAAAGATGATAATAATTCTATTTTAAACTTTTATAAAAAAATGATTAAACTAAAAAAAGATAACTTAGCATTAATATATGGTGTATATGAACTTATATTAGAAGATGACGACTTCATATATGCGTATACAAGAACTTTAGAAGATGAAAAGTATATTATAATTACTAATTTATCTCTAAATGATGTTAATTATAGCTATGATAATACTTTAAAATATAATAATTTACTTATTAACAATTATGAAGTTTCAGAACATGATGATATTAATGAATTTGTACTAAAACCTTATGAGTGTAGAATGTACAAGTTATAGACTATGGTAAAAATAAAATAGTGGGGAGACGAGGATATGAAAGGTAAAAATAAAAAAGCAAAAATACTTTCCTTTGATTTTTGGCAGAAATTTGGGAAGGCACTTCTTGTAGTAATAGCAGTAATGCCAGCTGCAGGAATAATGATTTCTTTAGGAAAACTCATTGGAATGTACACAGACATAACGATTATAGATACAGTAGGAAGAGTTATGGAGGATATAGGATGGGCCGTAATTAATAATTTACACCTATTATTTGCAGCAGCTATTGCGGGATCCTGGGCTAAAGATAAAGCAGGCGGTGCTTTTGCAGGTGTACTATCTTTTATATTAATAAATAGGATAACAGGAGCAATATTTGCTGTAACCCCAGAAATGTTATTAGATAACACATCGGTTGTAAAATCTTTATTTGGATCACCTCTTGTAGTATCAAATTATTTTATTGATGTGTTAGGAGCACCTGCTCTTAATATGGGGGTTTTCATCGGTATTATATCAGGTTTTCTTGGAGGGACTTTATATAATAAATATTATAATTTTAATAAATTACCTAGTGCTTTAGACTTTTTTAATGGTAAGAGATTTGTACCATTTGTTGTTATTGCATGGTCAACTATTGTTGCAATAGGTTTATCAATATTATGGCCATTTGTACAAGGAGCTTTAAATGATTTTGGTATATGGCTTGCAGAGTCAAAAGATACAGCGCCAGTGTTAGCTCCATTTGTGTATGGTTGTTTAGAACGTTTATTATTGCCATTTGGATTGCATCACATGTTAACAGTTCCTATAAACTATACGGAACTAGGTGGTGTATATCAAGCTTTAACTGGAACAAACGCAGGGGCTATGGTTGCAGGACAAGATCCTTTATGGCTTGCGTGGATTACAGATTTAATAAACTTTAAGTCTGCTGGTGATATGGCAAGTTACAATGAACTTTTAAATAGTGTAGTGCCTGCAAGATTTAAATTTGGACAAGTAGTATTATCATGTTCTTCATTAATTGCAATTGCACTTGCAATGTATAAAAATGTTGATGAAGATAGAAGAAAAAAATATAAAACAATATTTTTCTCAGCAGCACTTGCTGTATTCTTAACTGGTGTTACAGAACCTATTGAATTTATGTTCCTATTTGTATCACCAATACTTTATGGTGTTTATGCACTTTTAACTGGAATAGCATTTGCTATAGCAGATTTAATTCAGGCAAGGGTACATGCTTTTGGATTTATTGAACTTCTTACTAGAACACCAATGATGATAAATGCTGGACTTACAAGAGATTTAATTAATTTTGTAATTACATGTGGTGTTATGTTTGGCGCAAACTTCTTCGTATTTAACTTTTTAATTAAGAAATTTAAAATTGCAACTCCGGGAAGAATGGGAAATTATATTGAACTAGAGGATAATGTAGAAGGCTCAAAAGAGAAAAATATAGTTACTGATGATGAACAAGTTAAAAATATTATTACTCTACTTGGGGAAAAAGAAAATATTGAAGATATAGATGCTTGTATGACAAGGCTTAGAGTTACTGTAAAAGACATTGATAAAGTATCAAGTGAAAATGAATGGAAAAAGAATGGCGCACTTGGACTAATTACAAAAGATAGAGGGGTCCAAGCTATATATGGACCTAAGGCTGATGTATTAAAATCTAATATACAAGATGCACTAGGAATTTAGGATAATTATGAAGTTATTAACATTAAATTGCCATTCGTGGCAAGAAGATAATCAGATAGACAAAATAAAATATTTAGCAAAAGTTATAAAAGAAAAAGAGTATGATGTAATAGCACTTCAAGAAGTTAGCCAAAAAATAGGGGTTAAAAAAAATAACTTTTGTAATATATTAATAGAAGAGCTTACAAATATCGGTGCTGGTATGTATAATTATATTTGGGATTTCTCTCATATTGGGTATGATATTTTTGAAGAAGGATTGGCCATACTTACAAGACATGAAATAAAGGAGAGCAGTAGCTTTTATGTTTCTAAAAATAAGGATTATAAATTTTATAAAAGTAGAAAGATAGTCGAAGCTATAATTTCAATTAATAATTGTGATATACAGTTTTTATCATGTCACTTAGGATGGTGGAATGATGAAAGTGAGAGTTTTACGCATCAAGTAGATAAACTTTATGAACATGTGAGAAATGACTGTAGAGCCTTTGTTATGGGTGATTTTAATAATGATGCTTTTGTTAAAAATGAAGGGTATGATTATTTGATAAAAAAACAGTTATATGACACTTATGATATAGCTGAGTTTAAGGATTCTGGAATTACAGTTGAAGGTACAATAGATGGTTGGAAAGATTGTAATTCTAGTAAAAGACTAGATTTAATATTAACAAATGAAAAGTCATATATTGAAAGATCTGAAGTTATATTTAATAAGAAAAATAAAGAAATTGTTTCTGATCATTATGGTGTAGAAATAGAGTTGTAAAATTAAATTTATTTAAGTGAGGAGTATGTTATGAGAAGTGAAAAAGAAAAAATGTTAAATGGTGATTTATACTTAGCTTTTGGGGATGAACTTTTAGAGGAAAGACAACATGCTAAAGATGTTATATTTGAATATAATAGTCTAAACCCAAGAGAAATAGAAAGAAGAAATGAATTGTTAAGAGGTCTTTTTAAAAATCGACCAAAGAATTTCTTTATAGAACCTCCTTTCCGTTGTGATTATGGATATAATATTCATTTTGGAGAGAACTCTTATGCAAATTATAATCTTGTAGTATTAGACTGTGCAGAAGTGTTTATAGGAGAGAATGTTCTTATGGGACCTAATGTATCTCTTTTTGCAGCAGGACATCCTGTTGATTCAGAACTTAGAAATGTTAAAGGCGTTGAATATGCCTTTCCAATAAAAATAGGTGATAATGCTTGGCTAGGTGGTGGAACTATAGTAAACGCTGGAGTTACTATAGGAGAAAACACTGTAATAGCATCTGGTAGTGTAGTTACAAAGAATATACCAAGTAATGTAGTTGCAGGTGGTAACCCATGCAAAGTTATAAGAGAAATAACAGATGAGGATAAGAGAAGATATTTTAAAGGGAGATATATTTAAATAGTTTATAAAAGCTGCATCTTTTAAGGTGCAGCTTTTTTTATTAAGTATGATATAATTATTTAATAATTAAGATGAAAATAGGAGTTAGGTGCAATGTATAAACCATTAGCTGAAAAGGTAAGACCTAAAGAACTAAATGAAGTATTTGGGCAAAAGCATATATTAGGTGAAAATAAAATATTAAATAGAATAGTTAAAAGTGGTGCAATAAATAATATGATTTTTTATGGACCACCTGGAATAGGTAAAACAACTGTAGCGAATATAATTTCTAATAAAATAAATAAGAAATTTTATAAATTAAATGCAACAACTGCATCTTTAAAGGATATTCAAGATATTGGACGTGACTTAGATACTTTTATGGGAAGAGACGGAGTTGTTTTATATTTAGATGAGATTCAAAACTTTAATAAAAAACAACAACAATCACTGTTAGAATATATAGAGGATGGAAGAATAACATTAATTGCTTCAACTACAGAAAATCCTTATCATTATATTTTTAAAGCTTTATTAAGTAGATCAACTATATTTGAATTTAAACCGTTATGTGAGGAAGATGTTATTTTTGCACTTAAAAGAGCAAAGGAAATTCAAGAAAAGGAATATGAAAATTTAAAAATAGTTGTAACTGATGAAGCATATGATTACTTTGCAAAAGCTTCCAATGGAGATGTTAGGAAAGGAATAAATGGTCTTGAAGTTGCAATTAATTCAACTAATCCAAATGAAAAAGGTGACATAATAATTAATCTAGAAACTGCAAGAGAGAGTACTCAAAGTAAAGTAATTGCTTACGATATGAAAGGTGATAGTCACTATGATATTCTAAGTGCATTTCAAAAGGCTATAAGAGGTAGTGATCCTGATGCATCAATACATTATTTAGCAAGACTTATAAAGGCTGGAGACTTAATATCAATTTGTAGAAGACTTCAAGTTATTGCAAGCGAAGATATTGGTCTTGCATATCCTCAAGCATCTTTAATTGTTAAATCATTAGTTGATTCTGCAAGAGAGCTTGGTTTCCCAGAAGCTAGGATACCATTATCAGAAGCTACATTGCTTTTAGCTACAAGTCCAAAATCAAATAGTGCATATTCAGCAATAGATAGCGCCCTTAGAGACTTAGATACCTTAAAGGTTGATGATATACCTAAAACGTTAAAAGATGCACATTATAGTGGAGCTAAAAGTTTAGGGCGTGGAATAGATTATAAATATCCTCATGATTTTGAAAATTCATATGTTAAACAGCAATACCTTCCAGATAATATAAAAAATAAAAAGTATTATATTGAAGGAAATAATAAATTTGAGAAGGCGATTTATGATTATTGGAGTAAAGTAAAAAAATAATTTGATTATTATTAATTTATTTACATAACATTATTGACAATAACCGAGTGCTTTGGTAAGATATAAACATAAATCGTAGTAAGTTACTCTACTATGAAGGGGTGAAAAAATGAAATTATCTACAAAAGGAAGATATGGTGTTAAAGCTATGGTTGATTTAGCAATCAATTATGGAGAGTCACCAGTATCAATAAAAACAATTTCTAAAAGACAAAATATATCTGAATATTATTTAGAACAGCTTTTTAGTCCCCTTAGAAAAGCAAAACTTATAAAAAGTATAAGAGGAGCTCAAGGTGGATACGTACTTAATAGAGAACCAAAAGATATAAAGGTTTCAGACATTATGTATGTACTAGAAGGACCTATTGAAATAGCAGATTGTATTGAAGGTTCTAAATGTAACAATATAGATTGTTGCGCAACTAGAATACTTTGGCAAAAAATTAAAGATAGCATTGATAGTGTTATGGAAGGTATAACACTTGAAGATATAGTGAGTGATTATTACTCAATCAAAAGAAAAAATGAAGAATTAAATTTAATTGACAGAGGTGAATAGATATGAAATCAGTATACATGGATTATTCTGCAACAACATACGTAAAACCAGAAGTTTTAGAGGAAATGCTTCCTTACTTCACTAATAAATTTGGTAACCCATCATCATTTTATGGATTATCTAGAGAAACTAAAATGGCGGTAGATAAAGCAAGAGGTCAAGTTGCTAAAGCTTTAAATGCTGATCTTAATGAAATATATTTTACAGGTGGTGGATCAGAAGCAGATAACTGGGCTATCAAAGGTATAGCTTCAGCTTACAAGAATAAAGGAAACCACATAATAACAACAAAAATAGAGCATCATGCTGTATTACACACTTGTCAGTATCTTGAAAAACAAGGGTTTGAAGTTACATATTTAGATGTAGATGAAGAAGGTTTTGTAAGTGTAGAAGATTTTGAAAATGCAATTACAGATAAAACTATACTAGCTTCAATAATGTTTGCAAATAATGAAATTGGAACATTAGAACCAATAAAAGAAATTGGTGCAATATGTAGAGAAAGAAAAATTTTATTCCATACAGATGCGGTTCAAGCTATAGGGAATGTTGAAATAGATGTTAAGGATATGAACATTGACTTATTATCTATTGCAGGTCATAAAGTATATGGACCAAAGGGAATAGGAGCACTTTATATAAGAAAAGGTATTAGAATACACAACTTAATCCACGGCGGTGGTCAAGAAAGAAACAGAAGAGCAGGAACTGAAAACATAGCAAGTATAGTAGGATTTGGAAAAGCTATAGAAATGGCAACAGATAACTTAGAAGAACATGCTAAAAAAATGACTGTTTTAAGAGATAGATTAATAGAAGGATTATTAAAAGTTCCTTACACAAGATTAAATGGACCTAGAGGAGATAAGAGGCTTCCAGGTAATGTTAATGTTTCATTTGAGTTTATCGAAGGAGAATCAATACTTCTTTCATTAGATTTTGAAGGAGTATGCGCATCAAGTGGTAGTGCTTGTACATCAGGCTCATTAGATCCATCACATGTACTTTTAGCAATTGGATTACCTCATGAAGAAGCACATGGTTCATTAAGATTAACACTTGGAGATGGCTCAACAGAAGAAGATGTAGATTACGTATTAGAAGTTGTACCACCAATTATAGAAAGACTTAGAAAAATGTCACCACTTTGGACTGACTTTATTAAGAGAGGAGAAAAGTAATTATGATATATACAGAAAAGGTTATGGATCACTTTAGAAATCCAAGAAATGTAGGAGTTATAGAAGACGCAAACGGTATAGGTGAAGTTGGAAACGCTAAATGCGGAGATATCATGAGAGTATACCTTAAAATAGAAGATAATGTAGTTAAGGATGCTAAATTTGAAACATTTGGTTGTGGATCTGCTATAGCATCATCATCAATGGCAACAGAAATGATTATTGGAAAGACAATAGATGAAGCTTGGGAGTTAAGTAATAAAGCCGTAGCAGAAGCATTAGATGGTCTTCCACCAGTTAAAATGCACTGTTCAGTACTTGCAGAAGAAGCTATTCATAAGGCTATAAATGATTATAGAAAAAAAGAAGGCTTAGAAGCTTGGGATTTTGAAGAACATGGAGATGACTTACACGATCACATTCACGGAGAAGAATAGGAGAATTCTATGGAAAAGAAGAAGGTTGTTGTAGGTATGAGCGGCGGAGTGGATAGTTCCGTCGCTGCTTACCTTTTAAAGAAACAAGGTTATGATGTAATTGGAGTTACAATGCAAATATGGCAAGAAGATGCAGAATACGAAGAGAGAGAAGGCGGATGCTGTTCTTTATCTGCTGTAGAGGATGCAAGGAGAGTTGCAGAAAAATTGGATATCCCTTTTTATGTAATGAATTTTAGAGACTCTTTTAAAGAGAACGTAATTAAATATTTTGTTCAAGAATATATAGATGGAAAAACACCAAATCCATGTATTGCTTGTAATAAACATTTAAAATTTGATGAACTTTTAAGAAAAGCTAGAGGTATAGGAGCTGAGTATGTAGCAACTGGACACTATGCCAAGATCGAAGAGAGAGATGGAAGACATCTTTTAATAAGATCAGATGATGATAAAAAGGATCAAACATATGCTCTTTATAATTTTACACAAGATCAATTAGCACATACATTAATGCCTTGTGGAGAGTTTACTAAAGATAAAATAAGAGAAATAGCAAAAGAAATAGGTTTAGCTGTTCATAATAAAAAGGATAGTGAAGAAATTTGTTTCATTCCAGATAACGATCATGGTAGATTCATAAAAGAAGAAAGACCAAATGAAGTTAAACCTGGTAATTTTGTTGATGCTAAAGGAAATATTCTTGGAAGACATAAAGGTATTGTATACTATACTATAGGCCAAAGAAAAGGACTTGGATTAGCACTTGGAAAGCCTGTATTTGTTATAGATATAAGACCGAAGACTAACGAAGTTGTTTTAGGGGCTGAAGAGAATATATTTAAAGCTAATTTAGTAGCAAAAGATGTTAATTTTATTCCTTTTGATGAATTAAAAGAAGAAATGGAAGTTCAAGCAAAAGTTAGATATGCTGCAAAACCATCAGATGCAGTTATAAAACCACTTCCAGGTGGTAAGATTAAGGTTTGCTTTAAAGATAACCAAAGAGCTATAACAAAGGGTCAATCAGTAGTTTTCTACGATGGAGAGGTTGTTGTAGGTGGAGGAATAATAGAAGGTTTAGCTTAAATATTACGTATTTTTAAGTCTAATAACTAGTTTAATCTAGTTATTAGGCTTTTTTTTATTTCCATTAATTTAAAAGTTAATAATAGTTAGTTTAAAAAGGGTATATTTGGGTAAACTAATTATGTTTAAAATAGGAGGGGAGGAAATGATAAGAAGTAAAGATTTTTATATGAAAAGTGTATATAATGTAGCAGGTAAAAAACTTGGGATAGTTGAAGACTTATTTATTAATTTTTTTGAAGGGAAAGTAGTTGGACTAAAGATATCAAATTATTCTTTGTTCTCAAAAAGGATTTATATAAAAAGTGAAGATATAGTAGCTATGGATAAAATGATTATAGCTAATAAAAATATTGTTAACGAAGGGTTAGAATTTAAAGAAATAAAAGGAATGGACATCAAAGATAGGACTGGTATTATTAGGGGCGTCTTAGAAGATGTCATAATTAATGAGGAAGATTATACTATAAAGGGGTTAGTTGTAAGTACTGGAATCATTGAGAGGCTTATAAAAGGCAAGGAAATACTTCTTATTAATGAATGTATATTAGCTGAAGAATACATATTATATTTAGGACAGAATGAAATCACTTTAAAGTCTATGCCTAGGAAGGTTGAAAAAATATGAAGCTAAAGTTTTTAAACAGAGATTTATTAATAAAGATAACTATAATTTTAATGGTTTTAGTTACGCTGTTATTATATTTAAATTGGAATATTTTTAGAGAAGTATCAAATTTAATTTTAGTATCTTCAATACTTGCTTATGTTCTAAAGCCAATTAGGGATATGATAATTAGAAAAATAAAGATTTCTAGAAGGAAAGCAACATTAATAGTAATGTTGTCTATTTGTTTAGTTATGTTACTAATATTTGCAGTTTTAATCCCTAAATTAATTAGAGAGATGGGTAATTCAGTGCAAATAATAGAAGATTTTTCAAATTATCTTAAAGATTTTAGAAATAACATTAAATTTTTAGATAACTCTCCAATTGCATCAACTATATATGATGATGTAGAAGGTAAGTTTTGGGGTTATGTAATGGAACTGTCAAGAAATTTAATAACATGGGTTATACAATTTGCAAATAATATTATAGCGATTGCTATAGTGCCAGTTGTATCTTATTATTTTCTATCAGATGGTGAAAAAATATCAAATAAAATGTATCTTATAGTGCCTAAAGAAAAAAGAAGTGTAACTAAAAAGATAATAGAAGATATTAATCTTTTATTGGAAAGGTATATTGTAAGTCAAGTAATATTATCAATAGCAACAGGTGTTTTATGCTTAGTTTTGTTTTTAGGTCTTGATGTGAAATTTGCAATATTATTATCAATAATAAATGGGATTTTTAATATTGTTCCGTACTTTGGAGCTTTTTTTGGAGGTATTCCAGCAGTGTTGGTTGCATTTATAGACTCGCCTAGTAAGGGATTATGGGTTATAATTGGAATATTTATAATACAACAGATTGAAGGTAATATATTAGCACCAAAGGTAACAGCGGATAGTACAAATATACATCCTTTAATAATAATTGTGCTTTTACTCATAGGAGAAAGACTTTTTGGTGTGTGTGGAATGATACTTGCAGTTCCAATTGGTGTTATAATAAAAGTTATTTATGATGATTTAAATTATTATTTATTCTAAAAATATTGACATATTTAAGTATATAAAATATAATTTCTTTATAAAATTCAATAATTAGCTGTGATTAGGATGAGTAGATTTGTATAGATTTTTCAGAGAGGAAGTATTTTGGTGTGAACTTCTAAATCAATCTTATTGAAGCTACCTATGAGCTATA
>NZ_JAVXRL010000002.1:0-53200 GCF_036643715.1 Clostridium sp. | reverse complement strand
GGTCCCGCGGAAGTGATAGCCTTTCGTCCCTTACATAGTCATAGGGATGAGGGCTTTTTTTTATTGTATAAAATTTGGAGGTAATGATATGAAGTACATGGGAACTAATGAGCTTAGAGAAGCTTATTTACAATTTTTTGAAGGGAAAGGCCATTTAAGATTAAAGAGCTTTCCTTTAGTACCAAAAAATGATAAGAGTTTATTATTAATTAATGCAGGTATGGCGCCACTTAAGCCGTATTTTACAGGGATGCAAGAACCACCAAGAACAAGAATAACAACATGTCAAAAATGTATTAGAACTGGTGATATTGAAAATGTAGGTAAAACATCAAGACATGGTACATTCTTCGAAATGCTAGGAAATTTCTCATTTGGAGATTATTTTAAAGAGGAAGTAATTCCATGGGCTTGGGAATTTATAACAGAAGTATTAAAAATGCCAAAGGATAAGCTATATGTAACAATATACTTAGATGATGATGAAGCATTTGAAATATGGAAGAGTAAAACTGATATAGATACAAGTAGAATATTTAGACTTGGTAAAGAAGATAACTTCTGGGAACACGGTGCAGGTCCTTGTGGTCCTTGTACAGAAATTCACTTTGAAAGAGGAATTGATGTTGAACCAGTAAAAACAGCAGAAGAATTCATAAAAGCAAGTGACGAAGATAGAATAATAGAATTCTGGAACTTAGTATTTACTCAATTTGATGGTGATGGAAAAGGTAATTACGAAAGACTTCAAAACCCTAACATAGATACAGGGATGGGACTTGAAAGACTTGCTACATTAATGCAAGGAGTTTCAAATATATTTGAAATAGATACAGTTAAGAATATATTAGGAAAAGTTTCTAGTCTTTCAAATGTTACTTATGGAGAAGATGCTGCAAAAGATGTATCTCTTAGAATAATAACTGATCATGTTAAATCAGTTACTATGATGATATCAGATGGTATTCAACCAAGTAATGAAGGTAGAGGATACGTTCTAAGAAGACTTTTAAGAAGAGCTGCAAGACATGGAAGAGTGCTTGGAATTAAAGGGTTATTTTTAAAGGATATAGTTGAATCAGTAGTTGAAAACTATGGTGGAGAATATGAAGAACTAATAGCTAAAAAAGACTACATTGAAAAGATTGTAACATTAGAAGAAGAAAGATTTAATGAGACAATTGATTCAGGAATGGGAATACTTTTAGGTTATATTGAAGAACTTAATAATGAAAATAAAACTGTATTAAGTGGAGAAAAAGCATTTAAGCTTTATGATACTTATGGATTCCCTTATGAACTAACAGAAGAAATATTAGAAGAAAAAGATATGACAATAGATAGAGAAGCTTTTAATAAAGAAATGCAAGCTCAAAGAGAAAGAGCTAGAAGTGCTAGAGGCGAATTCACTTATATGGGAAGCGAAGAGTCTCCAATAAACTTAGTTGATAAAGATATTGAAACTGAATTTGTAGGTTATGATAAGGTAGAAGCTGTAGCAAAAGTAATGTTCTTAGCTACAGAAGAAGCAGTTTTAGAAGAATTAAAAGAAGGTCAAAAAGGATATGTTGTAACTGACAAAACACCATTTTATGCAGAAATGGGAGGCCAAGTTGGAGATAAAGGTATAATAAAAGGACATAGCTTTGAAGGCTATATATATGATACAAAGAAAAACGTAGCTGGTAAAACTATACATTATATTAAAATTAATAGTGGAATAGTTAAATTAGGCGAAGAAGTAGAATTAAAACTTGACTTAAAGAGAAGAAATAATATATGTAAGAACCATACAGCTACACATATGTTACATGAAGCATTAAAAGAAGTTTTAGGAGATCATGTAAATCAAGCAGGTTCATATGTTGATGATGAAAGATTAAGATTCGACTTTACTCACTTTAAAGGACTAACTTCTGAAGAAGTTCAAAAAGCAGAAGATCTAGTAAATGAAAAAATAATGGAAGTATTTAAAGTTGAAACAAACCTTATGACATTAGAAGAAGCAAAAGAAAAAGGTGCTATGGCATTATTTGATGATAAGTACGGAGATAAAGTTAGAGTTGTTGAAGTTGCTAATTACTCAAAAGAATTATGTGGTGGTACACATGTATGTAATTCAGGAGAAATTGGATTATTTAAAATAATTGGAGAGTCTGGAGTTGCAGCTGGTATTAGAAGAATAGAAGCTGTTACTGGATTTACAGCAATTAAGTATGTTGAAGATAAGCAAAAAACATTACTGAAAGCTTGTGCTGCATTAAAATGTAATGAAAAAGACATACTAAATAAAATATCAGGTCAAGTAACTGAAATTAAAGAAAAAGAAAAGGAAATATTAGATTTAAAATCAAAACTTACAAGTGGTGCTGAAGATGATATATTAAAATCAGCTAAAGAAATCAATGGAGTTAATGTAATATCTTATGCATTAGAAGATGTTGATGGAAATGCATTAAGAGACTTAGCAGATAAGATAAGAAATAAAGAACCAAAGTCAGTTGTTGTGCTAATTAGTAAGGTTAATGATAAGGTGAATTTAGTAGCTATGGCAACTAAAGATGCAGTATCAGAAGGTGCACATTGTGGTAAAATAATTAAAGAGATTGCATCAGTTGTTGGTGGCGGTGGAGGTGGAAGACCAGATATGGCACAAGCCGGCGGAAAGCTACCTGAAAAGATAAATGAAGCAGTAGAGAAAACTTATTCTGTTGTTGAAAGTTTGGTAAAATAGTGTACTTTTAAAAAAATATAATGTATAATTAATTTATAAGATTTGTATACAAAATAAAATATATGGAGAATACTATTATTAGTATAATTAAATTTCCTTAAATAATATATGGTAAGGGGGTGGGCTGCTAAAAGAGCAGCATAAGGATGAGTAACAATTTAGAACATACAATGCAATTTGATTTATCAAAAAATAAAGAAGTGCTAACAAAAGCAATTTTAACAGAGGTTTATAATTCACTTCAAGAGAAGGGGTATAATCCAATTAATCAGCTTGTTGGTTATCTAATATCAGGAGACCCTACTTACATCACAAATTACAACGGAGCAAGAGCTTTAGTAAGAAAACTTGAAAGAGATGAAATTCTTGAAGAAGTTATAAAATCTTATTTAGAGATAAAATAAAAAAAGTGCCCTGTTGAAGGGCACTTTTTGTTTTAATAGGAGAAAAAATGAGAATATTAGGATTAGACGTTGGACAAAAAACGATCGGAATAGCTATTTCAGATCCGTTAGGCTATACAGCACAAGGAATTACAACAATACGAAGAACTAAAAAAGCTCAAGATGTTTTAGATGTTAAAAAAATATGTGATGAGTATAAAGTAGAGAAATTAGTTGTTGGCTTACCTAAAAATATGGATGGATCTATTGGATTTGCAGGAGAAAAAATACAAGAATTTAGTAAACTTCTAGAAGAAGGCATTAATCTTGAAATAATTTTCTGGGATGAAAGGCTTACAACTGTTGCGGCCCACAGAGCTATGCTTGAAGCAGACCTTTCAAGAGGTAAAAGAAAAAAGATAGTTGATAAAGTAGCTGCAACTTATATATTACAAGGGTATTTAGACAGAATTTCAAATAGTATATAGATTATTAATTGAAAATAATTATTGACAACACTTTAGTAAAATAATTAAAATAGAAAAAAAGGAGAGATTTAGAAATGGAAAAAGACGTACAATACATTGATTTATTAGATGAGGAAGGAAATGAAGCATCTTACGAGGTGATAAGCTTTTTTAAGATAGATGATTTAAATAGTGAATATGTTGTTTTAGCTCCAGCAGATGGAGAAGCAGAAGAAGCAGTAGTACTTAAGGTAGTTACTGATGAAGATGGAGAAGATAATCTTATAAATATAGAAGATGAAGCAGAGTTTGCAATGGTAGAAGAGGCGTATAATCTTCTAATGCAAGAAGACTAGGCTTTAGGAAAGAGGTGTTGTAAATGGATCGCATAATTTCAGTGGATATGCAAGAACTTAAAGAAGATTTAAAGAAAAAAGGATATAAATTGACTCCTCAAAGAAGAGCTATTGTAGATACTATAATAAAAAATGAGGGAAAACATATGACTGCAGAAGAAATATATGATGAAGTCAAAAAAGATTGTCCTGAAATTGGTTTAGCTACAGTATATAGAACTGTTTTATTATTAGAGGAAGTTAACTTATTATCAAGATTAGATTTAAGTGATGGATGTAGTAGATATGAAATTATTCACCAAGATGAGGAACATAGACATCACCATTTAATATGCAATCAATGTAATAAAGTTATTGAGGTAGAGGAAGATCTACTAGAAGAACTAGAACAGAGAATAGAAACAAAGTATAAATTTAAAGTACAAGATCACAGCGTTAAATTTTTTGGCATATGTGATGAATGTAGTAATAAAAATGAAGAATAATTAAAGGAAACCTCTTAAATAAAGAGATGACATCCTTTGTTTATAGATACTTTAATAAGGAGGGGAAATATGAAAAACGAAAAAGCAAAGGTTAAAATTATTCCTTTAGGCGGAATAGATGAGATTGGTAAAAACCTTACAGTTGTTGAATACAAGGATGATATTGTTATCATTGACTGTGGTTTAAAATTTCCAGACGTTGATATGTACGGAATCGATATAGTAATACCAGATATCTCATACCTTATAAAAAACAAAGAAAAGATAAGAGGAATATTTTTAACTCACGGACATGAAGACCATATAGGTGCACTTCCATATGTGTTAAAACAGTTAGATATTCCTATATATGGAACAAAATTAACTCTAGGGATTGTAGAGTCAAAGTTAAGAGAACACGGTTTATTAGCTACTACAAAATTATTTAGAGTAAAACCTAAGGATAAAATCAAATTAGAAAGTGTTACTGTGGAATTTGTTAAAACAAATCACTCAATAGCTGACTCAGTAGCTATTGCAATACACACTCCACTAGGGGTTGTACTTCATACAGGAGACTTCAAGATAGATCACACTCCTATTGATGGAATGAGAACTGATTTTGCAAGATTTGCAGAACTTGGAAGAAAAGGTGTTCTTGTAATGATGGCCGATTCCACAAATGTAGAAAAGCCAGGATATACAAAATCAGAAAGTGTAGTTGGTGAAAACTTTAAAAGATTATTTGGTAAAGCGAAGGGTAGAATACTTGTTGCAACATTTGCATCAAATATTCATAGAATTCAACAAATAATAACTGCAGCTGAAATGTATAAGAAAAAAGTTGCAGTATCAGGAAGAAGTATGGAAAATATTGCACAAGTTGCAATAGACCTTGGATATTTAAATATTCAAAAGGATACTCTAATAACAATTGATGCTGTTTCAAAATATAAAAATGATGAAGTAGTTATTATCACTACAGGTAGCCAAGGTGAGCCAATGTCAGCGTTAGCAAGAATGGCCGCTTCAGAGCACAGAAAAATAACAATAGTTGAGGGAGATACTGTTATAATATCAGCAACTCCAATACCTGGAAATGAGAAATTAGTTTCTAAAGTTATAAATCAATTATTCAAAAAAGGTGCTGAAGTTATCTATGGTTCAGATGAAAATGTCCATGTATCAGGTCATGCTTGTCAAGAAGAATTAAAGCTTATGCAAACAATTGTTAAGCCAAGATTCTTTATACCAGTGCATGGTGAATTTAGACATTTAAAACAGCATGCTGAATTAGCAGTTAGTGTTGGTTTAAATAGTAGAAATTATATTTTACCTGAAACTGGAGATCAAATTGAAATAACTCGTAACTCAATTAAGAAGAATGGATCAGTTACTTCAGGTCAAGTTCTTGTTGATGGTTTAGGAGTTGGAGATGTTGGTCATATAGTATTAAGGGATAGAAAACATTTATCACAAGATGGTATTTTAACTGTTGTTGTAACTTTAGATAGAGAAAGCGCATCAGTTATTGCAGGACCAGATATAATCTCAAGAGGGTTCGTTTATGTAAGAGAGTCAGAAGGTCTTATGGACGAAGCTAGAGAGATTGTAAAGGCAGTCTTGAGTGAATGTGAAAAGTCAAAAATTACTGATTGGGCAACAATTAAGAGTAGAATTAGGGACGAACTTAGAAACTTCTTATATGAAAAGACTAAAAGAAAACCTATGATACTTCCAATAATAATGGAAATATAACAAAATAAATGATTTAAATACAAATCATTTGTATTGACTTTTTAATACATTAAGATTAGAATATAAAATAGTGTGAGAATTGGGTACAGTAGTATCCAATTTTCTTTTTGAAAAAAAGTATTATAGGTTTACATAGAAAAAATTTACAAAAGTAAAGCTAGAAAAATTGGAGGAAGAAAATGGAACTAATTAAAAGAGAAGATATTAGGAATATAGCTATTATAGCCCACGTTGACCACGGTAAGACAACTTTAGTTGATGCACTATTAAAGGATAGCCACACTTTCAGAACAAACGAAAAGGTGCAAGAGAGAGTCATGGATTCAAATGACCTAGAAAAAGAAAGAGGGATTACAATCCTTTCAAAAAACACATCAGTACACTACGAAGGAGTAAAGATCAATATTGTTGATACTCCAGGACATGCAGATTTCGGAGGAGAAGTTGAGCGTGTACTTAAAATGGTTGACTCAGTATTACTTGTTGTTGACTCATACGAAGGACCAATGCCTCAAACTAAGTTCGTTCTTAAGAAAGCTTTAGAATTAGGTTTAAGACCAATCGTTGTTATAAACAAGATTGATAAGCCAGATGCAAGACCAGAAGCTGTAATAGATGAAGTATTCGAATTATTCTTAGAATTAGGTGCTACAGATGAACAATTAGATTTCCAAATAATCTACGCTTCAGCAAGAGAAGGATTCGCAAGACATAATGTAGAAGATACAAACACTGATATGATACCTTTATTTGATACAATAATAAAGAGTGTTCCATGTCCAGAAGGATATGCAGATGGAGCTTTACAAATGCTTGTTACAACATTAGACTCTAATGCCTTTGTTGGAAGAATAGCAATAGGAAAGATTCATAGAGGAACAGTTAAGAAGAACCAACCGGTTGTTTTAGTAAGACAAGATGGTACTACTTCAAATTACAAAATCACATCATTATTTGGTTATAACGGATTAAAGAGAGAAGAAGTAGAATCAGCTTCAATCGGAGATATAGTAGCTTTAAGTGGAGTTGCAGATGCTAACATTGGTGAAACAATAGCAGATACACAAAACCCAGAAGCACTACCATTTGTAGAAATTGATGAGCCAACACTTAGCATGAACTTCATGGTAAATGACTCACCATTTGCAGGTAAAGAAGGAGACTTTATTACTTCAAGACACTTAAGAGATAGATTAATGAAAGAACTTGAAACTAACGTAAGTTTAAGAGTTAGAGAAATAACTCCAGACTGTTTCGAAGTATCAGGTAGAGGAGAACTTCACCTTTCAGTATTAATCGAAACAATGAGAAGAGAAGGATATGAATTACAAGTTTCAAAGGCTAGCGTTATCTTCAAAGAAGAAAACGGTAAAAAAGTAGAGCCAATGGAATACTTAACTATTGATGTACCTGAAGAATTCATGGGACCTGTAATGGAAAAATTAGGACCAAGAAAAGGTGAAATGGTTAATATGACATCAGCAGTAAACGGATATACAAGATTAGAATTCGTTATACCAGCTAGAGGACTTATTGGATTTAGAAATGAATTCATGACAGATACTAAGGGTAACGGTATAATGAACCATGTATTCCACGGATATGCACCATATAAGGGTGAAATTGCTGGAAGAAGTAGAGGATCAATCGTATCATTTGAACAAGGCGATGCTATAGCTTATGGATTATTTAATGCTCAAGAAAGAGGATCATTATTCATAGATGCTGGTGTACCTGTATACCAAGGAATGATAGTTGGAGTATGCGGAAGAGCTGAAGATATAGATATAAATGTATGTAAAGGTAAGAAACTTACTAATACAAGATCATCAGGAGCTGATGATGCTGTTAAATTAGTACCACCAATACAAATGACATTAGAAAAAGCTTTAGAATTCATAAACAGTGATGAACTAGTAGAAGTTACACCTGAAAATGTAAGAATGAGAAAAACTGTACTAGATAGCGCTGAAAGAAGAAGAAGAACAAGCAGAAGTAAGAAATAGTTTGCTCCGAGTTTTATCTTTATAAAATGGAACAAAAGTATTATAATAAAAGTAAATAGCCTAAGTATTGGCTATTTACTTTTATATAAGGAGGATTTTATGAGGAAGAAAAGAAACTTTTGGGTAATTGTAGTAGTACTGTTGATAATTGTAGTTGGCGGTACCATTTTTATGTATAATAAAACTGTTAATCACCCTATAAAGTCAAATGAAGAAACAATAACTATTAATGTAAAAGAAGGTGAAGGATTTTATTCATTATTAAATGATTTAAAATCACAAAATTTAATTAAAAATGAATTTTTTATAAAAATGTATTTGAAATTAAATAAAATAACACCAAATGTTACAGAAGGTACATATAAAGTAAGCAGTGATACTGACCTTCAAAATTTAATAAATACTTTAGAAAGTGTCAATACAACAAAGGTTGTTATTCCAGAGGGGTATACTGTATCTCAAATTGGTGACGTTCTAGAGAAAAGTGGGTTATTTAGCAAAGAAGAATTTATAAAAGCTACAAAAAATTATAAACTTCCAAGCTATATTAAGACAAATAAAGAAGTAAGAGATCCTTTAGAAGGATTTTTATTCCCGGATACATATGCTTTTAAAGAAGGTATAACACCTGATGAAGTAATTAAGACTATGCTAACTCAATTTGAAACTGTTTTAAAAGAAGTAGAAAAAGAAACTGGAGTTCAAATTCCAGAGGATAAGATATATGAGACAGTTACTAAAGCTTCTGTTATAGAAAAAGAAGCTAGAGTAGATGAGGATAGACCTATCATATCATCAGTAATTGATAATAGATTACAAAAGGGTATGAATCTTCAAATTGACGCAACTGTTATATACGCATTAGGAAAACATGTTGATGTTGTGTCACTAAATGACTTAAAGGTAGATTCACCTTATAATACTTATAAGCATAAAGGACTACCAGTAGGACCTATATGTAATCCAGGGAAACCATCATTAATAGCAGCACTTAAACCGGCAAAAACAGATTATTTATTTTATTTATTAGTTCCTGGTACAAATAAACATGATTTCACAAATAGTGGAAATGAGTTTAATAAATTAAGAGAAAAATATGGATACAATAAATAAGCTTTTCAGGAGGAACTTATGAGTGGAATTACTTATGACTATATGGAAGAATATTTAAGAGGATTAATTGGAGATAGTACAGGAGTGCTTAAAGAGCTAGAAGACTTTGCAAAAGAAAATGGAGTTCCTATAGTTCAAAAAGAGGCAGGTAGATTTTTAGAATTTATGGTTAGTATGAAAAAACCTTTAAAGATACTAGAACTTGGTACTGCTATAGGTTACTCTTCAATACTTATGTACAATGCTTCAAATACTAATCCAGATATTGTTACTATAGAAAGAAGCGAAGAAATGATTAAACTTGCAAATGAAAATATTAAAAGGTTTAATCTTGAAGATAAGATAAAAGTTAAAGAAGGAGATTGTCTTGAAATATTAGAAAATCTTGATGAAAAGTTTGATCTTATATTTATGGATGCAGGAAAGGGACATTATAACCACTTCCTGCCACATTGCTTAAGACTTCTAAATGATGATGGAATAATTATAGCAGATAATGTATTATTTAGAGGAATGGTTCCATCACAGGAGTTAGTTCAAAGAAGAAAAATAACGATTGTTAAAAGAATGAGAACTTACTTAGATATGGTATCAAATGACGAAAATTTAATTACCTCTGTCATTCCAATGGGAGATGGTATTGCAATTACAAAAAGGAGGTAGGATATACTATGAAAAGACCAGAAATACTTGCACCAGCAGGAAATTTAGATAAATTAAAGACAGCAATAGACTTTGGTGCTGATGCAGTTTATTTAGGTGGAAGTAAACTTAATTTAAGAGCTTTTGCAGATAATTTTACTAATGAACAAATAATCGAGGGCGTAGAATATGCTCACTCTCGTGGAAAAAAAGTTTACGTAACAATGAATGTATTCCCACATAACACTGATTTAGAAGGTATGGAAGAGTACATTAAGGAATTAGCAGATACAGGAATAGATGCTATAATCGTTTCAGATCCATCTATTATTGTTACTGCTAAAGAGGTTGCTCCAGATTTAGAAATACATTTAAGCACACAGGCTAATAATGTAAACTGGAAAGCAGCTAAGTTCTGGTATGGTCAAGGTGTTCAAAGAATAGTACTTGCAAGAGAACTTTCACTTGAAGAAATAAAGACTATAAGAGAGAATTTACCTGAAGATTGTGATTTAGAAGCTTTTGTACATGGTTCAATGTGTATGAGTTATTCAGGAAGATGCCTACTTTCTAATTATATGACAGGAAGAGATTCAAATAGAGGAGCTTGTGCTCAGCCATGTAGATATAAATATTATCTAATGGAAGAGAAAAGACCTGGAGAATATTATCCAGTTATTGAAGATGAAAAAGGAACATACATAATGAACTCTAAAGATTTATGTATGATAGAACATATGCCAGAAGTTATAGAAGCTGGTATTCATTCACTTAAAATTGAAGGAAGAATGAAGAGTAGTTACTACGTAGCAGCTATAGTTAAAGCTTATAGACAAGCGGTTGATGCTTATTTAGAAGACAAGGAAAATTACGAATTCAAACAAGAATGGATGGATATACTAATGCAAGTTAGTCATAGACATTACTCAACTGGTTTCTATTTTGGAGAAGATAATAAGCAAATATATGAAAATTCTTCATATATTAGAAATGCTGATATAGTTGGTGTTGTTAGAGGATATGATGCCGAAACAAAGATTGCAACTATAGAACAAAGAAATAAAGTATTTGAAGGTGATACTGTTCAAGTGCTTAGTCCTGTTGGAGATGTATATAGCATAACATTAAAAGATTTAAAAGATAATACTGGAAAGATAGAGTCAACACCAAGAGCTCAAATGATATTTGAAGCTAAAGTCGAGGAAGCAGTAAAAGTAAATGATATGCTTATAAAGAGCAAGGAGGAAAACTAATGAATAAACCTATACTTATTGGAATAACTGGGGGAACTGGTTCAGGGAAGAGTACAATTGCAGATGAGATTTTTAATAGTTTCAGCGAAGATTGTATTGCAATGATACAACAAGATGCATACTATAAAGATCAAAGTCATTTAACAATGGAAGAAAGAGTTAAGACTAACTATGATCATCCAAGAGCTTTTGATAATGATTTATTAATAGAACATTTAAACTCTTTAATGAATGGAAAGGCCATTAAAAAGCCAATATATGATTTCACTGTTCACACAAGAGCAGAGGAAACAAATCCAGTAAGCCCTAGAGAAATTATAATAGTAGAGGGAATACTTATTTTAGAAGATGAGAGAATAAGAGATTTATTAGATATAAAAGTATACGTAGATACTGATGCAGATATAAGAATATTAAGAAGAATGGTTAGAGATATAGACGAAAGAGGAAGAACTGTTGAATCAGTTATAGAACAATACCTTTCAGTTGTAAGACCAATGCACATGCAATTTATAGAGCCGACTAAAAGATATGCGGATATAATTGTTCCAGAAGGCGGACGAAATAAAGTTGCAATTGATATTTTAGTTTCAAAAATTAAAGATACATTAAAATAATTTGTATAAAACACCTTTTCTTAGTCAAGAATTAGCTAAGAGGAGGTGTTTTCTTTTTTATGTTAAAAATAAAAAAAGATAGATATAATATTTTAAGAGCAGTATTAGTACTTATATTTTGTGCATTATCAGTTAGGTTATATTTTCTTCAAGTATATCCAACTGAAAGGGTAGAAGCACAATATAAAAATCATCAAACAGAAAGTATTAGTGATAGTAAGTATATGCTCTTAGATACAAATTTAAAAGATTTAATGGAGTATAAAAAGAAATACATCCTTGTAATAGATACAAAACCATTTAAACTTAATAATTATGAAGAGACATTAGAAGATTTAATGGCGTTGAATTTTATTATGAAGGGGGAGGACTCTAATTTTAATTATACAGATGTAATAAAAAATCAAGGTAAACTTTATTATACAATCTCAGAAGAAACTTATAATAAAGTAAATAAATTAAATAATATTAAAGGAATATACACTTTTTTAAGTGATAAAGTTGATACTAAAGAGGCGTGGTCAGTTAGTGGAATGTTTTCTAGTGTAGATGAAAAAAATATAGTAGCAGGCTCACTTCAGGAAGAAATATATAATAATATAAAAGAAAACGAAATTCCAAAGAAAAACTTTTACTTAGATGATAAAGCAGTATATTCACACGAAGAATTAGATATTAATAAAAATAATAAAAATATAAAGCTAACAGTAGATAGAGAAATAGAAGACAAAATTAGAAAGGTACTAGCTAAAGAAGAATATTCTAAATTTGAAAACGTTGGTGTTACAATCATGGAAAGTGACACCGGTAAAATACGAGGTATAGTTCAAAAGAATGAAAGTGCAGCAAATGTGAATTTAGGGATTGAAGGACTTGGTTACGAGCCAGGTTCTATATATAAATTAATAACTTATGGCGCGGCGCTTGAAAAAGCATGTACTACTCAGTACAATACTGTTACTTGTAGTGGTAAGATGTGCGAAAGAGGAAGTCACGGAACTATAACTGTAAGAGAAGGGCTTATAAAATCTTGTAATGAAGTTTTTGGAGTTATAGGTGCTAAAGTTGGTTATGATGATTTGATGGAATATTCAGAAAAAATGGGATTGTATAAAAGTGTACTTAATTTAAAAGGTGAAGGAAAAAATGAAACAGAAGGTGTAAAACCTTTGAAAAGTGAATCCATGTCACTTATTTCAATTGGTCAATCAATGAATACATCACCCATTCAAATGTTAGGTGCAATAAATACTTTTGTTAACAATGGTATTTATGTAAAACCATATATATTAGAAGAAATACAAGATAGTAATGATGAGACGGTTAAAAAATATACTACACAAAAAGAAAAAATTTTCACTGAAACTACAAGTAAAATTGTGAAAAATGGAATGGTTGAAGTAGTAAATAGTGGTACAGGAAAAAGTGCAAGTGTTAAAGGCGTGGAAATTGGTGGTAAGACTGGTTCTGCAACTAGTAGTAATGAAACTACACATGGATGGTTTGCCGGTTATTTTAAAGTTAAAAATAAAGAGTATTCTATGGTTGTATTTGTACCGGACTTGGTTTCAGAAAAAAACGAAAGCTTAGGTGGTGGTAATACTGCAGCACCTATATTTAAAGATGTAGTTTTAGAACTTAATAAATAATAAAAAAGTAAGCTTTATATATATATGAAGCTTACTTTTCTCTTTACAGAATAAAAAATATGGGTGAATTAGAAATAAAATGTATATTTTTTATAACTTAAAGCAAGTTTTGGGTATGAAAGACATATTATAGTATTAAGCACTATAAGGAGGACGAAAGTGTTAGTAGTATCAAATTTTATAAATTTACTCTGTAATACTATGTTTTTTAGTGGATATATTTCTAATAATAACACTTTCCCTACACCTCTTGATGAAAAGGAAGAGGAAAAATATTTAAGGAAATTGAAAGAGGGGGATAAGGGAGCAAAAAGCATATTAATCGAAAGAAATTTAAGATTAGTTGCACATATTGTTAAAAAGTATTCATTCCCGAATAAAGATGTAGATGAACTAATATCTATTGGAACAGTAGGACTTATTAAAGCAATAGATTCTTTTGATGTGGATAAGGGGACAAGACTTGCCACATATGCCTCACGATGTATAGAAAATGAAATACTTATGCTATTTAGAAATAATAAAAAGCAAAAGGGAGAAGTTTACCTTCAAGATCCAATTGGAGTAGATAAAGAGGGAAATGAAATATGCTTAATAGATGTACTTAGTAGCGATAAAGATTCAGTATTAGAAAAGGTAGAAAGTAATCTTGAAGTCAGAGCGCTATATAATAAAATGGAAGAGATCCTAAGCACTAGAGAAAGAGATATTATTATTATGAGATATGGACTTCAAGATGGTAAGAGCAAAACACAGAGAGAAATTGCAGCAAAACTAGATATTTCAAGATCTTATGTATCAAGAATAGAGAAAAAAGCACTTAAAAAACTACAAAAAGTACTATATGGCAAAAAAAATTAAAAAATATTCTAAATTCCTCTAGAAAATAGAGGAATTTAGATATTTTTATAGAAATTATACAAAAGATGGGAAGAATATGAATTGTGGAGGGCTAAAAATGTATACATTAAAAGAATTATTAGGAAAAACGACGGAACTAGGTGCATCAGATTTACACCTTACAGTTGGAATACCACCAACAGTAAGATGGAATGGAAAGTTAATTCCGCTTGGACAAGAAAGTTTAACTCAAGACTGTATAGAAGGTTTTGCGAAAGAAATATTAGGAAATAGGTTTGATACATATATTGAAGTAGGAGAGGCTGATACGTCATACTCACTACCAGGGACTGGAAGATTCAGAGTTAACGTATTTAAACAAAGAAATAGTGATGCAATAGCCCTTAGAGCTATAAGCTTAAAGATACCAACATTAGATCAGTTAAAACATCCAAATGTAGTTAGAGAGTTAGTTGATAAACAAAGAGGGCTTGTACTTGTGACAGGGCCAACAGGAAGTGGTAAAAGTACAACTCTTGCAGCTATGATAAATGAAATAAATTCAACTAGAAGTGCACATATTATTACTTTAGAAGATCCAATAGAATATCTTCACAAGCATAAAAAGTGTATAATAAATCAAAGAGAAATCGGAAAAGATAGTAAAAGCTATCAAAACGCTTTAAGAGCTATACTTAGAGAGGATCCTGATGTAATACTTGTAGGAGAAATGAGAGACTTAGAAACTATTGCAATTGCTATAACGGCAGCTGAGACTGGCCATTTAGTTTTCTCAACACTTCATACAATCGGTGCGGCAAAAACTATAGATAGAATTATAGATGTTTTCCCACCACATCAACAACAACAAATAAGAATACAGTTAGCTGCAGTACTTCAAGGAATAATATCACAACAGTTAGTACCAACAACTGATGGTAAGGGAAGAGTCGCAGCATTAGAAACTATGACAATAACACCAGGTATACAAAATCAAATAAGAGAAGGTAAAACTCATCAAATTGAGTCTGCTATCCAAACAGGAAGCAAATATGGAATGAAGACTATGGATATGTCATTAGTAGATTTAGTTAGAAATGGAAGCATAACTAAAGAGACAGCATTAACATATTCTGTTGATAAAGAAATGTTAAAAAGAATGTTGATGATGTAATATTAGTGGTCATAACTATGAAAAAGTTGATAGTTATGGCCACTTTTTGTGTACAAATAGAGACAAAAATAAAGAATTTATTAAGATGATAACAATATGTAAAATAAAAGAGGAATTTTTAAATATACGTTGAATATATAAACTGTAAGTAGAAATGACAGGAGGGAAGACGAAGGAGATGCAAGAATTTTTAATTACAGCAGTAGATATAGGAACTAGAAAAATTTCGGCTTCATGTGGACAATCTTATGAAAATGAAGAAGTTGAAATACTCGGAAGTTCTTGTGTTGATTCAAGTGGAGTTGAAAAAGGTGAATTAATAGATTCATCAAAGTGTAGAGAAACATTTATCAAAGTATTAAAAACTCTAGAAGAAGAAGTGAATAAAGAGATAAATGATATATATATTGGAATACCTACAACTCATACAAGAGTTATAGAAAGAAGCTTTATTGAAAATATATATGGAAAAGTAACTTACAAAGACTTAAATAAAGTTATAAAAAACTTAAAGAAGAGTATATATTTAAATGATAATGAGGAAATTTGTGATATTTTAGTAAACTATTACAAAGTTGATGAGAAAATTAGTACAGAACCTGTCCTAGAATGGGAAGGGGAAAAGCTTGAAATAAATGCTACAGTTATAGTTTGTGATAAAAAAGTTCTTAATAAATATGAAGGATTGTGCAAGGGAACAAAATATAAGATTAAGGGATTTGTAGTTAACATAATGTCTCTTAGAAAAATATTTTTCTTTGATAATAAACTTGGAGAGCGTGTTATAGTTCAATGTGGAGCAGGAATAACTGAACTTGGAATATTTAGAAATGGAATATTTAAAGAAGGATATTCTATTCCATTAGGTGGAGATAATATAACAAGTGATTTATCTATATGTGCTGGACTCTCATATGAAGAGGCAGAAAAGCTAAAATATGAATGTAGTAATAAATATAAGAGTGAATGTAGTAATTTTAGAGAAAAAGAAATAGTAATTGGAGAAAAAAATATTCATAAAGAATTATTTTATAAAGTTTGTCAGGCAAGAATTGAAGAAATTCTTAATTATGTAAATAATGAGTTAAAAAACACTAGTCATTTTAATGATATATGTAGTATAATTTTATGTAGTGATTCTTTGACTAATTTTGAGGACATAAGTGAAATTGCAGAAAATATCATACATAATAATATTCGTATAATTACAAAAAACGAGTTTGGTATGCAAAATTTTTCTAATATTACCTCATTAGCTATTGTTAAAGAGGTCCATGATAGGGTAAAATTAATATATGAGGATTTTACAAAAGAAGTTAAAGATGATACTTTAATACTTGAAAAAGTAAGTGATATAAATAGAGATCAAGAAAAAATAGAGGATTCTAAACAAAAAACGAAAAAAAGAAATGAGAGCATTAGGGGAAAATTAAGAAGTTTACTAGAGGATATTTTCTAAAGGAGGAATTGTTTTGTTAGATTTTGAAGTAGATATGCAAGAATTAACTAATATAAAGGTAATAGGTTGTGGTGGCGGAGGAAGTAACGCTGTTAACAGAATGATAGTTGAAGGTTTAAAAAATGTTGAATTTATAGCTATTAATACAGATAAGCAAGCGCTTATGTTATCACATGCAAATCAAAAGATCCAAGTTGGAGAAAAACTTACTAAAGGATTAGGAGCGGGTGCTAATCCAGAAATAGGACAAAAGGCTGCAGAAGAAAGCAGAGAAGAAATTACAGCTTCAATAAAAGGAGCTAATATGGTATTCATAACTGCTGGAATGGGTGGCGGAACAGGAACAGGAGCTGCTCCTGTTGTTGCAGAAATCGCAAAGTCTTTAGATATACTTACAGTAGGTGTTGTTACTAAACCTTTCCCATTTGAAGGAAAGAGAAGAATGAGACATGCTGAAATGGGTATTGAAAAATTAAAGGAAAAAGTAGATACGTTAGTAATAATTCCAAATGAAAGATTACTATTTATGGCTGATAAGAAGACTACTTTATTAGATTCATTCAGATTAGCTGATGATGTTTTAAGACAAGGTGTTCAAGCTATATCAGATCTTATCACAATACCAGGAGTAGTTAATGCTGACTTTGCTGATATTAAAGCAGTAATGCTTGATAAAGGTTTAGCACATATGGGTGTTGGACATGGTAAGGGCGATACTAGAGCAGCTGATGCTGTTCATGAAGCTATTGCATCTCCATTACTTGAAACTTCAATTGAAGGAGCTACAGGAGTTATACTTAACTTCACAGGTGGTTCAGACCTTGGAGCATTAGAAGTATATGAAGCAGCGGATGTAGTAAGAGAAGCAGCAGACCCAGATGCTAACATAATATTTGGTGCTGTGATAGATGAAACATTACAAGATGAAATAAGAATTACAGTTATTGCTACTGGATTTGAAGAAGAAGGATTAGTTTCAAGTCAAACTAAAGAAGCTAATAAGATTGAAGTAAAATCTCAAATAAAACAAAAAGTTGAGGAAAAGAAAGAGTCTCCAAAAGAAGAGGTTGCGGCTACAGAAGTAGAAGTTAAGGAAGAAGTACCAGTTTATACTGAAGAAGACTTATCTATCCCAACATTCTTAAGAAGACCTAGAAGAAACAACTAGTTATTAAAGTAAATAAATCTCTCTACAAATACTGTAGAGAGATTTTTTTTGTTTTGTTTCGAAAAATCAATTGTAACTATAAAAGTTACAAAACCATTAAGAAAATATTAAAATTTAACAAAAAGAAATTTGTTAAATATTTAATTAATATAAGAATTATGGTAAAATTAAAGAAATAATTAATATATAATAATATGTTTGGAGAGGTGAATATGAACAAGAAGAGGGTAGCATCAATGTTATTAGTAGCAGCGACAGCTACAACAGGCGCTGTTGTAGTAGATAATACATACGCAAATGCAGCTAATCAAAACAATTCAAGCACTATAGAATCAAGAGGTACAACCTATGAAAAAGGAAAAGTTGTAAATGTCACAACTAACTTAAGACTTAGATCAGGAAAAAGTACAAGTAGTGAAGTTGTTGGATATTTAAGAGAGGGACAAACTTTTGATATTTTAGCTAAAGAAGGATCTTGGTATAAAATAAAAGTTGACGGAAAAACAGGATACGTATATGAAGAGTATGTAGAAGCTATTAGTAATTCATCTAATTCAAAAGCATCCGAAAAAGGTGTAGTCGTAAACATAACTACAAATTTAAGAGTAAGAAGCGGAGCATCAACAAGTTCTGCAACACTTGGATATTTAAAAAATGGGGATACGTTAGATATAGTTTCAAAATCTGGCTCATGGTATAAAATAAAATATAAAAGTAGTTACGGATACGTGCATCAAGATTATGTTAAAGTAACAAGTGATAGTAGTAATAGCAATAATAATAACAATACTAATAAACCGGAAACAATAGAAAAAGGTGTAGTTGTAAATATAACTACTAACTTAAGGGTAAGAAGTGGAGCATCAACTAGTTCTTCAACACTTGGTTACTTGAAAAATGGAGATAAACTTGATATAGTTTCAAAATCTGGTTCATGGTATAAAATAAAATATAAAAATAGCTATGGGTATGTGCATCAAGATTATGTTAAAGTAACTAATGATAGTAGTAATAACAATAATAATAATAATAATAATAATAAACCGGAAACAATAGAAAAAGGTGTAGTTATAAATATAACTACTAACTTAAGGGTAAGAAGCGGAGCATCAACTAGTTCTTCAACACTTGGATATTTAGTTAATGGTGATAAACTTGATATAGTTTCAAAATCTGGTTCATGGTATAAAATAAAATATAAAAATAGCTATGGGTATGTGCATCAAGATTATGTAAAAGTAACTACTAATAATAACAATAATAATAATAATAACAACAGTAATAATAATACAAGTAATAAGGTAGAGGGTACAGGAAAAGTAATAAATATTACAAGTAATTTAAGAGTAAGAAAAGGACCTGGTACAAATCATGGTGTAGTTGGGTATTTATTAAATGGTGATACTTTTGATGTTGTTGGGAAAGACGGAACTTGGTATAAAATTAAAAAAGGTAGCCTTGTTGGTTACATAAGTCAAGATTATGTTAAATTCTACCCAAAAGAGAATAAGCCGGACGAGAAGCCAGAAGAAAAACCGGAAGAAAAACCAGAAGTTACAAAGAGTTATGGCAAGGTATCAGTTTCAAGTGAACTTAGAATTAGAGAGAAAGCAAATACAAGTTCAAAAATAATTGGTAACTTAAGAAATAATGAGGTTGTTGAAATTCTTGGTGAAGAAAATGGTTTCTACAAAATTAAAAGTGGAAGTATTACAGGATATTCATCTAAAGATTTTATTAAAAAAATATCAGAAGATGAAGCAAATGGAGGAAGTCAACTTCCAGAAGATGCACAAGTAACTTATACAAATTATAATATGTCAATGGATGCATATATTAACTCACAAGTTAGTGCATTGGGTGGTGCATATAATTATGATTATTTTGAAAAATATATTAATCCTGCAAAAGCAACTAATCAATCACAATTTATGAGATTGGATAAATTCAGAAATGTAAATGTAAGTGCCTTAAATAATTACTTAAATAGCAATAATGCTGGAGTTTTAAAAGGCCAAGGACAAAGTTTTGCAAATGCGGCTAAGAGCTATAATATAGACCCTGTATACTTTGTAGCACAGTCTATTCATGAAACAGGATATGGTAAGAGTAGACTTGCAGCAGGGGTTACAATTACAGAAATAGCAAATCAAGATAAACCTATAAAAAATAGCAAAGGTGAGTTAACAGGATATGAAATGATTAAATTAGACAAACCTGTTACTGTATATAACTTATTTGGTATAGGAGCATATGATAACTTACCAACATTTACAAATAGAGCTTTAATACTTGGAACAACCTATGCTTATAATAAAGGATGGACAAGTGTTGATAAAGCTATATCAGGAGCAGCTAAATTTGTATCTGATAATTATGTTAATAGTTCATCATATAAACAAAATACTTTATATAAGATGAGATTTAACCCAAGTCAAAGTAATATGTGGCATCAATATGCAACAACACCTTGGTATGCTGAAAATATTGGGGCTCAAATTGAAGAAATGAAATATCTTTATGCATCAGGTACTTCATTCTCATATGATAAACCAAAATTTACTGTAAGTACAAAGGCTTCACCAAGAAGTTTTGCTGCAATACCTAGTAATGATAGGGCACCAGTTAGCCAATCACACGTTTCAATAGATGATATGTAATATGTATATTAAGAGATTCATATAAGAAATTATATGAATCTCTTTTTCTTTCATAAAAATATAAGAAAACAAATGAAATTCACTAATATATTTAAATAGAAAGAAGTTATAAACTTAAAAAGAATTATAGTGTTGTTTAATGTAAAAAAAATGAGTTAAAAAAGTATAAGTTAAACAATTAATACGACAAAATTTTAATGAATATAGTTATATAATTTTTATAGGAGGCATGAGTTAAGTGGATATATATATAGATGTTTTAATTTTAGAAAATTTAATTGTTAACTTATTTTTATTAATTATAACTTATAAAGTTTTAAGAGAAGGTTATTCCTTTAAAAAATGTTTGATATCGGCATTATTAGGTGGGATATACACGTTAACAATGGTTTTAGAATGGGCAAATTTTTTATCTAGTAATATATTTCAAGTAATAGTTGCAATTGTGCTTGTATATATTCCTATAAAAAATAAAAAGATAGGGCATGTCTTAAAATGTGGAGCTACTTTTATTTTATGTGCCTGTGTGTTAAGTGGAATATGCTTTAAAATTACAGTTGAAACAGGTATTTATACAATAAGAAGTGGAACTTTAATAAGTGATTTTAAACTCAAATATTTAATTTTATGTGTAATTATTATATTTATTACTGTTGATAGAATTACAACTTATATAAGAGAAAAAAATATTATAAACAATTTTTTTTATGATGTAGAAATAAATTTAAAAAATAGTAGTATCAATGTTAAAGGCTTTTTGGATTCAGGAAACGAATTAAGGGAACCGGTTACTAATTTGCCTTGTATTTTAGTTGAAGAGAGTTATTTAAATATAACTAATATGAAAGATGAAAATATATTTTCAATTCCATACAGTGCAATTGGATACAATGGAAGCTTAAAGGGAATTAGAGCAGACAATGTAAAGATTAGAAAAGAAGGAAAAGTATTTAAAGAAATAAACGCAATAATCTGTCCATGCAGAGATACATTAAGTAGGGATAATGAATTTAATGCGCTATTATCAAGAGGGGTAATGTAAGGAGGGTATTATGTTAAAGATACAAATATTATTAAATAGGATATTAGAAAAACTAGGTCTTTTTAGAAAAAAGCTTCACTATGTAGGTGGTAGCGATGCACTTCCACCACCACTTGCAAAAGCTGAAGAAGAGGAATTAGTTAATAAATTAAAAGCTGGAGATGAAAAGGTAAGAAGCACATTAATAGAGAGGAATTTAAGGTTAGTTGTGTATATAGCAAGAAAATTTGAGAATACAGGTGTTTATGTAGAAGATTTAATATCTGTTGGAACGATAGGTCTTATAAAAGCAGTGAACACTTTTAACCCAGAGAAGCAAATAAAGCTTGCAACTTATGCATCTAGGTGTATTGAAAACGAAATATTAATGTATTTAAGAAGAAATAATAAAATAAAAGCAGAAATTTCATTTTATGAACCTTTAAATATAGATTGGGATGGAAATGAACTTCTTTTATCAGATATACTAGGTACAGAAAATGACACTGTATATAATCTAATAGAAGATGAAGTTGACAAACAATTATTATTTATTGCACTTAAAAATTTAAATGATAGGGAAAAAGAAATAGTGGAACTTAGATTTGGACTTAATGGATGTAATGAAAAGACTCAGAAAGAGGTTGCAGACATACTTGGGATATCTCAATCATATATTTCAAGATTAGAAAAAAAGATAATAAGTCGATTGAAAAAAGAAATAAGTAAAATGGTTTAGGTTGTCTTTAGTATAAAACTTTCATCTTGAGGAAATAATGTTAGTAGAAATGATATTACTTCCGAAGGAGCTGAGAACTTTGATCATTAATAAGGTTGAAATATGCGGAGTAAATACTGCGAAACTTCCTGTACTTAAAGAAAAGGAAAAGAGAGAATTACTAATTAAGATGCAAAATGGTGACCCTAATGCAAGAGAATCATTTATAAAAGGTAATCTTAGACTAGTATTAAGCGTAATACAAAGATTTAATAATAGAGGAGAAAATGTTGATGATTTATTCCAGGTTGGCTGTATTGGTCTTATGAAGGCTATAGATAACTTTGATTTATCACAAAATGTTAGATTTTCAACTTACGCAGTACCGATGATAATAGGTGAAATACGAAGATACTTAAGAGACAATAACTCAATAAGAGTTAGCAGATCATTAAGGGATATAGCTTATAAAGCATTACTTGTAAGGGATAGACTAGTTAAAGAAAATAATAAAGAACCAAATATATCATTAATAGCAAAAGAACTTAATATACCAAGGGAAGATGTAGTTTTTGCATTAGATGCAATTCAAGACCCAGTATCATTATTTGAACCAATATATCATGATGGTGGAGATGCTATATTTGTAATGGATCAAATTAGTGATTCAAAAAATACAGATGAGAATTGGCTTGAAAATATATGTATTAATGAAGCTATGAAGAGATTAAGTGATAGAGAAAAGCATATATTGAATTTGAGATTTTTTAGAGGAAGAACACAAATGGAAGTTGCAGATGAGATTGGGATATCTCAAGCTCAAGTTTCAAGGCTTGAGAAAACTGCACTTAAACATATGAGAAAGTATGTATAGAGAAAAGGAACTCATTTTTGAGTTCTTTTTCTTGAAATTTATATAAAAGTTTAAAGGAGGAAGGGAAATATGGAGGATAATTTACACTCAATAAATTCAATGAGGAATATGGATATAATAGATATAAAGACTGGAAAGAAGCTTGGGTTTATAAGTGATATAAAATTAGATTGTGAAGGGGACAAGGTATTAGCGTTAATTGTTCCAGGTGCAAGTAAGGGGTGGTTTGGAAAGAGTGAAGAAATAGAAATACCATGGGAAAATGTAGAGAAAATAGGCATGGATGTTATATTAGTTTCAGGAGAAAATCTAAATATATCCAATGAAGAGAATAATATTTATAGATAATAGTAGTCAAGAATGAGAAAAATATGTATAATAATCTTATATGACAAGTGAATTAATGTACAGAAAGGTGGGAAATATCTATGAAATGCCCATTTTGCTCTTTTGAAGAAAGCAAAGTAGTTGATTCAAGATCAACAGATGACAACACTACAATTAGAAGAAGAAGAGAATGTTCAAACTGCAACAAAAGGTATACAACATATGAGAAAGTAGAAGATATTCCAATTCTAGTTATAAAGAAAGATTCAACTAGAGAAAATTTTAATAAAGAAAAGATAGTAAATGGACTTATTATAGCATGCCAGAAAAGACCTATTTCAAGAAAGCAAATTGAAGAAATTGCAGAAGATATAGAGAAAACAATATCAAACAAAATGATGACAGAAGTTCAATCTAATTATATAGGTGAAATGGTTATGGAAAGACTTAAGGACATAGATGAGGTTTCTTATGTAAGATTTGCATCAGTATACAGGCAGTTTAAGGATATAAACACTTTCATGGAAGAAATTAATAGATTAATGAGATAACTAAAAGTATTTTAGGGCTGTATGTGAAGTCCTAAGGTACTTTTTTGTATTTTAAAGACTATTTAGGTTAAAGTTAAGTAAAAAAATAGTACTTTGATAGATAAACATAAAAGTAAATGTTAAAATAGTATTAAAGAAATATGGAGGGAATTTAATGAATGTTTTAAATAAGGAACAACTAAATCTAAATAATGATTTTTTAGTTTTAAATAAGGATAAATATACAGTGGGATTTTCAACTGCTGTAAATGATAGAAGCTTTAATAGAAATACAGAAGATGGAGTTAGAGCTTTAAATAGTATAAAGGATGATTTTAAAGTTTCTGAAGTTATATATTTAAATCAAGTTCATTCAAATAAAGTTTATAGTTATGAAAATGGTGAAAATTTTATTGAAAATGATGGGGATGGAATAATAACAAATAAAAAGGATATAGCTATTGGAGTTTTCACAGCTGATTGTGTTCCTGTTATAATAGTTAATGAAGAATGTGGAGTTATTGGGGCAGTTCATAGCGGTTGGAAGGGTACATTTAATTCTATAACTAAAGTTGCATTAAAGAAAATGGAATCTGAGTATAATGTTGATAATAAGTACACAAAAATTTATATAGGAGCGCATATTAAAAGATGCTGCTATGAAGTATCAGAAGAACTTAAAGATAAATTTGTAAAAGAAAAAGATATTGATGAAACTATTCTTTTTGATGGGAGAAATTTAAATCTTGAAGCATGTATAGAAAAAGATGTTATAGATTGTGGGATTTTAAAAGAAAATATATTTACTTTAAATGAATGCACTTATTGTAGTGAAAATATTAAATTACATTCATATAGAAAATCAGAAGGATCATATGGAAGATTGTTTTCATTTATAATCCTTAAATAAGGGGGCGCTATATTTGGCAGAAGAAAAAATATTAATAGTAGATGATGAGGAACATATTTTAGAACTTTTAAAGTTTAATGTAAAAAATGCAGGATATGAAGTAATAACTGCAAGTAATGGTCTTGAGGGGCTTAGACTAGCAAAGAGTGAAAAACCAGCACTTGTGCTTTTAGATTTAATGCTTCCGGGAATGGATGGGTATGATGTTTGCAAGGAAATAAAAAGAGATAAAGATACTAAAAACACCTCTATAATAATGCTTACAGCCAAAGGAGAGGAACTTGACAAAATACTAGGTTTAGAACTTGGTGCAGATGATTATATTACAAAACCGTTTTCTGTACGGGAACTTTTAGCTAGAATTAAAGCAGTGCTTAGAAGAAGTTCTATAAATGAAAAAGATGGAGAAGAGGAGAAGTATGATAATGGTAGGCTAAGAGTGGATTTTGAAAGGCATGAAGTAACAATTGATGGTGACAGAATTGATATGACTCTTAAAGAGTTTGAACTTTTAGAAATACTTATAAAAAATAAAGGTAAAATTTTAAGAAGAGAAGTTCTTTTAGATAAGATATGGGGATATGAATATATTGGTGAAACTAGAACTGTTGATGTTCATATAAGATATTTAAGAAAGAAAATAGAAGAAGATGATAAATCACCAAAACTTATAGAAACTATAAGAGGCGTTGGATATAGGTTTAATGGGTAATATAGTATGAAAAAGAAAATAGTAACGTCTGTAATAATCACAGTTATTTTTGCCTTAGTTATTATAACAACATCATTTATGGCTCTTTCAAGTATTCAAAAAATTGAGGATACTAAAAGTACATTAAAAAATTATAATGAAATAATAGCCCAGTGGAAAGGTGTTAATAACTATGATTTTAGAGCTTTTAAAATAAATAAGACTGATGTTAGAGTAACTATTATAGATAAAAATAATAAAGTTATATATGATACTTCAAATGAAAAGGGCAAAGATTATTCAACTAAAGAGGAAGTGAATAAAGCTAGAGAAAGTGAAGTAGGTTATGTAAATAGAAGAAGCGAAGCTTTAAATAGTGATATGATATATTGTGCGACAGAGCTTAAAGATGGAACAATTATAAGAACTGGTGTACCAGAGCCTAGTATTAATATATTTGATGGAGAAAACATGAAATATTATATGGGTGCAATGATAATTGTACTAGTGCTTTCTGTTGCATTAGCTCTAAAGCTTGTACGAATAATAGTTGATCCTGTAAAGCATTTAGAAAGTGTTACAGCTAAAATTGCGAAGGGAAATCTTCAAACTAGAGTAAATATGAATTCAAATGATGAACTTGGAGAACTTGGTAAAACATTTAATGATATGGCAGATCAACTTCAAAGTAAAATAAATGAAGTAGTAGATAAACAAAATAGGTTAGAATCAATATTAAAAAGTATGCAAAGTGGAGTTATCGCAGTTGATAACAATAATGACATAATAACAATAAATCCTTATGCTAAAAGGATTTTTGGTATAACTCGAGATGTTATGGGCGAAAAACTTGAAGATTGTATAGTAGATAAGAAAGTTTATAACATATTAAAAAATGATGATGATAATGAAGTTCAAGTTAAAATTAAGAAACCTATGAGAAGGTTTCTTAAAATAAAAAAAGCTACTGTAATCAATGGATATAAGCATATAGGTAAAGTTATTGCTATTCAAGATATTACAGAAATGAAGAGGCTTGAAAATATAAGAAGTCAATTTGTTGCAAATGTATCTCATGAACTTAAAACACCATTAACTTCGATTAAAGGGTTTGCTGAAACGTTAAGATATGTTGATGATGAGGAAACTAAAAATAATTTCTTAGATATAATTGATAAAGAATCTGTACGTCTTACAAGACTTATAAATGATATATTAGTTTTATCTAATTTAGAAAGTAATCCTATTGAGGAAATGGAAGAATTTATGCCAGATGATACAGTTATTGATGTTATTAATATATTAAAAGATCAGGCTGTTAAAAAGTCCATTACATTAACTTACGAAAGTAAAAATGAAAATTATATATTAGGTCAAAGAGATAAATTCCTTCAAGTTGTATTAAATATAGTTGAAAATGGAATTAAGTATTCAAATGAAGGTGACAGCGTATTCGTAAAAAGCTATTCAGAAAATGAGAGTTATATTTTATCTGTTAAAGATACAGGACCTGGAATTCCAGAGGAAGATCTTCCTAGAATATTCGAAAGGTTTTATAGGGTTGATAAAGCAAGAAAAGCTGGTGGAACAGGTCTTGGACTTGCTATAGTTAAGCATATAGTTAAAAGCTTTGGTGGTGAAATTGAAGTTTATTCTGAAGTGGATAAGGGAACAGAATTTATATTTAAAATAAAACATTTATAGTAATAAGAAGCACAAAATGTGCTTCTTCTTTTTTTTTATTTATTAAATTAGCCTTAGTTAAAAGAAAATTGTACAAGCTTTGTTAAATTTATTTAACAAAAGGATAATATAGTTTAACTTTAGTATAATAATCGCTTAACTTTCAAAAGATATTATAGAATCATAGTCAATTAAAAAATATGTGGAGGTTATTTATTTATGAAGAAGAAGAGTTTTAAAATGTTAATTAGCGCGTTAATGGTAACGATGGTTGGGGGAATGATAGTTGGTTGTGGAAGTGGTGATAATACTACTGAAGCTGGAAGTACAATAACAATAAGCGGATCATCAGCAATGCTTCCTTTGATGGAACAATCAATAGAAAAATTTAATGAAATAAAACCAGGTAATACAATAAATGCTCAAGCTGGAGGTTCAGGAACTGGATTAACTCAAGTTCTAAGTGGATCTGTGAACATAGGAAACTCAGATGTTTATGCAAAGGATAAATTAACAGAAGAAGAAGCAAAACAATTAGTCGATCATAAAGTAGTAGCACAAGGTTTTGGGGTAGTAGTAAATAAAGATTCAGGAATTACAAATCTTACAAAAGCGCAAATAAAAGATATATTCCAAGGTAAGGTTAAAAACTGGAAAGAAGTTGGCGGAAAGGATATGGAGATATTAGTTATCCATAGACCAGCATCATCTGGTACAAGAGCAACTTTCGTAGAAAAAGTTTTAGATGGTAAAAAAGAATTAGAAAATGACTCAATTGGAGCAACTCAAGATAGTAATGGTGCAGTATTAACAGCAATGAAGCAAAATGCAGGAGCAATAAGTTATGTAGCACTTTCATACATGAATAATGATGAAGCTAAAAATACATTAAACTTAGTTTCAATAGATGGAAAAGAAGCAAATATAGATAATATAAAATCTGGAAACTATGATTTCTGGTCATGGGCACACATGTACACTAAAGGCGAAGCTAATGGATTAGCAAAAGAATTCATTGATTTCGTAGGAAGTACAGATAATAAAGAATCAATTGAAAATCTTGGATTAATCCAAGGAAGCGAAATTAAAGAATAATTACAAATAGCAATAGATAGGAATGAGTAATATGAAGAAAAGAAGTTTCAAAGAAAGGTTCTTAAATGAATATTTAGGAAAAGGATTTTCTAGTTTTTGTGGAATCTTAATAATACTAATAACATTATCAATAATATTATTTATAGGATCAAAAGGAATACAAACATTTACTAAAGGGGAATATGGAGTATTAGAATTCTTGTTTACTAACAAGTGGAATCCATCAGGAAGTCCGGGGTCCTTTGGAGCTTTTGCCTTTATATTAGGTTCAATTTTAGTATCACTTGGGGCTGTTGTGTTAAGCGCCCCAGTGGCTATTGCACTAGGTATATTCGTAAATGTTATTTCTAAAGGTATTGGAGAAAAACTTATAAAACCGGCATTAGAAATATTAGTAGGTATACCTTCAGTAGTATATGGATGGGTTGGGGTTTCTGTATTAGTTCCATTTATAAAAAATAATTTTGGAGGAGCTGGATTCTCCCTAATAGCAGGAATAATAGTTTTATCACTTATGATACTACCAACTATAGCTACACTTTCAATAGATGCAATAAAAGGAATACCAAATGAACATATTGAGGCATCTTACGGACTTGGAGCTACAAGATGGCAAACAATAAAAAATGTAATAACACCTGGTGCGAAATCAGGGATACTTACAGGTGTTGTACTTGGAGTCGCTAGAGCTTTTGGTGAAGCACTTGCAGTTCAAATGGTAATAGGTAATGCGATTAAAATTCCAGATGGATTAACTTCATCAGCAGCAACATTAACAAGTATACTAACAATGGATATGGCAAATACAGTTACAGGTTCAGCGTGGAATGATGCACTATGGACACTTGCATTAATTCTATTAGTAATATCATTTATATTTATTCTAATAGTTAGAAAGATAGAAAAAGGGGTGAACTAAAATGGATGCAAAAAAAGTTGATAAGATAGCTACCGTCATTTTGTATATAATAAGCTTTTTAGTAGTAGGTATACTTGGAGCATTTATTTTATATATCTTTTATAAAGGAATAGGAATGATCACTCCTTCATTTATCTTTGGAAAACCGAGTATGACAAGTGCAGGTGGTGGGATAGGGCCGCAAATATTTAATTCATTATACATGCTAGTTATATCACTAGTAATTACTGTACCAATAGGTATAGGGGCTGGTATATACTTAGCTGAGTATGCAAAGGAAGGCATAGTTCTTAGAATAATAAGACTATCACTTGAGACAATGTCATCACTTCCTTCAATAGTAATAGGTATGTTTGGGTTGTTAGTATTTGTAAACATGGCTGGATTTGGTTATTCAATAATTGCAGGAGCATTGTCTGTAAGTATTTTAAACATACCATCTATGACAAGAATATCAGAAAATGCTATAAGATCTGCAGCAGTTAAGGTTAAAGAAGCATCACTTGGTCTTGGTGCTAGTAAGTGGCAGACTATAAAAAGAGTAATACTTCCAACCGCTATGAGAGATATTTTAACTGGAATAATATTAGCATCAGGAAGAATTTTTGGAGAAGCTGCAGCATTTTTATACACAGCAGGATTAAGTTCTGGAGCATTAAATTTTAATCAAATAAGTATTACAGGAAATACATCAGCATTTTCTTTATTTAGACCTGCTGAAACGCTAGCAGTTCATATATGGAAATTAAACTCAGAAGGAATAGTACCAGATGCTTCAGCAATAGCAAATGGGACAGCAGCAGTACTTATAATAATGGTATTACTTTTTAATGTACTTGCAAAAGTAATTGGAAATAGAATGTTAAAGTCATATAGTGGTGAGTAGGAGGAACATATGAATATTATAGAAACTAAAAATTTAAATCTTTATTATGGAACTAACAGAGCGCTTAAAGATATAAATATGAAATTTAATAAAAATGAAGTGACTGCTTTAATTGGCCCTTCAGGTTGTGGTAAGTCAACGTTCTTAAGAACTATAAATAGAATGAATGATTTAATTGATATAGTAAAAATAGATGGGCAAGTGTTATTTGAAGGTGATGATATATTTGATGATTACGATGAAATAGCACTAAGAAAAAGAATTGGTATGGTATTCCAAAAACCTAATCCATTTCCTATGTCAATATATGATAATGTGGCATATGGACCAAGAATACATGGGATAAAAGATAAGAAGAAGCTTGATGAAATTGTTGAAAAGAGTTTAAAAGGAGCTGCCCTTTGGGAAGAAACAAAGGACAGACTTAAAAAAAGTGCTATGGGGTTATCAGGTGGACAACAACAAAGACTTTGTATTGCAAGAACTCTTGCAGTATCACCAGAAGTTATTTTAATGGATGAGCCAACATCAGCATTAGATCCTATTTCAACAAATAAAGTTGAAGAATTAATAGATGAATTAAAAAAAGAGTATACAGTAATAATAGTAACTCATAATATGCAACAAGCAGGAAGAATTGCAGATAAGACAGCCTTCTTCTTAAATGGAGAAGTTATAGAGTATGGTAAGACAGAGGATATATTCTACAGACCTAAAGATAAAAGAACAGAGGATTATATTACAGGAAGATTTGGTTAATAAAACTTAAGAGGTGATTATATGATAAGAGGATCTCAAAAAATGAAAACGGATGAAATACAAAGCAATTTAAAAGTTATGGCAGAACTTGTTAAAGAACAACTTAGAAACAGTATGAAGGCGCTTAAAGAAAGAGATAATGAGTTAGCTATAATTACAATAAGAAAAGATGATGAAGTAGATAATCTTCAAAAAATTATCGAAGAAGAATGTATTAAATTTATTGCAACATCACAACCTCTTGCAAAAGATCTAAGAAGAGTGTTTACGGCATCAAAAATTGTTACAGATTTAGAAAGAATGGCAGACCATGCAGTGGATATATGTAAATTCGCAAAAGAGGCAGAAAATAAAACTTACATAAGTGAGGCTAAAAAGCTTTGGGTTATGGAAGAAAAAATTCAAAATATGATTACACTTGCAATGGATGCATATGAAGAAAGAGATGCAGAGAAAGCATATGAGATTTGTAAGCTTGATGATGAAGTAGATGATTTATACAAAGAAGTATTCAAAGATACAATCAATTATATAAAAAATGATGATACTAAAGTAGATGTTGGAACAAAGCTTTTGTTTGTAAGTAAATATTTAGAAAGAATAGGAGATCATGTAACTAACATATGCGAATGGATAATTTTTAGTAAAAAAGGTGAATATGTTGATTTGAATGAATAATATAAAGCCACGCTAGAAAATAGTGTGGTTTTTTTAAATTTTATTATATATAATAAAGGAAAGGTAGTTTTTAACTTGTTTTATTGACTAAAAACATATATTAATGTAATATAACAAAAGGTAGATTAGTTTGTAAAAAGTTATATTACAAAGTAAAATATAATATTTAATAGTATTATTAGCAATAAAGATTTAAAAAGATCTTTTTGGATAGACTATTTAAATATAAATTAATTCTATAAAACTAATGACTTAACATTAGTCTTTATCTTAATGCTTTCGAGGAATTTAAGCATTAAGCGCTTAAAATGAAGTTTTTAGAGATAGTTTTATAGATAAACATACGCGAGGAACAAGGAGGAGTAATAATATGGCAAAACCTATTGTTGCAATGGTAGGAAGACCTAATGTTGGTAAATCTACATTATTTAATAGATTAGCAGGAAAAAGAATTTCTATAGTTCAAGATACACCAGGAGTTACTAGAGATAGAGTATATGCAGAAGCAGAGTGGTTAACACATACTTTCACTATGATTGATACAGGTGGTATTGAACCAGAAAGAAATGATATTATAGTAAAACAAATGAGAAGACAAGCAAATATAGCAATTGAAACAGCGGATGTTATAGTATTTATCGTTGATGGTAAAGAAGGATTGACACCAGCTGACAGAGAAGTTGCTGCAATGCTTAGAAAGAGCAAGAAGCCAGTTGTGCTTGTTGTAAACAAAGTAGACTCACTTAAAGAAGAAGACAATGCTTGGGAGTTCTATAACTTAGGAATAGGTGATCCTATAACAATCTCAGCAGCTCAAGGTCTTGGACTTGGAGATATGCTAGATAGAGTTGTAGAAAACTTTGATAGTTCATACTTAGAAGAAGAAGAGGATGAATATATAAGAATAGCTATGGTTGGAAAGCCAAACGTAGGTAAATCATCTCTTATAAACAAACTTCTAGGAGAAGATAGAGTTATCGTATCAAATGTTCCAGGAACAACAAGAGATGCTATCGATTCATACTTAGAACATGGAGATGATAAGTTCATCTTAATTGATACAGCAGGACTTAGAAGAAAGAGTAAAGTTAAAGAAGAAATTGAAAGATATAGTGTAATTAGAACATATACTGCAATTGAAAGAGCAGATGTTTGTATACTTATGGTTGATGCACAAGAAGGTGTAACAGAACAAGATGAAAAGATAATAGGATATGCACATGAACTTAACAAAGCTATCATGGTTGTTGTTAATAAATGGGATCTTATAGAAAAAGATGACAAGACTCTTGATAAGTATAAAAAAGATTTACAAGGAAAGCTTAAATTCTTAAGTTACGCTCCTTATTTATTTATATCAGCACTTACAGGTCAAAGAACACATAAAATTCTTGAAATGGCTAAAATGTGTTATGGTAATTACTCAAAGAGAATATCAACTGGTATTTTAAATGATGTAATAGACAAAGCGATACTTATGAAGGAACCACCAATAGTTGGGCTTAAGAGACTTAAAGTATACTATGCAGCACAAGTTGCTACTAGACCACCTAAGTTTATATTCTTTGTAAATGATCCAAATGCAACACATTTCTCATACAAAAGATACTTAGAGAATCAATTAAGAGATAGTTTTGATTTTGAAGGAACAGGTATTCAAATAGAGTATAGAGAAAGGAAAATGTAAAAATGAGTAAAGTAGCATTCATTGGAGGAGGAAGCTTTGGCACAGCCTTAGCTATTCAGCTTTGTAAAAAAGGGAATAAGGTAAACATCTTTGATAGAGATATTAATGTCTGCAATGATATTAATACAAACAGAAGAAACGATAAATTTATTAAAGACCTAGTAATACCGGAAAACGTAAAAGCCTTTAATAATATGGATGAAGCAGTTGAAGGAATAGATTATTTAGTTTTAGCTATCCCTTCTCATGTAATAAGAGATGTTACTAAATCATTAAAAGGAAAGATAGATAATAATGTAGTTGTTATCTCAATAGCTAAAGGAATTGAACCTACAAGTAATAAAAGATTATCAGAAGTTATAGAAGATGAACTTCCAAATAACAAAGTTGTAATATTATCAGGTCCAAGTCATGCAGAAGAAGTTGCAGAACTTATACCAACTACTTTAGTATCAACTTCAAAAGATATGAAATATGCTGAAATGGTTCAAGAATTATTTATGACAGATAACCTTAGAATATATACTAATGAAGATATTATTGGTGTTGAAATAGGGGGAGCTGTTAAAAATATTATTGCTTTAGCTGCGGGAGTTGGCGATGGTGTTGGATATGGAGATAACACTAAAGCTGCCCTTATGACTAGAGGTATGAAAGAAATATCAAGAGTGGGTGTAGCATTAGGCGGTAGTGAAGAAACATTCTTTGGACTTACAGGAATGGGAGATCTTATAGTTACATGCACATCAATGCATTCTAGAAATAGAAGAGCTGGTATACTTATTGGTAAAGGATATTCTCTAGATGAGGCATTGAATGAAGTTGGAATGGTTGTAGAAGGCGTTAAAGCCTGTAAGGCATTCCATGAATTAAATAGCAAAATCGGAGTAAGCATGCCTATAACAGACGCACTATATAGTGTTCTGTTTGAAGGCAAGGATCCGAGAAATGCAGTTAAGGAATTAATGCTTAGAGAAAAGAAGAACGAAACTCATTAAAAAAAGCAACCAATATATTGGTTGCTTTTTTATTTTATAAATTATTTCATATCTGATAGTCTAGATGTCATATAATTATAATATAGTGAAGTATGGCTTGGTAAAAATGAAAAATCTAAAACGTTTAGAATGCTAACTTCATAAGGCAATTTAGCTTTATCAAATTTATGTCCTAAAATTATTAGTTTTTGAAGGTTTGTACACTTATCGACATACTTAGCAAGTTCTTTAGGTTTAATATTCTGATAAGGGTATACTATTATCACTTCACCATCAAGTGGTCCGTTTTTTATTAATTTCTTATCTAAAATGTTAAATGATAATTTATGTTGCTTAACTGCATAAGGAGTATTTAGTTTAACTCCATCAGGAATATTTTTAAAAACATTATTCAGATGTTTTTGGTTATCTGAAAGTAAAAAAATCTTTCTTGAAGATTCCATTTCTTTTGATAATATATTTAAAAGTAGTTTTATGACATCAAGTTCATCTATTGTAGTAATAAAATAACATTTAGAAAAGTTATTGATATATTCAATGGTTGACTTTATAAATTCCTTTTTTAGTTCCATAATATCATCTCCTTTATTCATCAAAAGTTAACATTAATATTTTACCATAATTTCTTATATTTTGGCAATTTATTATGAAATATAAATAAAAAATATTTATAAAAAATAGTATATAAATTTTATATTAAGAATATATATATATTGTTATAAAATAGTTAGGAGGTAATTTCTTGGACAACTTTAAAATCTACAAAGATATATCAGAAAGAACTCAAGGTGACATATACGTAGGAGTTGTAGGTCCAGTTAGAACTGGAAAATCAACTTTTATTAAAAAGTTTATGGATCTTATGGTAATACCAAAGATAGATAATGAATTTAAGAAAGAAAGAGCAAAAGATGAATTACCACAAAGTGGTTCTGGCAAAATGATTCATACAACAGAACCAAAATTTGTGCCAAATGAGGCAATTGAAATAAACATTGATGATGAAATTAAATTTAAGGTTAGAATGGTTGATTGTGTTGGGTACATTGTTAAAGAAGCTTTAGGTTATATTGAAGGGGAAAATATTAAAATGGTTAATACTCCTTGGTATGACTATGAAATTCCATTTGAAGATGCAGCTGAAATAGGAACAAGAAAGGTTATAACAGACCATTCAACAATAGGTTTAGTTATAACTACAGATGGAAGCATTACAGGTCTTGAAAGAGAAGACTATATTGAGGCTGAGGAAAGAGTTATTTCAGAATTACAATCAATAAATAAGCCATTTGTAGTAGTACTTAATAGCCAAAGAGCAAATTCTAAAGAAACACAAGAGATTAAAAAAGAAATGGAAGAAAAGTATAATGTTGAAGTTCAAGCAATGGATATAGCTAATATGACTGAAAGTGATATTGAGGATTTATTTAAGAATGTACTTAAAGAATTCCCAGTAAAAGAAGTTAATATTGATATGCCAGAATGGCTTGAAAAGCTAGAAGCAGAACATTGGCTTAAAAAAGATTTCTTTAACATAATAAAAGGGATGAGCAAAAACATATCAAAAGTAAGAGATATTAAACTTTCTCTTGATGATTTAGAAGAGGAGGAATTTTTAGGAGAGGCATTTATAAAAGAAATAGACCTAGGGGTAGGAACAGCTAATGTTATAATGAAACCTAAAGATGGTATATTCTATAAAGTGCTTAGTGAAATTTGTGAACTTGATGTGAATTCAGAGAATGATCTTCTTTCAATAGTTAAAGAATTAAATGTAGCAAAGAAAGAATATGATAAAGTTAAGGATGCATTAAAAGATGTAAATGAAACCGGATATGGTTTAGTTGCGCCACAACTTATGGAAATGAAGTTTGAAGAACCAGAAATAGTAAAACATGGTTCACAATACGGAGTTAAGTTAAAAGCTAGCGCACCATCATTACATTTTATTAAAGCAAATATTCAAACGGAAATAAGTCCGATAATGGGATCAGAGAAAGAGTCAGAAGAACTTGTGAAATCACTTTTAGAACAATTTGAAAGTGATCCTGCAATGCTATGGCAAAGCAATATGTTTGGAAAATCTTTAGAAGTTTTGGTTAAAGAAGGACTTCAAAATAAACTTTATAAGATGCCTGAGGACGTCCAAGTTAAAATACAAAAAACATTACAAAAAATTATAAATGAAGGTAATGGAGGATTAATCTGTATAATCCTGTAAATATAAAAGCTAGTATTTTGGTATTTCTAAAATACTAGCTTTTTAAAATTATGTATAGAACTAAATTTGAAATGAATGAATATAATATATAAGAGAAATAATATTACACAAAAGGCATGGTGAGGTATTATGATAAATAAATACAAAGCTTATAAAAAGGTTGGGGTGATAGATAGAGAGACTGCAACAAAATTAGGATTTGATTTTTATGGAGATGTATATGCTTCACCAGGAGTATTAAAGCATATAATAAGAAAGCATGGAAAACAGCTAACTAGAAATATAAAAGATAATCTAACTATAATGATTGAACGAATAATTGGTAATCCAGATTATATAGGTATTAATAAGAAAAAGACAGATTCTGGTGCAATAGAGTTAGTTAAAAGAATAGATTCTTATATAATGGTAATATTAGAAGTTGATATTCAAAAAAAATATATTTATGTTGCAAGCATGTATCCTGTAACAAAAAGTAAAATGAAAAATAAGTTATATAGTGGCAGACTTAAAGTAGCTGTGTAATAAAAAGTATTATTTTCTTGAAATATTAGAACGTAAATAGGTATAATGAAATAGGATGAATTTTTGAGGTGAGAAAAGGCCCCTCACACGCTAAAGTAAATTAGTAAATAGGGATGTAGGATACGCCGACCTACCAAAAATTATTTAAAGACTTTTGGAGTATCCAAAAGTTCTTTTTTGTCCTAAATAAATAACAAAAGAAAATGGAGGGATATACTTTGAAAAAAGTAGCAGTTGTTTTTAATGGTGGAACAATATCAATGAAAGTTGATGATAGAATAAAGGCGGCAGTGCCAAGTCTTAGTGGTGAGCAAATAATGGCTATGGTAACAGGAATAGAAGAATATGCAGAAGTTATAAATTATAATTTTTCATCTCTTCCATCTCCACATATGACACCTAAAATTATGCTTGAATTATCTAAGTTTGTTCAAGAACTTGCAGATAGAGAGGATATATCAGGAATAGTTATAACACACGGAACTGATACATTAGAAGAAACAGCGTATTTTTTAGATTTAACAGTTAAAACTAAGAAGCCAGTTGTCGTAACAGGAGCTATGAGAAGTAGTTCAGAACTTGGATATGATGGACCTTTTAATCTAGCAACATCAATTTGTACAGCTATATCAGATAAATCAAGAGGCAGAGGAGTTATTGTTTGCTTTAATGGAGAACTAAATGATGCAAGAGAGGTTACAAAAGCTAATTCAATGGCATTGAGTGCATTTAGAACACCTAATTTTGGACCAGTTGGAATTGTTGATAATAACCAAGTTATATTTTATAGAAAAGGTCAAAAAGGTGGAAAATTTGAACCAAATAGTATGGACAAGGATGTTGCATTAATTAAATGTGTAGCTGGTATGGATTCTTCATACATAGACTTTGTAATAGATAATGGTATTCAAGGTATTGTATTAGAAGCTATGGGTAGAGGGAATATACCACCTACAATGGTTCCTGGAGTGAAAAGAGCTATTGAAAACAATATTCCAATAGTCATGGTATCTAGATGCTTTGAAGGAAGAGTTTATGAAAGTTATGGATACGAAGGTGGCGGAAAACATCTTATGGACCTTGGGGTTATATTTGGAGATAACATGCCGGGTCAAAAAGCTAGAATACAATTATTAGTTGCAATTAACGCTGATAAAAATACGGATGAAATAAGGGAAATGTTTGAAAAAGGTTTGTATGAACATGAATAATGTAAATATAAAAGCGATAAAATTATAAAACGTTCGTACAGATTAAAACAATATACAAAATAATATTGACAATGTTCGTTAATTTGAATACAATAGTATTGTAAACAGAAGTACTCATATAATTACAAGAATAAGGCTTGTGAGTTTCTACCAGATACCATTAATATCTGACTATGAGAATGGACTATTTAAAATGTATTTTGAAAAGTCATTATGAGTTATCTTTGTTTAGGTAATTCATAATGACTTTTTTTATTGTGGGGGGAAAACATGAAAAAGAAAAGATTTTTTGACATTTTAAACAATGAAAATGTAGATTTCAAGAAAGAGGTAATTGCAGGTGTTACTACATTTTTAACTATGGCGTACATAATAGCTGTAAATCCAAGTATACTAAGTGCTACAGGTATGGATCAAGGAGCACTAGTTACAGCAACTTGTCTTGGAGCTGCCTTTGCAACTATACTTATGGGAGTATATGCAAATTTACCTTTTGCTCTTGCATCAGGTATGGGGCTTAATGCATACTTTGCATTTTCAGTAGTTATTGGTAAGGGGATATCTTGGGAAGTAGCGCTTACAGCAGTTTTTGTTGAAGGGATTATATTTATTTTAATGTCATTGTTTAAAGTTAGACAAGCAGTAGTAAATGCAATTCCTATGAATATGAAATTTGCAGTTACAGCAGGAATTGGATTATTCATAGCATTTATAGGACTTACAGGAAGTGGAATTGTAGTATCAAATCCTGATACTTTTTTAGCACTTGGAGAGTTTAAAAACCCAACAGTTGTTATCGCAGCTATTGGAGTTATAGTTATTGCAGTATTAGATAAAAAGAAATTTAAAGCATCTATTCTTGTTGGAATAATAGTATCAACATTTTTAGCATGGGGATATGCTATGTTTGATCCTGAATATGCAAGTGCTCTTGGTATATTCTTACCTGATGGAATAATTAAATTTGAAAGTATTGCACCTATAGCTGGTAAATTAGATTTTAATTATATGTTACATCCGGATACTATATGGAATTTTGTTGCGATAGTTTGTACTTTCTTATTTGTAGATTTCTTTGATACGATAGGGACATTAGTTGGAGTATCATCAAGAGCGGGAATGCTTGATGAAAAGGGTAATATACCAAATGCGGGTAAGGCACTTATGGCAGATGCAGTAGGAACAACTGCAGGAGCGTGCCTTGGGGTATCAACAGTAACAACTTTTGTAGAAAGTTCTACTGGTGTATTAGCAGGAGGAAGAACAGGATGGACTTCAGTTACAACAGGGCTACTATTTTTAGTTGCAATGTTCTTCTCACCAATATTTGTAGCGATACCAGGATGTGCAACAGCACCTGCTTTAATATATGTTGGATATTTAATGCTTGGTGCAGTTAAAAAAATTGATTTTGATGAAATAACAGAAGGTTTCCCAGCTTTCGTAACAATTGCAGCTATGCCACTTACATACAGTATAGGTGATGGGCTGACACTTGGGGTATTAGTGTATGTAATAGTTAATATTTTATATAATGCATTATTTGTAAAGAATAAAGAGGGTAAAAAGAGAGTATCTATTGTAATGATAGCACTTGCATTTATATTCTTATTTAAATTGTACTTCCTATAAAATATATAATTTTTAGTAAAAGCTAACTTTTGCAAAGGCATTAGTTAGCTTTTCGTTTTATCAATTCAAATGTAAACATTCTGTGAACAAACTATTGACTTTACTGTGAGGTTAAAATAAGATGTATTTATACTATTTAAACTTTTTAAAAAAGGAGGAGAAATAATGGTTAAAAGTATGACTAGTTTCGGTAGAGCTAGAAGTGAAGAAGGTAAGGACAGACTTTTTCAAATAGAAATGAAAAGTGTAAATCATAGATATTTAGATATGAACATTAGAATGCCAAAGTCAATTTTTCCTTTAGAAGAGAAAATTCGTAAGATAATAAGTGGAAGATTAAATAGGGGTAAGGTTGATGTTTTTATAAACCTTAAAAATTTCGCAGGTGCAGAAAGTGTTTGTGAGGTAAATAGTTGTCTTGCAAAAAGTTATTATGATTCTTTAAAGAGAATATCAGAAGAGTTAGATATAATAAACGATGCAACAGCAACAAAAATAGCAAGATTTCCTGACGTAATTACAGTTGTTGAAAAAGAAGAAAATATTGATGAAGTTTTCGCAGAAATAAAAACTTTAATTGAGTATTCTTTAGATAAGATGATTGAAATGAGAGAAAGAGAAGGAGAAAAGCTTAAGGAAGATATAATATTAAAATTAGATGTAATAGATAATCTTGTGCTAGAAGTAGAAAAAGTATCTGAGTTAGTTCCAAAACAATACAAAGAAAAGTTAGAAGAACGAATAAAAGAACTAACTAAAGGAATTGAAATAGACGAAAATAGAGTTGCACTTGAAATTGCAATATTTGCTGATAAAGCTACTGTTGATGAAGAGATTATAAGACTTAGAAGTCATATATCTCAAATGAAAAGCACATTAGAGTTAGATGAGCCAATAGGAAGAAAGCTTGACTTTATTGTTCAAGAAATGAATAGAGAAGCAAATACAATTGCTTCTAAAGCAAATGAAATGAAAATGACAAATACAGTCATTGACATAAAAAATCTTATAGAAAAGATTAGAGAACAAGTTCAAAACATAGAATAATAAAGGAGGAAACACATGGGTATTAAATTAATTAATATTGGCTTTGGAAATATCGTATCTGCAAATAGACTAGTTGCGATTGTGAGTCCTGAGTCTGCACCAATAAAAAGAATAATTCAAGAAGCTAGAGATAGAGGAATGCTTATAGATGCAACTTACGGTAGAAGAACAAGAGCCGTAATTATAACAGATAGTGACCATGTAATCTTATCAGCAGTTCAACCTGAGACAGTAGCTCACAGATTATCAAATAAAGATGATCACGAAGATGAGGTAGATGAATAATGAAAAGAGGCGTTTTATTAGTAATATCAGGTCCTTCAGGAGCTGGTAAAGGAACAATTTGTAAGGCATTATTAGATAAACATAAAGAAATTTACTTATCAGTTTCAGCCACAACAAGAGCACCAAGAAAGGGTGAAGTTGAAGGAGTTAATTATTACTTCACAACTAAAGAAAACTTTGTGCAAAAAGTGGAAGAAGGAGATTTCTTAGAACATGCAGAAGTGTATGGTAATTACTATGGAACACCTAAGTCTGGCGTTGAAAAAATGCTAGAACAAGGAAAGGATGTCATTTTAGAAATAGACATTCAAGGCGCATTAAAGGTAAAAGAGAATTGTGAAGAGGGTATATTTATATTTATACTTCCTCCTTCAATGGAAGAGTTAAAACAAAGAATAATAAAAAGAGGAAGCGAAACACCAGAATCATTAATGACAAGATTTAAATCAGCATACAAAGAAATAAATTATATATCAAAGTATAATTATGCTGTAGTTAATGATGAAGTGGACGTTGCTGTTAATAAGCTAGAAGCAATAATAACAGCAGAAAAATGCAGAGTAGACAGAATGAAACATAATATTTTAGATTCTAAGGAGGGCTTTATACATGAACAACTCTATGATTAATCCATCAGTAGTGGAATTATTAAAAAAGGTAGAAGACAGATATTCTCTAGTAATAGTAACTTCAAAAAGAGCAAGACAAATAATAGAAGGTAGTGAACCTTTAGTGAAGGTTGACTCTCATAAGCCATTAACAATAGCAATAAATGAAGTAAACGAAGGCAAAGTAGGATACGAAACAGTAGAATACGAGGAAAACTAAAAACTATGTATAAGGATAAATGTGTTGTACTAGGAGTTTGTGGAGGTATTGCTGTTTATAAAGCTTTAGATGTTGCAAGTTCTTTTAGAAAGAAAGGTATCGAAGTAAGAGTTATTATGACAAAGTCTGCAACTGAGTTTGTAACTCCCCTTACATTTCAATCTATAAGCCAAAATATGGTTGTAACGGATATGTTCGAAGAACCTAAGGCTTTTGAAATACAACATATAAGCTTAGCGCAAAAAGCAGATGTAATGTTAATTGCACCAACTACAGCTAATATAATTGGAAAAGTAGCAAATGGTATTGCTGATGATATGTTATCAACTACTATAATGGCTACAAAATCAAAAGTTATATTTGCACCAGCGATGAATACAAACATGTACGAAAATCCAATAGTTCAAGAAAACATTAAAAAACTTAAAGCTTTAGGCTATGAATTTATTGAGCCAGATTCAGGGAGACTTGCATGTGGTGATATAGGTAAAGGTAAATTACCTCAGCCTGAAGTTATAGTTGAGAATGTTTTAACCGCTCTTTATCCAATTAAAGATTTAAAAGGAAAAAGGGTTTTAGTTACAGCGGGTCCTACTAAGGCAAACATAGACCCAGTTAGATTTATTACAAATAGATCAAGTGGGAAAATGGGTTATGCTATTGCAAAAGAGGCTAGAGATAGAGGCGCAGAAGTTATATTAATAACTGGCGCTAAAGGTATCGAAAAACCAATTGGAATAGAAGTTATTGAAATAGAGACTAATTCAGATATGAAAGAAGAAGTTCTAAAACACTTTGATTCAACTGATATTGTTGTAAAGGCTGCTGCTGTTGCAGATTATAAGCCTAAAGAATATAGCAAAGAAAAGATAAAAAAAGGTGAGGGCTCATTAAATATTGAGCTAACTAGAGACTCTGATATTTTAAAAGAATTAGGAGAAAAGAAAGGCAAGCAGATTTTAATAGGATTTGCAGCTGAAAGTAGTAACTTGATACAAAATGCAAAAGGCAAATTAGAAAGAAAGAATCTTGACTATATCATTGCAAATGATATTACATCACAAGAAACTGGTTTTGGAAGTGACCAAAATAAAGTTTTTGTAATTTCAAAAGACGGTTCTACAACAGAACTTGATATGATGAGTAAAAGAGAAGTTGCTAGTAATTTGTTTGATATTATTGGGGGAAAGCGCTAGTTTATGCGCTTTCTTCTCTTATTTAAGATATTTTATGAAAGGGTGACTTATAAATGGAACTATATGCTAAAGTTATTTTAAATAGTGATGCTGTAGAAATAGATAGACCTTTTACGTACAAAGTTAAAGAAGAATTAGTTTCTTTAATTAGTGTAGGACATAGAGTAAAGGTTCCATTTGGAGTAAGAAATAAACCAATTGAAGGTTTTATTATTGCTCTTTCAACAGAGTATAATGATACATACAAAATAAAAGAAATATCAAAGCTTTGTGATGAAGAACCAATACTTACTAAAGAAGATTTATTGTTAATAGAGTTTTTAGTTAATAAAACTTTATGTAAACACATAGATGCGATAAGAGTATTAATTCCAACAGGACTTATTAAAGGACTTAAAAGCAAAAAGAAAAAAGTTATAGTATTTGAAAAAGATATAGATGAAGAACTTAAGAATAATGAAAAATACGAAAATTTAATATCTTTTATTAAGGAAAATGACGGATTATTCTCAAAGGCTGAACTTACAAAAGAATATAAATTTTCTACATATACAATAAATAAATCTATAGAAATGGGATTTTTAAGTGTTGCTGAAAAGACAGTTAATAGGTTTAATAAGAGAATATATGATGAAGATGTCTCTAAAAAATTAACTGATGAACAGCAAAAAGCTATTTTTAATATTGAAAATTCAGAGCAAAGTGGAATACTCTTAAAAGGGGTTACAGGTTCAGGTAAAACAGAAATTTATATGAATCTTGTCGAGAAAGTTTTAAGTGAAGGAAAGGGAGCTATTGTATTAGTTCCTGAGATAGCATTAACTCCGCAGATGATTGAAAGATTTAAAGGAAGGTTTGGAGAAGATGTAGCACTTTTTCATAGTAAACTTTCAGATGGCGAAAGATTTGATGAATGGTATAGAGTCAAATCAGGAGATTGCAGGCTTGTAGTTGGAGCTAGAAGCGCAATATTTTTACCGGTTAATAATTTAGGTCTTATAATAATAGATGAAGAACATGAAGGAACATATAAATCTGAACATAATCCAAAGTATAATACAAAAGATGTGGCTGAATTTTTAAGTATAATAAAAGGTTGTAAATATATATTAGGTTCTGCAACACCGTCAGTTGAAAGTTTTGCTGATGCTATGGTTTCAAAATTAAAGCTAGTTGAACTTAAAAAAAGAGTAGATGACAAACCTCTTCCTACTATGGAAATAGTTGATATGAGAGAAGAACTTAAAGTGAAGAATTTATCTTTATTTTCTAGAAAATTATATAAAGAAATAAAAGAAGCTTTAGAGAAAAAAGAACAAGTGATTTTATTTTTAAATAGAAGAGGTTTTTCAACTTTTATATCTTGTAGAAGTTGTGGTTATGTTTTTAAATGTCCAGAATGTGATATATCAATGACGTATCATAAAAATGGATATTTAGTATGCCATTATTGCGGAAGAGCAGAGAAACAAGTTAAGGTATGTCCTAAATGCAATAGTAAATATGTTAAATTCTTTGGGGCTGGAACGGAAAGAGTTGAAAATGAAGTACGGAAATATTTTAAAGATGCTAGAATATTAAGAATGGATGCAGATACAACTAGAAATAAAGATTCCTATGAAAGAATATATAATTCTTTTAAAAATAGAGAAGCTGATATTTTAATAGGAACTCAAATGATAACTAAAGGTTTAGATTTTAAAGGGATAACTTTAGTTGGAATATTATCAGCTGATATGTCGCTTAATATACCTGATTATAGATCTGGAGAAAAAACGTTTCAGTTAATAACTCAAGTAGCAGGAAGAGCAGGAAGAGGCGACAGAGAAGGCAAAGTTATAATACAAAGTTATACCCCAAATCATCCAAGTCTTAAGTATGTAATAAACAATGATTATACTGGAATGTTTAAAGAAGAAATAGCTGTTAGAAAGGCTATGGGATATCCCCCTTTTGGAAAGATATTATTAATTAGAGGGGTTTCTAAAAATGAAGAGAAGCTAAAAGAATTCATTAAAAAAGCAAAAGAGAATATAGAAAAAGTTATAGAAGAAGATTTAGATATTTTAGGTCCTACACCTTGTATTGTTTCAAAGATAAAGGATAAATTCAGGTGGCAAATACTAATTAAAGGGAAAATAAAGGACGAATTATGTAAAAAAATAAAAGATATACTTTATGAAATGAATAAGAGTGTATATAATGAAATAAGAATAAATATTGATATTAACCCAAACAATTTATTATAGGAGGAATTTTAAAATGGCAATAAGAAGTATAAGATTAAATGGGGATGACGTATTAAGAAAGAAGAGTAAAGTTGTAGAAAAAATTGATGGAAGAACTTTAACTTTAATAAAAGATATGATAGATACTATGTATGAAGCGGACGGAGTAGGTCTTGCAGCACCACAAGTTGGAATACTTAAAAGAATATTTGTCATCGATGTTTATGATGGAGAAGGTGCTAGAGTATTTATAAACCCTGAAATAATTAAAACTTCAGGAGAACAAATTGATGAAGAAGGATGTTTAAGCCTTCCAGGTGAATCAGAAGAAGTTAAAAGAGCTTATTATGTAAAGGTAAAAGCCATAAACGAAAATGGAGAAGAATTTATATTAGAAGCTGAAGAATTACTTGCAAGGGCAGTACTTCATGAAAATGATCACTTAGATGGAGTATTATTTATAGATAGAGCAATCTAAAAAAATTAATAGACAAAGGAGGAAATTAACCTTATGAAAATAGTTTTTATGGGAACTCCAGACTTTGCAGTTCCATCATTAAAGGAATTAATTAATAAATATGGAGTGGAAGCTGTATTTACTCAACCAGATAGACCAAAGGGCAGAGGTAAGAAATTAGCCTTTTCTCCAGTTAAAGAAGAAGCTTTAAAACATGACATTAAAGTATATCAACCAGAGAAGCTAAAAGATGAAAAAGAAATGATTGAAATGCTTAAAGAAATGAAACCTGATTTTATAATAGTTGTAGCATTTGGTCAACTTCTAAATAAGGAAGTTTTAGATATACCAAAGTATGGTTGTATTAATTTACATGGATCAATACTTCCAATGTATAGAGGGGCAGCTCCGATTAACTGGGCAATAATAAATGGAGAAAAGGTATCAGGAAATACAACAATGCTTATGGATGTTGGACTTGATACTGGAGATATGCTTTTAAAAGATGAAGTAGATATTACAGATGAAATGACAGCAGGTGAGCTTTATGATATTTTAAAAGAAAGAGGAGGAAAACTATTATTAGATACTATAGATGGTGTATTTAATAAAACAATAACTCCAGAAAAGCAAACTAATGAAACTTTTTATGCTAAAATGCTAAATAAAGAGATGGCCAAAATTGATTGGAGCAATAGTGCAACTAACATCCACAATATGATAAGAGGTTTAAATCCTTGGCCAGTTGCACATACTTTATATGATGGAAGCACTATGAAAATTTTTGAAAGTGAAGTTTTAGATAAGCAATCAAGTGAAGAAAATGGAAAAATATTATCAGTTTCAAAAAATGGAATAGAAGTTTCAACAGGTGAGGGTATTCTTTTAATTAAAAAGATGCAATTTCCAAATTCAAAACCATTAAAGGTAGAACAGTATATTAATGGACATGATGTTAATAAAGAGTTTATATTAGGTAAATAGAAAGAGGTGTTTTTATGTATTATCCATTTTACTTTGATCCAACAATGCTTATATTAGTACCAGCGATTTTACTTAGTTTTTGGGCTCAAACTAAAGTTAGTTCTACTTATAACAAATATAGAGGTGTTAGAACAAGAAATGGATATACAGGAGAGCAAGTTGCAAGACGAATGTTAGATGAAGCAGGGCTCTCTTATGTAAACATTGAAGTTGTAAATAAAACGTTAGGGGATCATTATGATCCAAGTAGTAAAGTTTTAAGATTATCACCAGATGTATATAGTGGCAATACAATATCATCAGCAGGAATTGCAGCTCACGAAGTAGGGCATGCAATACAACATAAAGAAGGATATAAACCATTAGTTATAAGAAATTCAATAGTACCAGTTGTAAATTTCAGTTCTAATATTTCATGGATTTTATTCTTTGTTGGCATACTTATGGGTAATAAGATGTTTGTTAACATTGGTATAGTATTATTTTCAGCAGCAGTGATTTTTCAATTAATTACTTTGCCAGTGGAATTTAATGCATCAAATAGAGCTCTAACCATACTAGAAACTAGAGGTATATTGTACGGAGAAGAAATAAAAGGCGCAAAACAAGTACTAGGCGCAGCTGCAATGACATATGTTGCAGCAGCATTAATGGCAATCTCTCAACTTATAAGATTAATTGCTATAAGTAACAGAAGAGATAATTAAACTTAAGAAAGAGGTATTTTATGAATAGCAGAAGCATAGCTTTAAAAGTATTGAATAGAGTATTCAATGATGGTGCATACTCAAATTTAGCATTATCAAATGAATTAAATAATTCAACATTAAGCGATAAAGATAAGGCATTAGTTACAGAAATAGTATACGGAACAATTAGAAGAAAGAGAACTTTAGATACTCTTATTGAATCATTTGTAAGAGATGTAAGAATGATGGATAAAAGAGTATTAAATATTCTAAGAATAGCAATATACCAACTTAAATTTTTAGATAAAATTCCAAGTTATGCTGCATGTAATGAAGCAGTTGAAGAAGCTAAGAAAATTTCTGATAAGTCTTCAAAGCTTGTAAACGGAATATTAAGAACATATGGAAAAAAGGGAGATTCTTCTTTAAAATTCCAAAACAGAATATATAAGCTTGCTTATGACTATTCTTTTGAACCATGGCTTATAAGATTATTTATAGCGCAATATGGAGAAGATGAAACTATAAAAATATTAGATGGACTAAATTATACACCTAAAGTAACTGTTAGAGTAAACTCATTAAAAGGAGATTTTGATGAAGTATTTGAAGAGTTAGAAAAAAGTGGGTATAATGTAGAAGAAGGGTTCATTGCACCAGAAGCTATTTCAATCAAAGGTGGAAGTAATATAGAAAATAATGAACTTTTCAATGAAGGAAAGATAACTGTTCAAGATGAAAGTGCAATGCTTATAGCGCCGTTATTAGATTTAGAAGATGGAGATACTGTATTAGATCTATGTAGTGCACCAGGTGGAAAGACAACTCATATATCAGAAATTTTAAATAATACTGGTAAAGTTTTAGCTTTTGATTTGCATGAAAATAAACTTGGTTTAATAAAAGAAAATTGTGATAGACTTGGAATAGATAATGTTATACTTAAGGAAATGGATGCAACAAAATTAGATGTATCACTAATAGGAACAGGCGACAAGGTATTAATAGACGTTCCTTGTTCAGGAATTGGAATAATAAAGAGAAAACCTGAAATAAAATGGAATAAAAAAAGAGAAGAACTTAAAGAAATAATTAAAATTCAAAGAGATATAATGGAAACAGCTTGGCAATATTTAAAAATTGGTGGAACTTTAGTTTATTCAACGTGTACTTTAAATAAGGAAGAAAATGAATCAAACATTGAATGGTTCCTAAATAGACATAAAGATTGCAAGTTAGAGCCAGTATTTATAGGTAAGGGAGATAACCTTATGTACAATGAAGGGATGCTTACTGTACTACCTAATGAATTTATGGATGGTTTCTTTATGGCTAAACTTAAGAAGATTTAGTGGGAGTATAAGAATATGAAAAATTTATTGGATTTTACTTTAGAGGAGTTTTCAACTTGGCTAAAGGAAAATGGTGAGAGTGCTTTTAGAGCAAAACAAGTGTATTCTTGGATTTATAAGGAAGTTTGGAACTTTGATGATATGAAGAACTTACCAAAATCATTAAAAGAAAAGCTTAAACAAAATTTTAAAATAGTAATACCAGAAGTGATAGAAGCATTTAAGTCAAGTGATGATAACACAAGAAAGTTACTTTTAGCTCTAGAAGATGGTAACTTAATTGAATGTGTAATAATGCAGTACAAACACGGTAACACTGTATGTATTTCAACACAGGTAGGGTGTAGAATGGGATGTAAGTTCTGTGCATCAACTATTGATGGAAGAGTTAGAAACTTAACTTCTGGGGAAATACTTTCAGAAATAATGATAGCTCAAAAGGTTCTTGGAGAAAGAATTTCAAATATAGTTTTAATGGGAAGTGGGGAGCCACTTGATAACTATGATGATGTTGTAAAGTTCTTAAAAGAAGTAAATTCAGAATATGGCCTAAATATAGGTCAAAGACATATTACAATATCAACATGCGGTATAGTTCCAAAGATTTACGAATTAGCAGATGAGGGATTAACTATAACTTTGGCTATTTCATTACATGCATTTAGTGATGAAAAGAGAAGAGAGATAATGCCAATTGCTAATAAGTATTCAATAAAAGAAATCTTAGATGCGTGTGAGTACTATATTGAGAAGACAAATAGAAGAGTAACTTTTGAGTATGCATTAGTTAAAGATGTTAATGATGGAAACGAAGATGCTAAAGCTTTAGGACAATTATTAAAAGGTATGTTATGCCACGTTAATTTAATACCAGTAAATGAAATTAAAGAAAATTCATTTAAAAGATCATCTAACAAAAGAGTTGAAGATTTTGCTGAAATACTTAAAAGTAAAGGAATTGAAGCAACTGTTAGACGTGAAATGGGTAATGATATTAATGCAGCATGCGGCCAACTTAGAAGAAGCTATATTAAGTCCCAAAGTTAGGGGGAGAGTATGTGTATGGTAGGATATAAAAGTGATGTTGGAGTAAGAAGAAAATTTAACGAAGATAATTTAGGATATTTTGAGAATGACTCTTATGGTTTATATATCGTTGCAGATGGCATGGGTGGTCATAATGCAGGGGAAGTTGCTAGTAAAATGGCGGTTGAAACTGTACTTAGTTATGTAAGCAGAAACTTATCTGAAGAAGGTGTAGATGTTCTTAAGAAAGCTATCGAAAATGTTAACTTTAAAATACACGAATATTCAATAAGTAATCTTGACCTTAGAGGTATGGGAACAACTATAACAGCATGTTTATGCTATAATGACATAGTTACAATTGCAAATGTTGGAGATAGTTCTTGTTTTGGAATTAAAGATGGAGAAATGCATAAACTTACTAAAGATCATTCTTTAGTACAACAGCTTGTTGATGCTGGTAGTATATCAGAGGAAGAAGCTAAAAACCATCCTAATAAAAATATAATTACAAGAGCAGTTGGAACAAACGAAGAACTAGAGGTGGACATTTTCAGTTTTGAAAAATGTGAGTATACTAGATACCTTATATGTTCAGATGGACTTACAAACGAAGTAACTATTGAGGAAATAAACGATATTTTAACAAGAGAAGAAAACAATGGAATTGCTGCAGAAATTTTAGTTAGCGAAGCTAATAAAAATGGAGGCAGAGATAATATTACAGTAATGTTGTTTGGAGGAGAGAATGTATGAATGGGGAAGTATTAGGCGATAGATATGAACTTCTTGAAAAAATCGGAGAAGGCGGCATGGCGGTTGTCTATAAAGCTAGATGCAATAAGCTAAATAGATTTGTAGCTGTGAAGATCTTAAAAGATGAGTACTCTGATAATGAAGAAATCGTAAAAAAGTTCAAAAAAGAAGCTACAGCTATAGCGAAACTATCTGACAATAACATAGTAAATGTATTAGATGTTGGAACAGAAGGCGATATTAATTATATCGTAATGGAACTAGTAGAAGGAAAAACTTTAAAAGAGGTTATTGGACAATTTGGAAACTTAAACTACGATACTGCAATAACAATTGCAAATCAAGTAGCTAAAGCATTAGATTGTGCACATAGAAATAATATCATTCATAGAGATATTAAACCTCAAAACATATTAGTGACTGAAGAAGGGTTGGTTAAAGTAACTGATTTTGGAATAGCAAAATCTTCTGATTCAGCAACACTAACAAATACTAGTACTATTTTAGGATCTGCACATTATTTTTCACCAGAACAAGCAAAAGGTGCTTTTATTGATGAAAGAACAGATATATATTCTTTAGGAATAGTAATGTACGAAATGGTTACAGGTAAGTTGCCTTTCGAAGCAGATTCACCAGTTACAATTGCTTTAAAACATCTTCAGGAAGAAGTAGTTCCACCTAAGGAATTAAACAACAGAGTTCCTGAAAGTTTAAATAAAGTTATTTTAAAATGTATGGAAAAGGATGCTGACAATAGGTATCAAAATGTTAAAGAGCTTATTGCAGATCTTCAAAAAATAAAAGCTAATCCAGATACTTTGATTGGTGAAGAAGAATTGCAAGCACAAGAAACAGCGCAACATACAATTGTTATGAATGCTGTAAAAGAGCCTGTAATATCAGAAAATACTGAAACTAATGATCTTGCGGATGAGTACTATGATGATGAGTACGAAGACGAAGATGGAGATTATTATGATGAAGATGAAGATGAATTTGATGATAGAAAAAAAGATAAAACTAAAAAGAAAAATAAAGGCTTATTCATAGGAATAGGCGCAGCAATTATTGTAATACTTTTAGGTGTAGGGGCATTCTTCATGTTCAGTGGAGGGAGTACTTCAAAAAAAGTAGATGTACCAAACTTTGTTGGTATGACAATGGATGAAGCTAATAAGGCAGCAAATGCATTAGATTTAAAGGTCGTAAAGGTTAAAGAAGTTAAGAATGAAGCCAAAACTGGAACAATAATTGAATCAAATCCTACAGCTGGCACAGCAGTTGATAAAGGTAGTACAATTGAAGTTACAGTAAGTGGTGGAGATAAAATATTTATGCCAAATGTAACAGAGGATAGTAGAGATGATGCTAAAAATAAATTAGAGAGCCTAGGATTAACAAACATTACTATTAACACAGATTATAGTGATGACATACCAGAAGGCAAAGTAATATCTCAAGATCCAGATAGTGGTGCAGAGGTAGAAAAGAATACTAAGGTTACTTTAGTAGTAAGTAAAGGTAAAAAAGCAAAAACAGTTGAAGTTCCATCATTAAATGGACTAACAGAAAGTGAAGCTAGAGATAAGCTTAGCAATGTTGGATTAAAGATTAATGCCACTACTTCAACAACAACAGATGAAAGCTTAAATGGAAAAGTAATTAGTCAAAGCCCATCAGCTGGAGCGGACGCTAAAGAAGGAGATACAATTACAGTTCAAATTGGAAATTATAAGCAAGAAAAAATAAGCATTGGAAGTATAATAAGTACTGATATGACAGGAGCGCAAGCCGTAAAAGCATTAAGTGCAAAAGGTATAACAAATGTATCAATAAATGGTAACGGTAGTGATAAAGTATCAAGCTGGACTCCAGATAATATAACATCAAAAGATGCATCAGTTACAATAACAACTAAAAAAGATGAAGTTTCAATTACTATAGGAAATATTATTAATACTAATATGACTGGTGAAGAAGCTGAAGATGCACTTAGAAATGCAGGAATTACAAATATAACTTTAAATGGAGGTGCAAGTGATAAAGTGTCAAGTTGGACTCCAAATACAATAAAATCAAAGGATACACAAGTTACAATAACAACTAAAAAAGAAAAACCAGCAAATATTAATCCGGATAAAAAATCTTAGCTAATAAGAATATTATATTAAAAGAGAGGCTTTTTAAGCCTCTCTTTTTCATTTGAATAAAATTCCATATATTTGCAAAGGGTTGCAAAAG
>NZ_JAVXRL010000001.1:108277-172419 GCF_036643715.1 Clostridium sp. | reverse complement strand
AACAAAACCTGCAAATAAAATGGAGATTAAAAATATAGATAGAGCAGAGTATTTTATACTTTCTCTTAAGCGAACTATATTTTTATTAGAAAAAGTATATGCTATAAGTGGCATTACGCCTAAGACTATACCCATAGTAAAAAACTCGGGTACTTGAACAATTCTAAGTGATATACCAAAACTTGCAACTACACTATCTCCATATTGAATAGATAAGTTATTTAGCAATAAAGTAGTTACAATTAAAAATGCGGACTGAATTAATTCAGATACTCCAATTTTATATATTTCAACTTGATCTTTTAAGTTAATCCTAAAATGATATAGAAATCCTTTAAGATTTTCACTCTTAGTTTCTAAGTACCAAACATAATAGATTGAAGATGCTATATTTGCTAAAACAATAGATAAGGCGGCACCATATACATGCATATTTAATACTAATATAAATAAAATATCAAGTATAACGCTAACTAGTACACTGACAAATATACCATACATAGATTCTTTGGATGCACCCTCTGATCTTACTATTTGCTCAAGAGCAAAATTTAATATAATAGCAAATCCACCTGCAAATAATGTAGTTGAATATTGATTTGTATAATTCCATGTATTTATATCTGCACCTAATAATTTTACAATTGGTCCTATTAATAAACAAGCAATTGCTCCTACTAATAAAGCGGCAATAATACTGCCATAAAACGTATAACCAGCAACTTTTTTCGCTTTTTCATTTTCATTTTTTGCAACTAATCTTGTTATAAAGGTTCCACCACCTACACCAAACATATTTCCAAAGGCCATTAATACTATGAATATAGGTAACCCTAAAGTAATTGAACTAAGCATTGCTGTATCATGTACTAGGCCAATAAAATAAACGTTTATTACATTGTAGATACTACCTGCAGACATTCCAATCATCATAGGTATAGATAGATGAGCTATTGCCTTTTTTACTGGCTCATCTCTTAAGTATTTAATATTTGATTCTGTATTTTCCATAATTACCTCCATTTATATATAATCTAATTATTAGATTTCTAACTGTTAATATAAAAAATATAGATTTAACTATATGATCTATAAAAGATTTAATTAATGTTAGAAATATAATTATAAGATATATAATAGTTAGAATTCTAACTTACTGGATTATTATATTTCAGTAAGTTGTTTATGTCAACTATTTTAAAAATATAAAGTGGTGATTTTTTATTTAAATCACCACTTTATATTAACGTATTATCAATTTTATGAAGTATTTTTAGAAAAGATTCTTTTTCTTCTTCTGTAAGTGAAGAGGTAAGGTCATCTTCAATTTCAATGAATTTTGTTTTAAATGTTTCTATAAGATCTATTCCTTTTTTTTCAACGTATATATTTTTCTGCCTTTCATTGTTAGCTGGAATTTCTCTTCTTATGTATCCGTTCTTTTCTAGTCCTTTTAACATGCTTGTAATACTTGCAGTTGCTCTTCCAAATACATCTGCTAAGTCTTTTTGTATCAGACCCTCGTCTTGATGTTCATAAATATATTGTATAACCCTACCTTGTTGAGAATTTAATCCTAAATTATTAATTTTTCTATCTGCTGAGAACTTTAATTTTCTTGCAATTGTGCTAATTAAATTTGTATAAATAGTATCATCATTCATATTTATCACCTCATTATTACTATGTTAACAGTTAGAATTCTAATTGTCAATTTCACTATAATTAAGAAGATTTCTATGAAAAACTATAAGGCATCTCCTAAAATAAATATTTTAATATTGTTGAAATAGAAACAATAAATTAATATAATAATAGTAATGCACTAACAGATAGGGGGAAAGACCATGAATAAGGAAGAGCAGGTCATAGTAAGTTTTAGAGATTTATTTAATAAGCTTGTTTGGTTAAATAAATCTAAGATGGAAGAGAGCCTTAAAGGGTTTAAATCTTCTGAAATACATTGTATTGAATATATTGGAAGTAATGTAGATTCTAACGTGACAAAACTTGCTGAGTCCTTTTATATGACTAGAGGTGCTATAAGTAAATTAACTAAGAAGCTCATAGAAAAAGGTGTTATTGAAAGCTACCAGAAGTCAGAAAATAAGAAGGAAATCTATTTTAGGCTTACTGAGCGAGGCGAAGCAATTAACAAAGTTCATGAGGATCTGCATAAAGAGTTTCAGGAGCGGGACAAAGAAGTATTTAAAGAGGTAACTGAGGAACAATTTGATACAATGATAAATTTTGTGGAAAAGTATAGTAGACATTTAGATGCAGAAATAAAGAAGTTAGGTACGGATATTGAGTAAGAATAAATTTGAATAATGAAAGTATATGCAGTCAAACTCTAGTGAGAACAGACTGCATTTTTATTGCTTACTATTTTGTTGACAAGGAAACAAAATAGTTATATTATAAATATGTTTCCTAAGAAACAAAATATTAATTTAAAAGGAGAATCATTAATTATGCAAAAGAAAGCAAAATTTTCAAGAGATTTTTTACTTGTTGCAATAGGTCAGATTATTTCTTTATTTGGAAATCAAATTTTACGATATGCTTTACCACTTTACTTACTAAATCAAACAGGATCATCTGTTTTGTTTGGAACTATTCTAGCTTTTTCTTTTATTCCTATGATTTTATTATTCCCAGTAGGAGGAATCATTGCAGATCGCTTTAACAAACGAAATATTATGGTTATTTTGGATTTTAGTACAGCAATATTAATTATAATGTTTTATTTTATGGCTGGAATAATAGATATTGTTCCGCTTATGGGAATAACAATGGTTCTATTATACGGCATACAAGGAGCCTATCAGCCAGCAGTCCAAGCAAGTATCCCTGTATTACTAGATACAGAATATATAATGGAAGGAAATTCAGTTGTAGATTTAATTAATTCATTGGCAAATATGGTTGGTCCAGTTATTGGAGGTATATTATATTCAGTTGTTGGTTTATCACCAATCCTATATGTAAGTATAGGTTGTTTTTTTGCATCTGCTGTAATGGAGATATTTATTCATATTCCATTTGAAAAAAAGAAACGTAAAGGAAATATGTTTCTTAGTGGTTTCAATGATCTTAAAGAAAGTTTTAACTTTATTTTTAAGGTGAAACCTACTTTGTGGAGAGTTTCCTTAATATATGCAGCCTTAAATTTATTTTTAAGTTCGTTGATTTTAATTGGAGTTCCAATTGTAATTACACAACATTTAGGGTTTGCGCCTAATATCGCTAATAGGCTATATGGATATGCTCAAGGTATAATAGCTACAGGTAGCATAATTGGAGGTTTACTTGCTGGAGTATTATCAAAAAAAATAAAATTAAAAGCAAGTCCATTTCTATTAATTGGGTGTGCACTATCTATGCTTATAGGAGGAGTCGCATTACATATACTAAGAGGCTCAATGGAAAAATATATTATATTATTAAGTGGGTGTGCTATAGTAATGGCACTACTAACGTTATTTTCTATTCAAATAATGACATATATTCAAATTTCAACACCGATAGATTTAACTGGAAAGGTTATTTCATGCGTTATGTGTGTTTGCATGTGTACCATTCCCCTTGGACAATTTATTTATGGGATTGTTTTTGAAAAGATAGGAAATAGCAGCTATATTCCATTTTATGTATCATCATTTATAGTAATAGTAATTAGCATTTTTACTGGACACATTTTCTATGGAATTGATGGTCTAAAAGAACAACAATCAAATTAATAAATAGACTATTTTTTTAGATGATATATAGTTATTTTACTAAATGGATAATTAAGTAATAACAGTGTATAATATGAAATGAAATTAAAGTATAAGGTTTAGTATATATTGAGGATACTATAAAAGAGAGGGTAAAAATGAATAAAATTTCAAAAATTTATAAAGAATTAACGAGAAAAGAATTAACAAAGATAATAGAGAATTATTTTGGTTTAGAAACTGAATTTAAAGCAAAGCTTATATCTGGAGGGTTGTTTAATACAACATACCATATAAAAGTAAATAATAAGAAGGAAATAATACTTAGAGTAGGACCGGTAAATAAGCAGTTAATATTACCTTTTGAAAATAATTTAATGAAAGCTGAAGAATATGTGTACAAGCATTTTGAACGTAAAGAAATACCATGTTCGAAAGTATTAGTATGCGATGTAGATAAAAATATAATAGATAGAGACTACATGATTGTTGAATATATTAATAGTAGTGTTTTATCAGAACTTAAAGTTAATAAGGAAGTTCTAGATAGTATTTATAAAGAAACAGGAAAATACATTAATATAGTACATGAGATAACTTCTAATCAATTTGGAAGAGCTTACGATGTATCTATAGGAGCTGGATTTAACTTATGGAGTGAATACTTAAAAGATGAGGTTTCGAAACTTGGAGCAAGATTAAAAGAGTTTAATATATTTAGCGAGACAGAAATAGAGAAATTTACATTAGTATTTTGTGAATATAAGGATATACTTGATGAAATTAAAGTACCACACTTGATTCATGCAGATTTGTGGGCAGGTAATATACTAGTTAGAGAAGATAAGGGGATTTATGAAGTAGCAGCAATAATTGATGCTGATAGAGCAGTATTTGGAGATTGTGAGTTTGAATTTGCTAGTCCGTGGATAACTAATGAAGCATTTATGGAAGGCTATGGAAAAGAATTAAGTTGTGATACTAATAGTACAATTAGAAGAAAGATATATAAACTAATATACTCATTAATAGATACTTATGTTTGGATGGTTGAATATGATAATAGAGAAGCCTACGAAGAAAACAGGAGAGAATCTATAAAAATAGTAGAAGAAATAATGGCAAATAAAGAATAATTAGAATGTAAAGATGCTGAATATATAGCATCTTTTTTTGTATTGTAAATAATAAAAAGTATTTAGTTGACGTATCAACTAAATGGAGTTAAAATTAATATAACATAAGATATAGATTAAAATAGAGGTACGAAATAAATGAGAAGATTCAAAACGGAATCAATTAGTAGATATATAAATCAGTTATATAGGCAAGGAGTTAGTTTTCTTGGAAAGGAATATAAAGAATATAATATTGGTGCAGGACAATATCAATTTTTACTTTATTTATATATGAAAGAAGGAATAACTCATGATGAGCTAACTGAAAAAATTGGTGTTGATAAAGCTGCAACAACAAGAGCAATTGTAAAACTTGAGAAATCAGGTTATATAAAAAAAGTACAGGATTTAAATGATAAGAGAAAATACTATATATTTTTAACTGAATTTGCTAAAAGAAATAGAGAATGTATAGTAAATATATCAAAGAATTGGGAAAATGAATTAACTGGTGAACTGACAAAAGAAGAATTAGAACAATTTTACTATCTTTTTAGAAAGATTACTAAAAATGTTTCAAATGAAGATTTTAGTGAAGAAACTATTTAATTTGGAGGAGAGAGTTATGGAAAAGAAGTATTTTGAAGGTAGATTTGAAGATAAGGTTATGATTGTAACAGGCGCTGCAAGAGGAATTGGTAAAGCAACAGCTATAAGAGCAGCTAAAGAGGGCGCAAAAGTAGTTATAGTTGATAAGCTAAAAGAACAAGGAGAGAAAACTTTAAAAATAATAATTGATAATGGTGGCGACGCGATATTTTTAAATAAAGATTTATCTATTGAAAAAGAATGTGAAGAGGTAGTAAAAGATACTGTGGCTAAGTATGGCAAATTAGACATAGCGATAAATAATGCAGGAGTTATGGGTAGTCCAAGTCCATTACATGAATTGAAACAAGAAAATATGGATTATACAATGGCAAATAATTTTTATACTGTTTATTTCTGTTGTAAATATGAAATTCAGCAATTTATTGCTCAAAATAGTGGTGGAGTTATTGTAAATAATGCTTCAATAGCAGGTTTAACTGGGCTTCCTGGAAATCCAGCATATGTTGCATCTAAGCATGCTGTTAATGGATTAACTAAAAATTTAGCTTTAGATTATGCTAGATTTGATATAAGAGTAAATTCAGTAAATCCAGCAGGTACAGATACTCCAATGGTTGAGGAAGCTATGGAATATGTTAAAGCTAGAAGAGCACAGGCAATAGCAAATGGAGTTGATCCAGCAAAAGCTCAATCTATGGCTGGACAGAAAACTCAAACGATACAAAAAAGAAATGCAACTGCAGAAGAGCAAGCAGCCTCAATACTATTTTTAGCATCTGATGATTCAACTCATATGACAGGTGCAACCTTACAAACAGATGGTGGATGGACATCATTCTAAATAAATATGAGTTTAAAAATAGCTTTAAATGTTTTAAAGCTATTTTTTATTTCTTAATAAAAAATATATTAAAGATTTATTGTATTTTATAGGGAAATATGACATAAAAAAGTAGAATAGAGGTCGTGTGAATGATATACTTATAAGATGAAAAATAGAGTGGGTGGGGTAGAATGAAAATATTAAAGGGGATTGCTAGTATAGTACTATATATAATGTTAGGTGGTATATACATAGTTAGTTTGTTTACTGAGAATAAAAAGATATTTTATGGTGTAACTATATTAATACTATTTAATTTGATACATAGCATAATTAGAAATTGGCGTAAATTAAGGAAAAATAAAGACAAAAAAGTGCTTAGGATTGGAATAATAACAATAAACTGTATTTCGTTAATTCTAAGTGCTATGTGGATATATACTTTTAATAACATTGATGAATTTTATAAAATAATAAATGAAGAGTATTATGCTTCATTTGAAAATGATAAATACAATAGTGAATTTGTAGAAAGCAAACATGGAATTTATAAAATTATCCATAGAGAGAATATAGAATCAGCGTTACCAATGATTAATAAAATTTTAGATGAGATAGAATTAAAAAGTAAAAACATATTTGGAAGTGTAAAAGAACCAGTTACTATTAAATTTGATTATGATAATGATATTTTTAAATCTAGGCTTGATAATGGGAACCAGCTTGCTGATGGGTATTACGCACCTGGATCAAATACAGTTTATATGTATGCTGAGGATGCTTTGGAAATTTTATTTAAAGATAGTTTCTATAGAGGTACGTTATCTCATGAAATAGCACATCATTATTATTATAAATATATAAAAGATAATAATATTTCGGATGAAAAAATACCTCTCTGGTTTTCAGAAGGGGTAGCTGAATATATGTCTAGTGATGAAGTGTGTAATAATAATTATAATTTTAAATTCACTCAATTTACAAATATTGATGAATATGATGAATGGAATAGTATTGAAAGTGGAATGCAGTATGTTCAAAGTCTGTATACAATAAATAAGCTCGTTGATATAAAAGGTAAAGAAATAATTAAAAATATATTAGTTAATACAAAGGAAGATGGTTTTAGTAATTCATTTGAAAAAGCTGTTGGAATATCATTAAATGATTTTGAAAAAGAAATAAAAAAAGATATTGAAAGTAGTAAGGGTGATTGTAATACAGTTCATGAAAATGGATTTGAAGAATACTTTGATATAAAAATTGAAGGATTTGAAAATTATATAAAAAAGTATCCAAATGATATTGAAGCTTATACTATACTTTCAAATTTTTATTCTAATTATGGTAGAAAAGAAGAGGCTATTAAGCTTTTAGAGGAAGGAATTAGATTGAATCCTAATAACGAACAATTAAAGCATTTACTAAAATTACAACTAGAATAAAACATAAATTTATTTAGTATTAACTAGAAGTGGTATATAATATTACGTAAGATGGCAAGAATTCATTTATAATAAATGAAATAAGAGGAGATATAAATTATGAAAGTAAATTTAAGTGATGTAATAGAAGCAATCGAATTTGAGGGAGAATTATTAACTCATTATTATAATAAAGAAACAGGGATAATAATATATGTTGAAGATGAAAGTACTTCAAAGTATAAGGCGGAAGATTTTAAGAATATAGATAAATTTGAAGAATGGGAAAGAGAATTAATAATAGGGCTTAACCACTTAAAAGAACACCCAGAAGAATATATTCAGTTACCAAGTAATGAGGATATTAACGAAGATTCAATGATGATAAACTTTGTAAAATCATTAGGTGATGATATTGCAAGCAATATTCCTGAAGATAAATCTATGAGAAAGTATATTGAAGATTTAGGAAAGCTTAGTGAATGGTATGATTACAGAGAAAATGCTGAATACCAATTAGCAAAAGATTGGTGCATTAAAAATAACATACAGTTTGTAGAATAATATTAAAAGAATTACCTAATTAGAAGGTAATTCTTTTATTTTTTATATAGAGGTAGGTTTTAGTAGGACAAAAGTGGAACTTATATATGGGGACTTAATAGATTATGGGGAGATTAAAATGAAAATTAGAAGTTATCAATCAAAAGATTGTACAGAAATTATAGAGTTGTTTTATAATACAGTGCATTTTGTTAATTCAAAAGATTATAATGATAGACAGATTAATGTGTGGGCACCAAAAAATATTAGTAAAATTAAATGGGATAAATCACTTTTAGAACATTATTCTGTAGTAGTTGAGGAAAATGGAATTATAATAGGTTTTGGGGATTTGGGTAGTTATGGATATTTTGATAGGTTGTATGTTCATAAAGATTACCAAGGTATTGGAGTAGGAAAAACTATTTTAAATGAGATAGAGAAATATGCATATGAAAATGGTGTTAAAGTTATAGTGACTCATGCATCTATAACTGCAAAATCATTTTTTTATAAGTTTGGATACAAAGTAATTAAAGAACAATCAGTTGAACGGTATGGAGAAAGTTTAAATAATTTTGTTATGGAAAAAACTTTATAAATGTAGGTAGTAATATTTATAGAAGGAGATATTATAAAATGAATACTTTAAAAGTTGGATTAATTCAGCATAGAGCAATAGCAAACAATATAGATGAAAATTTAAAGTTAGGTTTAAAATATATAGATGAGGCAAAGAAGTTAGGTGCAGATATAGTGTTATTCCCAGAGATGTGGTCAAATGGCTATGAGCCACCGTTTAGTGATGCTTTTAATAATCCATTCAATGAAAATTATAAAGAAGAACGTAAAAAATGGATTGCTGAAGCTATTGATGAAGAGAGCAACTATATTAAATCATTTAGAGATATTGCAAAATCATTAGAAATAGGAATTGTTATAACGTATCTTTCAAAAGGGAGTTCTAGTCCACAAAATACAGCTTTAGTAATTGATAGAACAGGAGATATATTAATGAAGTACTCTAAGGTTCACACATGTGATTTTTCATTAGAAGCACTTCTTGAAGGTGGAACAGATTTTAAAGTCTGTGAGTTCTCTGGAGTGAATATTGGAGTAATGATTTGCTATGACAGAGAATTTCCTGAAAGTGCTAGAGTGTTAATGTTAGAAGGGGCTGATATTATACTTGTTCCAAATGCCTGTGATATGAATCTAGCAAGAATAAATCAGTTATCAACTAGAGCTTTCGAAAATATGGTTGGTGTAGCAATGACAAATTATCCTAAAGAAAATTGGGGTAACTCCTGTGCATATAGTCCAGTAGTTTTTGATGAGGATGGAAATTATGTTGATAATAAAATTGTTTCGGCAGGAGACATAGAAGAAAATATATTAATAGCACAATTTAATTTAGATAACATAAGAAAATATAGAAAAAGTGAGACTTTAGGCAATGCCTACAGGAAAGTTGAATCTTATAAGAAGCTATTAGATAAGACAGTTAAAGATCCATTTATAAGAGGCTTTTCAGAAATAGAAAGTATGGAAAATTGGAAAGAAATAAAGCAAATTGATAAAGGGTGGTCTAAAGATAAAAAGTTTTATATAAAAACAAAAGATAATGAAGAATTACTCCTTAGAATATCTGATATATCAGAATATGCTAAGAAGAAACGGGATTTTGAATTAATCAAAGATGTAAGTAGTAATGATATACTAATGTCTGTACCTATAGAGTTTGGAGTATGCAATAATGGAAAAGAGGTATATTCATTATTCACATGGATATGTGGAGAGGATGCTAATATTAAATTACTAACTCTCAGTAAAGAAGAACAGTATAATTTAGGTGTTAAAGCAGGATTATATCTTAAAAAAATTCATAAAATACAAGTAACAGATATAGATATAGACTGGTATACCAGATTTAATAAAAAAATAGACAACAAGATTTCAATGTATAAACATTGTGGGATTTTAGTAGATGGATCAGAACAAATAATAAGCTATCTTGAAAATAATAGACATTTGTTGAAGAATAGACCACAATGCTTTCAACATGGTGATTACCATATAGGAAATATGATTATAACACCTTTAAATGAACTTGGAATAATAGACTTTAATAGATGTGATATAGGAGATCCTTTTGAAGAATTTAATAGGATTACATGGTGTGCTGAAGTTAGTCCAGAATTTGCTTCAGGATACATTAATGGATATTTTAATAATGAAGTGCCAGATTTGTTTTTTAGATTAATGTTATTATATATTTCAAGCAACCAAATAGGAGCTATTGCATGGGCAAAGTCGTTTGGGAAAGAAGAAATAGATACAATGGTTGAACAAACTAAAAAATTACTAAAATGGTATGATGGATTTAAAAAATATATACCAAGTTGGTATATAAAATTTGATTAATGATAGTAAAGCAATAAAACCATAAGCTACTTTTAAATAGCTTATGGTTTTATTTAATTTAAATTATAGCCATAAAGAAACACATTAAGTTTAGCATCAACTGAATCAAAGTAAATCTCTTTTTCATTTAGACGACTAAAATTTTGACTATCATAAAATCCATAATTGCATCTAGTATCGGTATACAAGTAGATTGATGCTACATTCATACTTTTCATGTAATTAGATAAATAACTTACAAGAGTTTTTCCAACTCCAAAGCCCCTACATTCTTTTGATACTATAAATAATTGAATACAACCTTGAAATGAATCCTTTTTACCTTGAATAATTTCTTTATACGTCTTTGAAATTTTCGAGAATTCTTTAAGGACTGTTCTATTTTCCTTAGTAGATAGAACTAATTGGAGTCCGTTATAAGCAAGACTTAAAAAGTTATGAGGCTTCCTTAAACGATTCCTATCATTTTCAGCATTGCCTAAAATAAGACCAACGACCTTATTATTTTTCTCAGCTATTTTACTAAAGGAGCTATCAATAATACAATCTTGCAAGTAAATGGTCAAAACTACATCTAAAAACTTTTTATCTTTAATAAAATCATCAAAGCCAAAGGCTTCACAAATTAAATTTTTAATGGAATTATAATCATCTTTAACTAAATCTCTATACAATATTTCACTCATTTTTGCACAATCCTTTCAATTATTAATTGGTATTTTATTGAAAATACCTTATAATTATAATAAGGTGTACTCTAAGGGGAGAGTCAATAGTGTTAAATGAATAAATAAAGGAAGTAATTATAATGAAAAATTTATTTTCGATTGGAGAAGTATCTAAAATTAAAGATATTACAATAAAAACTTTAAGATATTATCATAAAGTAGGTATTCTTGTTCCTAGATATATTGATGAAGAAACTGGATATAGATATTATTCTATAGATCAATTTATTCATATAGATATTATAAAAGGGTGCAGATCTTTAGGTAACAGTATAGCTGAAATACAGGAAATTTTTAAAGACAGTAATACGGATACATTATTAGATTTCTTAAAAACTAAAAAAAATGAAGCAGAAGAGAATATAAATAAAATGAATGAGATAATTAAAAATATAGATATGATTAATGAAAGCGTTTATTATGCTAAAGAGATATTAAATAATGATGATATTACTAGTACACACTTTAAAGAACGATACATAGTAGTAGCTCCTTGCATGGAAGTCGAAGATTTTAAAGAGCTACTTTACTATTCAGAATTAGATAAAGTTATACAGCATAAAAACATAGAAATTTCTATAGATAGAGGTATACTGTATGAGATTAAATCAGATTACTCTATGGAACCAAAGTATGTTTTTAATGGGTTAGAAGGGGAAAATAGCATAGAGGAAGATAATAATATAAAAGTATTAAAAGAAGGAATATATTTAACTTTAACTTTTAGTAAAGAGAATGAGCAAGAGCGTATTGAAAAAATGCTCACTTATATAAAAGAAAATAATATTAATGCTAAAAATATTATAATAATTGATTTAATAAATGATTTTTTTAATACAGAATCATATAGTTGCCAAATCCAAGTGCTTATATAAAGGGGAGATTGAATGGGAAATGATTATATTAAAATACAGATTGATAAGGTATGTTTTAAATTAAAAGAAATGCATGATTTTGAATGGCTAAAAAGTTATGGGAAAGTATTTTGTGTATTTGATCAGCAGGATTCAGGTAATATATGTTTTGGCGTACAGAGAGACAATGAAAAAGTCTTTATAAAATATGCAGGAGCTAAAACTGTGGAATATGATGGAGATATAGAAAAGGTTATAAGTGAATTAATGAGAGTGAGTGAAATTTATAAAAACTTAAGTTGTGATCAATTAATTAAATTTAAAGATGAGTTTATAACTGAAGATGGATATGCAGTAGTTTTTGAATGGATAGAAGGTAATAATTTACATGAACATTGGACTTTTAATAAGTATCCTAAATATACACATGAGAAATCAGCATATTATAAGTATAAAAATTTAGATTTTAGTAAGAAGTTAAAATCTATAGATACAATATTTAGATTTCTTTGCAATGTTGAAGATAAGGGATATGTAGCAATAGATTTGTATGACGGAAGTATTATGTATGATTTTAATAAGGATATTACAAAAATATGTGACATTGATTTTTTTAGAAAGAAACCAGCTGTCAATAATATTGGTAAGGGATTTTGGGGTTCTGATAGGTTCAAATCGCCTGAGGAGTATGAATTAAATGCAATTATTGATGAGAGAACAAATGTTTTTAATTTAGGTGCTTTAATATTTGGTATTCTTGGAAGTGATACAGATTATTCATTTGAAAAATGGGAAGGTACAAAGAAATTATATGATTTAGTAAGCATAGCAACATCTTTAGATAGAGATAAAAGGTTTAAATCAGTAAGGGATTTTTATAATGAATGGAAAACATTATTATAAATTTAATGAAGAGGGAAGGTAGTATATATGATTTATAAAGTTGATAATAAAGTAAACAATAAAATAAAAGATAGATTATCAAATATATTTAAAGGAATGCATGATACGTGCATACTTTCAGCATTACAAGGATATATGGGAACTATTTGGGTTGATAATATAAAAGATCCAATGGCTGCACAAATTATTGTAGGAGATTTTGTATTTTATGCTGGAGATATTACTTCAGAAGAAGCTAAAGAGTTATTAGAAAATTTGCCTAATAATTCTTTAGTAATTGTTGAAAATGACAAATGGAAAGATAAAATAGAAAAAATTCATAAAGGACATATAGATAAATTTCAAAGGTATGCTTTTAAAAAAGATGTTGAAAGTCTTGATATTAATAAGATTGAAGCATTTATAAGTAAGTTACCAAAGGGATATGAACTTAAAAAGGTAGATTTTAATATAGCAAATAGTAAATCATTTAATGAATTATCAGAAGATTTTACTGCACAATTTAATTCAGTAGAAGATTTTATTAATAGAGGAACTGGATATTGCATTTTTCATGGTGAAAATGTTGTTTCAGGGGCTACATCTTATAGTATATATAATAATGGGATTGAAATTGAAATTGATACACATAAAGATCATAGACAAAAGGGACTTGCGACTGTAGTAGCTGCTGCATTGATATTAGAGTGCTTAAAGGATGGAAAATATCCTAGCTGGGATGCTGCAAATTTAAATTCTGTAAAGCTAGCAAAAAAATTAGGATATGTATTAGACAAGCCATATGATACTTATTATGTAAGTTATAAATAATGAGCATCAGAAGAAATTTGAATAACAGGGGGACTAAAATGAAACTTATTTTATGGTTTTCCATAGATAAGTTTCATTTTAATTTATTTGAGAAAAGATGAAATATTATATATAAATAATACGACTAATTAGTGAAGAAGAAAGTACTTTCGAAAAAATAGGGGGAAGATATGGTTACTAGAGAAAATTTTATACGGGGTTTAAAGAAGAAAAATTATAAGGCATTAGATTATGTAGTTGAAAATTATGCTAACCTTATATTTAAAGTTTCATATAGTGTTTTACAGAATAGAGAATTGGCTGAAGAGTGTATGAATGATGTTTTCTTGAAAATTTGGGATAATGCAATATATTTTAATAAAGAAAATAATCAGTTCGTTAAATGGATTATGGTAATTAGTAAATATACAGCTATAGATAGGTTAAGAAAAGAAATACGACAACCAGATAAAATTAATATAGAAACATTAAATGTAAGTGCTACAGAAAAATTGGATGAAAGCTTAGAAATAAAGGATGATTTATTTAAAGTAAAAAAAGAAATTGATAATATGAAGCCTTTAGAAAAAGAAATATTTCTCAGGAAATTTTATCTAGATCAAGATACGAAACATATAAGTGAAAGTCTTGGAAAATCGGAAAAATTTATTAATCTTAAAATATTTAGGGGTAGAAAAAAGCTTAGGGAAAAGCTAATAAATAAGGGGTGCTAATTATGAATCCAAAGGATATATTAGATAATTTAGATAACGAAAATATAGAGAAGATAGAAATGTCAAAAGAGAATTTATCAGAGATTGAAATTTATAGTATAAAGAAAAATATTAAAAAGAAACTTAAAAAAAGAAATAATAAGAAAAAGTTAGTAGCAAGTGCTGTAGCAATCGCATTAGTAGGGATAATAAGTACTCCAGCTATAGCAGATAATATACCTGTAATAAACAACATTTATAAGCAATTTGGATTTTTTCAGGGGTATGAAAAATATACAAATTATATAGGACAATCACAGGAGAGTAATGGGATTAAAGTAACAATAGAAAATATTATAGCTGTACCAAATCAATTAGAAGCTGTTGTGAAAATTGAAAGCAGAGAACCATTAAAGTTAAATCCAAAAGAAGATAATTTTATGTTTAACGTAAATATGGATATGAATACAATAAAGTCAGGTACATCAACTTCTTCAGGTTGTGACAGTTATTATATTGATAATAATACAATGATATTAAATTATAAAGAGACTTTGAGTGGAAGTACGTATCCTAAGAAAGGTGATTTAAGTCTCCAAATAAAAAAATTATCAGAAGATTTCAAAATAACGGAGTTAGAAATGACTTTTGATATAAAGGTTGATTTTACAACTGCTTTTAAAGATAAATATAATTTAGATATAAAACAGTATGTAAATGATTCAGTTAAGCTTAATAAGTTAAAATCTAATGCAATGGGTAGTGAATTAGAATTCACTGGTGAAGATGCAGAGAGTTTAAATGATGTATGGGGGCCAAAGTACTGTATTGAAGTGGATGGAAAAATATATACTAAGAAATTTGGAAGCAATATGGATTTTCCACAGTTAACTGCAGATATTATGAGGAATGCTAATAGTATAAACTTTATTATATCAGATATAAAAGAACCATTAAAATGGGGTGATGATTTAGATGATATACAGATTGAAATGGTACAGGAAGGTAATATTAAGTATCCAAAAATAATTACATCACAAAATGGATCAAAAGGTGAAATTTATAAGGTTGAATGGGAAGGTAATAAATTGAAATTTTATTTTAGAAGTGAATATGAGCCAATAAATATATTCCAAGGGTTATCACTATCAGCTTCTAATAATGATAAAGACAGGGACTTCAGTAGATATAGTAATAAGTATACTATAGAAAGAGTAGATGATGGATATGTTGCTATATTTGATGGTGTAGAGAAAAATAAAAATATTTTACTTGATTTTGGTGATCATATACCTTTAGATAATTATAAAGAGGCTAAAGTAATAAAAGTTAAATAGGAGATGGAAAAATATGATTATCCGTGAAATAAGAACTGAAGATGCTAATGACTATCTTAATATGATGTTAGGATTAGATAAAGAGACAAAATTTATGTTATATGAACCTAATGAGAGATCTAATAATATTGATCCAATAAAAAAGATGATAGAGAAAAATATAGAAGAAGAAAATTTGTTTAAAGTTGCAATTTACAATAATCAAATTGTAGGGTTTATATGCGCACAAAGAGGTTCGTTGAATAGAATAAGACATACTGCATATATTGTTCTAGGAATACGCAAACAATTTAGAGGAAAAGGTATTGGTAAAAGTTTTTTCAAAGAGTTAGACTTATGGTCAAAAGAGAATAATATAAAAAGATTAGAATTAACGGTAATGTGTAAAAATGATATAGCTAAGAACCTTTATGAGAAAAATGGATTTTTAATAGAAGGAATAAAGAAAAAGTCAGTAGTTGTTGATGGAGAGTATATGGATGAATTTTATATGGCTAAAATATATAAGTAACTTATATATGAACTTTATAATATTGTAATTGACAACTTCTACTAATAAAACTATAATAAGAAAAAATGTTAAAAATCTGATGATAAGGAAGAGTAATTAAATTAAGCTTCAATAAAGAGATCCTAGGATGGTGGAATCTAGGAAAGAAGAGATTTGATGAATGGGCCTTTGAGGAATGAAGAGAAATCTAGCAGAGAGAGAGAGAGTATCCGATTGGTGAGCCGCACCTTATAGCGGATAGAGTATGTTAGTACTTGATTTTGAGTGGTGTAGTTGATTTTATAATAATATTATTTTCTATACAATCTAGGTGGCAACGCGGATATTATCTCCGTCCTATTAATTTAGGACGGAGTTTTTTTTATATAAATAATTAAGGAGTGAGTTTAATGAAAAAAGAAATAATTTTAACAGGAGATAGACCAACAGGTAAATTGCATATAGGGCATTATGTTGGATCATTAAAAAGCAGAGTACAATTACAAAATAGTGAATTATATAATAGTTTTATAATGATTGCTGATCAACAAGCTTTAACTGATAATGCAAGAGATCCAGAGAAAATAAGAAATAGCTTAATAGAAGTTGCGTTAGATTACTTGGCAGTAGGAATAGACCCAAAGAAATCAACGATTTTTGTTCAGTCACAGATTCCAGAATTAAATGAACTTACTATGCATTATTTAAATTTAGTTACAGTTGCAAGATTAGAAAGAAACCCGACAGTAAAAAATGAGATAAAGGAAAAAGATTTTAATCTAAGTATACCAGCTGGATTTTTAATATATCCTGTAAGTCAAGCTGCTGATATTACAGCATTTAAAGCTGAAATTGTTCCAGTTGGAGAAGACCAAATGCCAATGATTGAGCAAACAAGAGAAATTGTAAGAACATTTAATGCTACTTATAAAACAGATATTTTAATAGAGCCAAGAGCAATACTTCCTAAAGAAGGACTTGGAAGATTACCTGGAATTGATGGGAAATCAAAAATGAGTAAATCATTGAATAATGCAATCTATTTATCAGATGAACCAGATGTGATTAAGAAGAAGATTATGTCTATGTATACAGACCCAAATCATATTAAAGTGACAGATCCAGGTGAAGTAGAAAATAATATTGTATTCGCATATTTGGATGCATTTTGCAATGATAAAGATAAACTTCAAAATATGAAGGAGCATTATAGAAGTGGTGGGCTTGGAGATATAAAAGTTAAAAACTATTTAAATGAAATATTACAAGCTGAGCTTGAACCTATAAGAAATAGACGAAAAGAGTTTGAGAAGGATAAATCATTTGTATATGAAGTATTAGAAAGTGGAAGTAATAATGCAAGAAAAGTAGCTGCAGAAACTCTTTCAGAAGTGAGAAGTGCAATTGGAATAGATTATTTTAAATAGATAGTCTTTTATGTTCTTTTTATATGAGATATAATTATTGTAAAATTAAGGGGGTATTTATAATGGATATTACTACAAATTTAAAAGATATGATTAGGGATTTTTCTGAGCTAGATGAAGTTTTAGGAATACTATTAGCGGGTTCACATGCTACAAAAACTAATGATGAAAATTCCGATTATGATATATATATTTATTTGGAAAATAAAATATCAGTTGAAAAGAGAAAAGAAATTACTAGTAAATACTGTAGCTATATGGAGAGTAATAATACTTTTTGGGAAACAGAAGATGATGGGATTCTAAAAGATTCTAACATACCAGTTGAAATTATTTATAGGGAAATAAAGTGGATTGAAGATTCATTAAATAGAACATTAGTAAAGTGCGAAGCAGATATAGGATATACAACTTGTTTTTGGTCAAATTTTATAAATTCTATTATTTTATATGATAAAAATGGGTGTTTAAATGAATTGCAACAGAAGTATAAAATAAAATATCCACAAAAGTTAAAAGAAAATATAATAAAAAAGAATTACCCATTATTAAAGCTACAAATGCCAGCATACTATTATCAAATAGAGAAAGCTTTAAAAAGAGATGATTTTATTAGTGTAAATCATAGAGTAGCTGCTTTATTTGCAAGCTATTTTGATATTATATTTGCTATAAATGATATGGCTCATCCAGGGGAAAAAAAGATTATTAAAATAATAAAAGATAATAGATTAAAGGTTCCAAATAATATGGATAAAAACATTAATAATATTTTAAGTTATTCAGCAAAGGGTAATTTATCTATATTATCTGAAATGGATATGTTAATAGAAAACTTAGATATGATGCTTAAAGATAATGGATTATATTTGTTTTAATACATGAAATAAGCCGATAACAAAGTGTTATCGGCTTATACAATAGTTATTCACTTAGAACTTTCCATCCTATAGAAACTACTCCAACTTCTAAGCTTAGAACTCCAATAATTCGTTCTATTATCATATCACTTTTTTCTATACTTATGATTTCTGCTTTAACTCGAACTTTACTTTCATTTTCAATTTCTATACTTTCAAGCTTTCTAAGGAGAATCTTTTCTTTAGAAACCATTTCCATAAGCATTGATCTTATATTAAACTCTTCATTTTCATCACACTTTATAGTTATTCCATAAATGTATTCATCATCTTCATCCTTATCTTTAACTCGATACATTTTCTTTGCAATTGGTCTTAAAATAATATTAGCTAAAACTATTATAAGTGCTGCAGTAGCTGCAAAAATAATTTGTCCTGAACTAGCAAGTACACCAACAGATGCAGTGCACCAAAGGGTGGCAGCTGTATTTAATCCTCTAACATTAAATCCTTCTCTTAGAATAACTCCACCACCAAGGAAACCAACACCAGTTACAACTTGACCTGCAATACGTGAACTATCACCACTACCTGCAATTGTGGCATACATTACGAATAAGCATGCACCAACACATACTAAAACATTTGTACGTATTCCAGCAAGAGTTTGCCTATATTGTCTTTCTAATCCTATTACAAACCCTAAAATAGCAGCTGATAATAGCCTTATAAGAAAATCAGTAAGTATCATAATATCACCTCTCAAAATAATTACTTATAATTAATTTACCATAAAAAGCAATAAAGATACTAGACATATGAAATAGATAAATTAAAAATATTATAAAGATGTAATAAATGTTAATGTGAATTTATAAGTAGTTAAGTTATTTTAACAGTAGTATGCAAAGGAATATTATCCCATATCCATTTTGCGTTTTCTAAAGATAGCCGTATGCAACCATCAGATATAGCTTTGCCTAGTCTTGGATCTTTTATGGAACCATCAAGGTTATAAATTATAGAATGAAATAAATAATTTCCTTTATATTGGGTATAGTATCTGCATTTATATCCCTTATTAACCCCAAAGTACAACCCTTTAACTCCTATATTAAAATTCCCTTTTGGAGTAGGTGTAGAAGGTTTACCTATTGAGCATAAATAACTGTGAACTAGAGTCCAGCTATCTTGTGAACCTTTAAATATGTTTGTTTTGAAATTTTTCGTATCTACCCAAATGAGATATTCAGTACTACTAGAAAGATTTGCTTTGTTAACAAAGGTTGTAGCGCTAGTTAAGTAGTTTTTATCACTTGCTAGTTTATCAGCTAGTATAGCTCTTTGATACTGTAATAAAGATTTAATGTTACGAATTTTATTGAAGAATATATTAGTCATGCAATTATCCTATAAATATTGTTTATATATACTATATTCAAGGAAAGTAATATGTGAGGATATAGTTATAATATTATTTAAATTCTAGCTATAAGGGTAAATAAAAAGGAAAGGGTACTTTACATTAAATGTAATTTATGATAATATATAGATGTAAAGTTAACTTTCCGTAAAGGGGGAGAAATATGTTTTGAAAAATAGGTTAGAAGAGATACGAAAGAAGAAAGGAATAAAACAAGAAGAACTTGCGAAAGCATTAGAAGTTTCAAGACAAACAATTGGATCACTAGAAAATGGACGATATAATCCATCAATTATATTGGCATTTAAGATTGCACGGTATTTTGGTATGAGTATTAAAGAAATTTTTATTTATGAGGAGGAAGAATAATGTTAAAGAAAAAATCAATCAATTTTATTTTGTTAGTTATTGGTTTATGTTTAGTTTCTGTAAGTTTATTCTTAAAACTAGAGGAGATGAAATCATTAGAAGGTATTATGATTGGCTTAGGTGCAGGATTAATTGGAATGAGTATTGCAAATATTTATATGAGACACTTAGAAGAAAGAAATCCTGAAATTTCAGAACAAAATAATATTGAATTAAAGGATGAGAGGAACATTATGATTCGAAATAAGGCAAAAGCAAAGGCAGCTGATGTTACTAAGTGGCTTATTATGGGTATTGCATATATAACAATAATTATAAATGCGCCTCTTTGGGTAACAGTTCTTACTGTAGCCGTATTTTTAATATACAATGTTGCTGGAGTATATTATATGAACAAGTATCAAAAAGAGATGTAATTTTCTAGTTTAAGCACAGCAATTTTAACAAAAAAATAAAGTAATCATATTTATATAATAGTATATAGATTTACTATAAGTAAAATATTCTATTACAAAGGATGATTGCAATGAAAATTGAAAAGGATTTGTGCTTTAATGGTGAAATTATAACACCTAATAATGATGAATATGAAGTTGATAGGCAAATTTGGAATAGAGCTATACAGAGATATCCAAAGGCAATAATATACTGCAAAGAAAAGGAGGAGGTTGTAGAAGCTTTAAAATTTTGTATTAGAAATAGTTTTAATTTTAGAATTCGTTCTGGTGGGCATAATTATGAAGGATTTTCAATCGGGAATGATATAGTGGTTATTGATGTAAGCAGAATGAAGAAAATAACGATAGATGAAGCTGAAAATAAACTGAAAGTAGAAGCTGGCGTACAAAATAGTGAGCTTTATGAATATGTAGGATCTAAAGGATATCCATTTCCTGGGGGTACGTGTCCAACTGTTGGAGTAGTTGGATATGCATTAGGTGGAGGTTGGGGATTGTCTTGTAGATTATTTGGACTTGGTGCAGATAGCTTAGTTGAAGCTGAAGTTATAGATTATGAAGGAAATGAAATAATTGCAAATAGAGATTGTAATGAAGAGTTATTTTGGGCATTAAGAGGTGCTGGTAATGGAAATTTTGGAATAGTTACAGCGCTTACTTTCAATCTTCCACCAAAATTTAATAATGTAACTTTATTTACTATGCACTATGAAAACACTTCAATAGTAGAGCAGGCAAATATAATGGATATATTCCAAAAAATATATATGACTTTAGATAGAAGAGTTAATATGAGGGCTAGTTTTTATAACTCTGTTAATGAAGGGATGGCAGTATATTTCTTTGGTCTATTTTATGGGGATGAAAGAGAATTAAAAGAGATATTACAACCATTTTTAGATATACCAAATTGTAATGCAACTTTTGAGAATACAACATTTTTAAATGCAATTAGGAAAGTTCAAGAGGGATATCCAGATAAGGAAAAATTTAAGTCTACAGGACGTTTTGTAAATGAGAGTTACTCAAAATATACCCTTATAAATCTAGCTTCCTTTTTAAAGGAAAGACCTGAGGGGGCAATATATACTGCAATTACTTTTTATGGGTTAGGCGGTGCGGTAAAAGACAAAGGTGAGCACGAGACTGCATTTTATTATAGGGATGCAAATTATATTATGGGTATACAATCTGTATGGGAAAATGATGTATATGCTGATATTAATAAAGAATGGGTAGCAAGTAAATTAAACTATATAATGACTATTACAGAGGGCTCATTTATAAATTTCCCATATAGTCCATTAAGTAATTTTGCAAGTGAATATTATGGATGCAACGTAGATGAATTGACATTAGTAAAAGGGAAATATGATCCATTTAATGTCTTTAAATATCCTCAATCGATAAGATATTAATATTATTAAAAGCCAAGGTAAATGTAATAAGAAAGTTATTACATTATATCTGGCTTTTTTATTTACTTATTTGCAAAAATAATAAGCAACTACTCTAAATGGTATAAGAACTCAAGTATATAGAAATAACAGTATGTATTATATGATATAATATTTTTATTAAAAAAAGGGGATGAGGATTTTGAACTTAGAAATTATTACAGAAAATTTATTAAAGATAAGTTCCCCTTTTACAAGAAAACAAGGTAAAGCTTTAGCGAAAGAAGCAGCTATAAAAGATTTGACTAGTAAAAGGATTGAAGGAACTTATCATATTTATGGAAGAGTATTAAATGATAATAAAAGTAATACATATAGTACACATATAAAAATTAATGCAGAAACAGATAAGATAATAGATACAAAGTGTACTTGTGAAGTATTTGAGGAGAATAGAAGACAAATAAGAAACTATGTTTGTAAACATATTATAGCAACAGGGTATACTTTTTATAATTTAGCAAAGAAAAAAGTCTGCACTAAAGCAAAAGTTGAAAATGTAGATAAAGACTTAAAAAAACTTAAAAGTAAGAGATTTTTAGCATTAGATTTAATGATTAGATGTATTAAAAATGATGGGATACCATCATACCAATGTGAATTTAGAATTGGAACTTTAAATACACATTTAATCATTGATATTAAGGATTTCATAAGTAGAGTGGAGTCTAAAAAGGGTATGAGACTTAACGGAGCATTTACTTATAATCCACTAAAGGATGAATTTCTTAATGAGGATAATAGTTTAATCGAATTTATAAAAGCAAACAAACAAAAAATTAGAGGGAAATACTTGAAGTTATATCAAAATGAAATAAGAGATTTTTTGAGTTTAATAGATAAAAATAAAAAAATTATATTTACTTATGATTCAATCAACTATGAAGTGAAAGTTAAGAAGGAAAATGTTCCCGTAGCTTTAACAGTTAAGTTAGATAATGAGGGGTTTGTTCTAAGACATCACAATAAGTTCCCAATATTATTAAGTAATGTTGGAGATGCTATGTTTTTTGATAGAAATATATATTTGCCAAGGAATAAACAGTTAATTTCCTATATTCCTTTCCATAAACAATTTCTAAAGAATAACAGTATAAGATACAAAGAATCACTAGAAAGTTTAAATGATTTATTAGCAAATTTAAAGGATATTACTAATAATATAGTATTAGATGAAAATACAAAAAAGTTTAAGTCAAGATTATTGAAACCTAGTTTTTATTTTTATAAGGAAAAAGGATATATTTATTGCAATGTAAAGTTAAACTACTGTAATTATATAATTGATTTGATTAAAGATAAGTCAGATAAAAGTTTTCTTAGAGACTATAAAAAAGAGAATTTAATTGATATGGAACTTGAAAAATTTAAGTTCATAAAAAAAGAGAAAGATTTTATGTTTATAGGTAATGATGAGGACATATATGAAGTATTAAGTTATGGAGTAAAAAGGTTAAAAGAGATTGGAATTGTAAAAGTTTCAAATGATTTTAATGATTTCAAACTAATAAATTCAGAGTCTATTATATCTGAACTAAATGAATTTGATAACTTCTATAGACTTAAATACAATATTTCAGATTTTACAATCAAGGAATTAAGAGAAAGTATTGATTCTATGAAAAATGGAGCGAGATTTTATAAAAATAAGAATTCTTATTTAGATTTAGAAGATCCAGGTGTAATACAGTTTTTAAATCTTATAGAGGACTTAGGGCTTAAGGAAAATGAAATTGATATTGATAAAAATAAAATTTTATATCTTCAAGAAAAACTAAAGGATAGAAACTTATCATTTATACGTGGTGGATCAATACTTCAAGAAATAGTTCAAAAGTTATTAGATAAAAAATATAAAAGGAAACTAGTCCCTAAAGCTCTAAATGCCAAACTTAGAAATTATCAAGTTGCAGGTTTTAAATGGATAAATGAAATAACAGAATTAGGTTTTGGTGGAATACTTGCAGATGATATGGGACTTGGAAAAACAATTCAAATAATAGCTTTTATAGTATCTCAAAAGAGAACAAAGACACTTATAATTACGCCAACATCAGTAATTTACAATTGGAAAGACGAGTTTGAAAGGTTTGCACCATCATTAAGAGTAGGATTAGTTCATGGAAGTAAAGATTCAAGGAAAAAAGTTTTGAAAGATTATAAAAAGTATGATGTAATTTTAACTACATATGGAACATTAAAAAATGATGAAGAAAACTATAATGATATGTCTTTTGATTACTGTATAATCGATGAAGCGCAAAATATAAAGAATCCAATAGCACAAGCGACGGTTTCAGTAAAGAGAATAAAATCAAGGTGTAATATAGCATTAACAGGAACTCCGATAGAGAATAATTTAATGGAATTATGGTCAATCTTTGATTTTATTATGCCAGGATATCTATTTACAAAGGAAAGATTTAAAGAAAGATTTATTATTAATGATAACATATGCGAATTAAAGGCTTTAATAGCACCTTTTATACTTAGAAGACTTAAAAAAGATGTATTAGATGAATTACCAAGTAAGGTTTTGAAGAAATATTTAGTAGAAATGAATTCAAAGCAAAAACAGATATACAAATCTTATGTAAAGGAAATTAAAGATAAGATTAACTATTCTAAAGACAAGGTTAATCTATTTTCGTATTTAACAAAATTAAGAGAGATATGTTTAGATCCATCCCTTGTAATACCAGATTATATAGGAAAGAGTGCTAAGCTAAATATAGTTAAAGAGTTAGTTAATGAATCCAGTTTAGATGGAAAGAAAATATTATTGTTCTCTCAATTTACTTCTGTATTAAAGAAGATAGAGGAGGATTTTAAATTAGAAGGAGTTAATTACAGTTATTTAGATGGAGGAACATCAGCAAAGGAAAGAGTGAGAAAAGTTAATGAGTTTAATGAAAATGAAGATATCAAGGTATTTTTAATTTCATTAAAGGCTGGAGGGGTAGGGTTAAACCTAACATCAGCAAGCGTAGTAATACATTTTGATCCTTGGTGGAATCCAGCTATTGAAGACCAAGCAACAGATAGGGCGCATAGATTTGGCCAAAAAAATGTTGTTGAAGTAATTAAACTTGTAGCTAAAGATACAATTGAGGAGAAAATTGTGCTAATGCAAGAGGAGAAAAAAGAGCTTATTCAAAGTCTAATGGACGGAAAAGTTATGGATGGAAAAGGCTTAAAAAGATTAAGTGAGGAAGAAATATTGAATTTATTTGAATAGTATATAAATGTTTGCAAAATGTAACATTTTTTTATTGAATTGTAAATCTTATGTAATTAAAAAAGATATTTATACAAATACTAACATTATACAATGAAAGTATAAATATTTTTTCATAGGAGGCTACAATGAAAAATCTTTTTAAAGTGTTGAGTATAATACTATTAGCTATGATTCCTGGAATTTTTATAGTAGTAAAATATAATGAGAAAGTTTATTATAATGAAGATATTTCAGTAAATAGTGAAATACTAGAGAAAAAGGAACGTATGTTAGATGAAGCAGAGTATTTAAAGAATGGATATTATATTGATGAGGCAATTAAGTTACTACTTTCAGATAAAGAAATTATAGATGAAGATATAAATTCAGTTGTAGAAGAATATACGAATTATAAAAAAAACTTTGTAAAATATGAAGGAACTATTAATCATATATTTTTCCATAGTCTTATTGTATATCCAGAGCTAGCTTTTGATAATGTAGGACATGATTCCACTGGATATAATATGTGGTTTAACACAACTAATGAATTTAAAAAAATGTTACCGCTTTTAAAAGAACAAGGATTTGTATTAATGAAAATTAATGATATTTATGGAAGCAATAAAGACGGGAATATGATTAGGAAGGAAATATATTTACCAAAAGGTAAAAAACCATTAATTATTTCTCAAGATGATGTTAATTATTATGAATATATGAAAAAGGATGGCTTTGCTGATAGATTAATCATTGATGAAAATAATGAGGTATCAACTGCAGTAAGGAATAAAAATAATAAATCAGAAATAACAAGAGATGGAGATATGGTGCCAATTTTAGATGATTTTATTAAAGATAATCCTGAATTTTCATATAGAGGTGCTAAAGGTATTTTAGCAGTAACAGGGTATGAGGGCGTTTTAGGATATAGATTAAACTCTGAAGAAAATATAAAAGAGGCTAAAGCAGTTGTTAACAAATTAAAGGAGACTGGATGGCTTTTTGCAAGTCACTCCTATACACATAATGGTAAAGGTTATTTTGGAGAGTCACCAGATTATAATAAATTATTATCAGATTTTAATAGGTGGAAAGATAGGATACAACCAATAATAGGAGAGACAAACATATTCATAGCTCCATTTGGAACAACATTAGAGGGAAAGAGTTTTAATTTAGCAAAGAAATTTGGGTTTGATATATATTGCAATGTATCAAGGGAAGAGTCCAAAGATAAATTTATAAATAATACTGTAGTTAATTCTAGATTTAATATTGATGGATTTTCATTTAATAAAGCCAAGGATGAAGTTAACAGCACATTCTTTAATGTTGATGAAGTAATAGATAAATCTAGACCTGTAATGAAATAAAAAAAGGAGCTGTAGCACTATATATTCAGTGCTACAGCCTCTTTTTGTAAAATATTATAATATTTCTAATATTTCTACTGTATATTTTTCACCTGGAGCATCAACTTCAACAATATCGTGAGCTTTCTTTCCAGATAATGCTTTTCCTAAATCAGATTCAATACTTATACACATGTTTTCAGGATCTAAATCTAAAGTAGTAACTAATGTTATTACAATTTCATCATTGTCCTCTACAAATCTAATTTTAGCTTTACTATTAATTCCTAATACAGATTTATCTAAAGTGGAATCATCTATTACAGTAGCTGTTGAAATCATAGTTAATAAATATTGAATTCTATTATCATTTTCTCTATAATTTGCACAAGCTTCCTTGTACTCTGCATTCTCTGATCTATCACCATGAGCAGCAGCAACTAATTTTTCCTTTGCAATCTCAGCTCTTTTTGTAGACATTCTATATTCTAATTCTTCTCTTAAAATTCTAATGTTTTCTTCGGTTAGCGTATTATTCATAAAAAACTAAACCTCCTTTGAAATATATTATATAACATATATGGGAAAAGACAAAATTGCATGTGGAAAAAAATTGAAATTATTGATAATATATAATATATAGAATTTAAGGGGGGATTGTATGGTGGATGGTACAAGTCGAAAGAAAGTGTGGAATAGGAAGTTTGAATTATGATGAATGATATAAGTGGGAAACAAATGATTATAGATAAAATAATAAAAGAGATTAAAAATGATAAATATTTAAAAGATGACAAATTGCCTTCTGATAATACCTTATCTAAAGAGTTTAACATTCCAAGAATAGAAGTTCGTAAAGGGTATGAAACTTTAGAAACAATGGGGTATGTGTACTCTTTACAAGGAAGAGGGCGATTTGTAATGGAGAGAAATAAAGAGATAAAGCTTACGTTAACTGGAGATGAAAGTTTTTCTAAAAAATTAGAAGAGTGTGGATATAATGTTGAGACTATAAATATATTTTGCGAAAAGATAGATTACATAAAAGAAATATACGATAAACTAAATGCAATAGAGGAAGAGGAAGTTTATAAGATTGGTAGGCTTAGATTAATTGATAATGAACCTGTTGCCATTCATATATCCTATGTGAGGCGTGAAATATTCAATGATATCAATGAAGTTGGACATTTGATTAAATCAATATTTGATTATTACAAAGAAAAAGGTTTTTCAGTTTTTAAAAGTGAAGAGTGTTTACTTTCAATAGATTATCCAGATTATTATGAGAGAAAATTTTTAGAAGCATACGAGTTGTCACCAATACTTAGGTTAAAAACAAACTGTATAGATTTAGAATCTAATACAGTATTAGAGTATACTGAGGCTATTTATCGTGGTGATAAATTTTCATACGGAATATAAAAAAATAATACAAAAGTTAGAAGTCTTAAAAATATTTTAAGGCTTTTTTTGCGTTGATTTTTAACACAAATTAACAGTGATTTATAAGTACTTAACATGGCACCGAGATACAATTAAATAAAAGATAGGAGGGATTCAATATGGATAGGAAGAGAAGAACCGAAATTTTGATTCGTGGAAGAAGAGAAATAGCATTATCTTTAAGTGAAATAATTGAAGGAAAATATAAAGTTATGAAAGTAAAATCAGCAGAGCCAGGGTTAACTATGATTAAGGTGAGAGAAGGAGCAAAAAATAGCTTGTTTTATATTGGAGAAGTTCTTATAACAGAGTGCAAAGTTTATATAAATGGAAATCTTGGTATCGGCATTATTGCAAGTGATGATGAAGAACTTAGTTACAAGCTTGCAGTTATTGATGCAGCTTATAAGGGAAGATTAGAGGAATGTGATTTGTTTTATGATGTTTTAAAAAGAGAAGAGAATCATATAAGGATTAAGGATGAAGAAGAGAAAAATAAAATACTTAAAACAAAAGTTAACTTTAATACTATGGAGGGATAATTATGGAAAATATTTTTGATATTGTACATCAAACTCAAAGAGGTTATAGAAAATTATTGAACTCAATGAGCAGACCAGGTGAGATAGAAAATTTAAGTTGTGAATGTGAGGATATGGAGTCCTATGTTACTTGTTTTAAAGGCACACAATTGCTTATGTTAATGTTATTAGATGGTGAAGTTAGCTTTAATATACAGTCTACTAATACTGAAAAAGATAAAAATATTATAAAGGAGCTTACAGGTAGTAAAGTAGAAGAATTTTCAAAAAGTGATTTTATATTTATATCAGAAGAAAATATAGAGATGTTAAATGAGATTATTTGTAATTGTAAAAATGGAAGCTTAATTAATCCTCATAAAAGCGCTCTAATTTTATTTGAAGTTCCTAATATATTAGATGGATATAATGTGGTTTTAAAGGGGCCTGGAATTAAAGATTATAAAGAAATAAGACTGCCAAAATATGATAAGTTTAAAACTGCTAGAGAAGATAAAAATATAGAATTTCCAAGGGGAATTGATATAGTTATTTTAGATAAAGAGAATAGGATTATGTGCATTCCAAGAACTACAAATATTGAGGATAGGAGATGTTTATAAATGGGTTATGTTGCAGTCAAAGGTGGGACTATTGCAATAGATGAGTCAATAAGAAGATTAAAGTATGAAAGACTTAAAAATAGAAATATAGTTGATGTTAAAAACGTAAAAAGTGGAATGCGTGGACTTATTGACATTGTAATGTCTGAGGGGAGCTTATATTCAGAGAGATTAGCATCTCTTGCGATAAAGCAATCAGAAGGGAATGTAGAAGAAGCTGTTTTTTTAATAAGAGCATATAGATCTACATTAGAGAGAAAGTATTATACAAAGACTGTAAATACAGAGGATATGCGAGTAGAAAGACGTATATCAGCAAGTTTCAAAGATATAATTGGTGGTCAAATTTTAGGTGCATCTTATGATTACACACATAGGCTTTTAGACTTTTCTTTAGAGAGAGAAATATTAAGTAAAAGTATTGATTGGCTTAATAGATTTAACTTAGATTGTAAAAAAATAGAAGGTCAGGTGAAGGGCATTCCTAAAGTATTAAATTATTTAAGAAAAGAGATGTTAATAGAGGATATATCAATTGACAATAGTGAGCCAGTTGATATAACGAAAAAATCAATGGAGTTTCCAACTAAAAGAAGTGAAAGATTACAAAGCTTAACAAGAGGGCAGACAGGGGCTGTAGTTTCGTTAGCTTATTCATCACTTAGAATGAGTGGGATAGAGCATCCAACAGTTGGTGAACTTAGAGTTGGATGTGTACCTTTATATATTGGAAATAGTGAATATGAAAATGATGATTATTATATAGGAGAAATAAAAGTAACAGAAGTTGAAACACTTATACCAAGTTCAAGAAAATTAGATAATGGAACGGAAGAGAGAATGTTTGAAATAGGATATGGTATGTGCTTTGGGCAGAATGAAACTAAAGCTATATCAATGAGCATATTAGATAGATGTCTTGAAGAGAGGAATAAGGATTTTCCAACGGGTAATGAAGAATTTGTATTATATAGTATTGATACAGTTGAAGCTTCAGGATTTATGTCTCACTTAAAGTTACCTCATTATGTTACATTCCAATCTGAACTTAATAGTGTGAGAAGGACTAGGGAGGAGAATTTTGAAAATGGATATAAAATATAACTTTGCTTTCTTTGATGAAGGTTCTAAAAAAGAAATTAGAAGAGCTTCTTTAAAAGCGATTGCAATTACAGGATATCAAGTTCCGTTTGCATCAAGAGAAATGCCTATTGGTAGAGGGTGGGGGACTGGTGGATTACAACTTACCCTTTCTTTAATAGGTAAAAAAGATATTTTAAAAGTAATAGATCAAGGGTCGGATGAATCAGTAAATGCAGTAAACATAAAAAAGCTAATAGAGAAAACTACAAATGTTCAAATAACATCAGAAACTTCAAAAGCAACCTTAATTCAGTCAAGACATAGAATACCAGAGCAACCTTTAAAAAAAGATCAAATATTAGTTCTTCAAGTTCCAACACCTGAACCTCTTAGAGTAATAGAACCAAGTGAATATATAACTAAAAGACTTCATGCAGATAGTGAGTACAGTGGTGCTTATTTAATGCTATTTGAACAAATAATAAAATATTCTAAGATGACAACGGGGGCAGACCATCCAGTTACAGTTGAAGGCAGGTATGTTATGGCTCCAAGTCCAATTCCAAAACATGATAATAAAAAATTGAATAATAGTGAAGCATTAATTCTTCTTGGAGCTGGCAGGGAGAAGAAGGTTTATGCGATACCGCCATATACTGAAGTGAAATCTCTAGAGTTTGAAGATTATAAATTTAGTGCAGAAAATTTCGAAGGTAAATGTTGCAAACTTTGTGGAGCTAATAATGTTTATTTAGATGAGATTCAAGATGATACTACAAAGGAAACATTCTATCAATGTAATGATACAATTTTCTGTTTAAATAGAATGAATAACTATGAAGAGGAGGCTCAAGTAGTATATGAGTAATTTTGATAAGGCAATTTTAAAAGTAGAAAACTTAAGAAAGCAATTTGGTGATGGTTGCAATAAATGTAGAGACTTAAAAAATGCTAGTTTAGAGAAAAATTATTGCAGTAACTGTGGAACTGTATATGCATGTCAGGACATATCTTTTGAAGTTTATGAAGGGGAGATACTTGGAGTAGTTGGAGAAAGTGGAAGTGGGAAGTCTACAATGATGCAATGTCTTTACTTTGATCAAGAAGTAAGCAGTGGAAGAGCGTATATGAGTAATTATAAAGATGGAGTTATAAATATATTTTTAGAGTCGACAAGACAAAAAAGATTTATAAGAAATAACGTTCTTGGTAAAGTATATCAAAATCCAATGCTTGGATTAAATATGGATTTTTCGTGTATAGCAAATATTGCAGAGAAACTTATTTGTGCCGGAGATAGAAATGTAGAGCTTATGAATAAGAGAGCGATGGAACTACTCGAATGTGTGAATATACCTATATTTAGAATGAAAGAAGCACCAAAAAATTTCTCAGGTGGAATGCAACAAAGAGTTCAAATTGCTAAAGCACTTTCAAATAATCCACCAATATTATTGCTTGACGAGGTAACAACAGGATTAGATTTATCAGTACAAGCTAACGTATTAGATTTAATAAAGAGGCTTCAAAGAGATATTGGAATAAGTATGGTTGTCGTATCTCATGATTTAGGAGTAATAAGAATGCTTGCAGATAGAACTATTGTAATGCTTAATGGGAAAATAGTCGAAGAAGGTTTGACAGATCAAATATTAGAAGATCCACAGCATGAATACACTCAATCTTTAGTGTATTCATTATTATAAGGGGGAGTACAATATGGCGTACTTAATTAAAAACGGAAAAATAGTAACTGAGAATGGAATATTAGAGGGATATAACTTAATTGTTGAGGAAGATATTATAAGTAAGATAATTAGAAGTGATAAATCTGTCCAATTATGGGATTACGAAATTATTGATGCAAATGGAGGCTATTTAACTCCTGGATTTATTGATATCCATTCAGATTATATAGAGAATATGGTTTCACCGAGACCAACAAGTATCATGAATTTTGGACTTGGGTTAAAAGAGTGTGAAAAGATATTATTAACATCTGGAATTACAACAATGTATCACTCACTTTCTTTTTATAAAGATGATGAATTTAGTTCAAATAAAGAAATAAGAAAAACTGAAAATGTCAAAAAACTTGTTAAGGAAATAAATAATACAAGCAATGAAGAACATTTAATAAGACACAGGTTTCATGCTAGATTTGAAGTAGATAATTTTAGAGATTTGAGTATTTTAGAGCAATATATTAAAGAAAAAAGTGTTCATCTAATATCATTTATGGATCATACTCCAGGACAAGGTCAATATAGAGACCTTGAAGTATATAGAAATACATTAAAAGGATATACTGAGAAAAAAGATGGAGAGATAGATAGAATTATTAAAGAACGCAAAGGTAGAGAAAAGTTAACTATAAACAATATGAGGGAAATAGTGAATATAGCAAGAGAAAATAATATCTCAGTAGCATCACATGATGATGATACTATAGATAAACTTGAGTTTGTAAAGGATATTGGAATGAATATAAGTGAATTTCCGATAACGATAGATGTTGCAAAAAAAGCAAGAGAAATGGGTCTTTATACAATAGCTGGAGCTCCAAATGTAATAATTGGTGGTTCACATTCAGGAAATCTTTCTGCAGCAGAAGCAATTATGGAAGAAAGTATAGATATATTATGTAGTGATTATTACCCACAAGCATTATTACATTCAATATTCATACTAAAAGATGAATATAATCAAAAGTTATCCGATGTAGTTAATATGGTTACTTTAAATCCAGCAAAGGCACTTAAAATAGACAAGCTTTATGGGTCAATTGAAGAAGGGAAAAAAGCAGATTTACTTATAATAAATGAAGATTATTTGGAGAGACCAGCACTTTCAAAAGTTTTTGTTGATGGTAAATTAGTATTTAGTATGAATTATAGAGTGTAAGGAGGGAGTAGTATGGAGGGATTATTAGAGATAAGAGGACTTAGTAAGTCATTTACATTACACAATTTAAAGAAATATATTAAAGCATCTAGTGATATAAATATATCCTTAAAAGAGGGAGAGTTTATTGGAATAACAGGAAAGAGCGGGAGTGGAAAATCAACTATTTTAAAATGTATTTATAGAACGTATTTGCCAGAGAAGGGAGAAATAATATATAACTCCAAAAAGTTTAGTAGTATTAATTTATCTACAGCAAAAGAGCGTGAAATAATATATTTGAGAAAGAATGAAATAGGATATGTGTCACAATTTTTAAATGTAATGCCAAGAACTACAGCTAAAGAAATAGTTGAAGGTGCTATGTTAGAAATGGGACATGATATAAATTATGCAGAGGAAAAAGCGATAGAAATTTTAAAACACTTTGAATTAGACAAGGAACTTTGGGATAGTTATCCGAATAACTTTTCAGGTGGAGAAAAACTTAGGTTAAATATTGCAAGGGCTATGGTTAAGAAACCAAGACTTTTACTACTAGATGAACCAACAGCCAGCTTAGACAATAGTTCAAAACTTAGAGTAAGAGAGCTTATAGAGAAATTGAAAAGAGAAGGAACAACTATGCTTGGCATATTTCATGATTTAGAATTTATGGAAGGTCTTTGTGATAGAACATATAACATGGAGGAGGGGAAGTTTTCAAATGGCATATAAAATAAGAGCTGATTTACATGTGCATACCAATATTTCAGATGGTTCATATTCATCAAAAGCAATTATTGATATGGCAAAGTCAAAAGGAATAGATGTTATAGCAATAACTAATCACGATACTACAAAGGGAATTGATGAAGCAAAGGAATACGGGAAGGAAATTGGGATTAGAGTAATTGGTGGCGTAGAGATTTCTGCATATGACTTTGAAAATAACAGGAAAGTGCATATCATTGGATTAGGTCTTAATAGTTATTCAAAAAACATTGAAAAAATATGTAAAAGAATAAGGTATGACAGAAATGAAAATACGAAATGGCAATTAAATAAAATAATACAATTAGGATACGAAATAAATTCTGAAAAAATATATGAAAAAAGCATTGAAAGTGGTGTTTTATACAAGCAACATATAATGGAGGAACTCATAAGAAAAGGTTATACCGATAGAATATATTCAGATCTCTATAGGAAACTATTCAAAGGAGATGGAATATGTAGTAGAGATATAGAATATGTGGATGTAAAAGAGGCTATTAAATGTATTAAAGCTGATTGTGGAATTGCAGTATTAGCTCATCCAGGTCAACTTAACTCTTATGGAATAATTAAAGAATTAGTACAATGTGGATTAGATGGAGTAGAAATTAATCATCCAAGTCATAATGAAGAGGATATTAAGAAAATCAAAGCTATAGCAAAGGAATATTCTTTAATGTTAACAGGTGGCAGTGACTTTCATGGTAAGTATGGAGATTGCAAAAATTATTTAGGAATGGAGCTTTGTCCATAGATTTTAGAATACTATTTTTAAAAAAATTAGAAATGGTTTGTAAATATAAAAAAATTATGATAATATATAAAAGCATAAGACATATAAGTAAATACCTATATGTCTTTTCCGATTTCAAAATTGTTATTTTTTAAAGTTACAAAAGAAGAAATCGAAATATAATTAACAATAATGAATGGAGGAATTTAAATAATGAGTACTTTACCAAATTGCCCAAAATGTAACTCAGAATATACTTATGAAGATGGAGCTCTTTTTGTTTGTCCAGAATGCGCTTACGAATGGAATTTAGAATCAGGAAGCGATAATAATGAGGATGAATTAATAGTAAAAGATTCAAACGGAAATATTTTAGCTGACGGTGATGCTGTAACAGTAATTAAGGACCTTAAAGTAAAAGGATGTTCATCAGCACTTAAAAAAGGTACAAAGGTTAAAAATATACGTTTAGTTGATGGAGATCATAACATTGATTGTAAAATTGATGGATTTGGTGCTATGCAATTAAAATCTGAGTTTGTTAAAAAGTTATAAAATAAAATTTAGATAATATATAAAGCTAGGCTTAATTGCCTAGCTTTTTTGATTATTAAAATCCAGTATGCCCAAATCCACCACCACGATTAACTCCCTTTATGTCAGCAACATTAGTGCTATCTATAAAGTTAGCTTTATAGTATTTTGCAAGAACCATTTGAGCTATTCTATTCCCCTTTTTTATATAAATAGTTCCATAAGGGTTTCCTTGTTTATCTAAATAAATAAATGTTTTTAAAAGCTTTCTATAAGCTTTTTCCATATTATTTATATCTTCTAATGTATTTCCTTGTTCTTCTAAGTAGTCTTTTAGCATAACTTCTCTATAATTGTCTTTTAAATCTTTTAGAATATTTATATCGCTTGCTATTTCATATGGTAAATTTGCTATATTATAATTATTTTCTAATATAACAGAAATATTACTTACAGAGTCAGCATCTATAGTTCCTATTGAATTGGATATCTTTAAATATGTTTTTAATGATAACCCACTTCTTGCTCTAATTTGAATTTCCATATTATCCGGTATAGCAAATTTTAAGTTAAGAGGTAAGGCAACTTTATCAAATGGTTTTATAATCATATCCTCAGCTGCAAATAAATCTGCACCAGCAGCCAAAGGGGTTTCGTATTTGGGAATTGTGGCAGTTTCATCATATTCAATGTATACATCTCTACTATTGTTCTTTTTCATGTAAAAATCCTCCTTAAAAAATAAATCTAACAATGTATTTATTTACAGTATAACATTAAGAAATTTTAGTATTATTTTAAATAATGATAATTAATAAATTATATAAAGTGTTCATTATAAAGACTTATTTCCCTAAATTAATATAATAGCTTGAGATTTTTTAAAATGAAGAGTATAATTTCTCATTGGTAAAAACATATGGGATTATATGCTATTTTAAAATTAGGAGTGAAGAAATTTGATTAAGAATATTAATAAGAAAATATTATTTGAAAAATTAGTTTTAATTTTATTTATAATTGGCTTTGTTAATGTATATGTGGCCATCTTTGGTAATGAAAATATTTTAATTGGAGTAACAGTAATAACAGGATCTTTAATGTTTTTAAAGATGGATTTAGGTTACAACATAAAGGAAACAGTACTGTTAGTAATAGGATTAGTTACATATATAGGCTTTATTGCATCATTAAATAATATAAATATATTGTTAGGCTTTATTATCAATGTTATATCAATATTTTTTATAATGTATTTAACAACAGAAAATGTAGAGACTAAAGCATTCCTTCCATTTATTTTAATGTTTGTATTTGTTGAAGGAAATAGTGTTAATACATCTAAATTATTTATTAGACTGATAGCTTCCTTGGTTGGAGGAATTATTATAGCATTAGTACTATATTTAACTAGAAAAAATAAGGAAATCAAAAATAAAACAATCTTTGATTTATTTAAAGATGGTTTTGAAATAAAAGATGATAGATTAAGGTTTTCAATTAAAATGGCAATAGGAATTGGATTAGCTGTATTAATTGGAAAAATAATCGGAACAGAGAAGGGAATGTGGATAAGTATAGCAGTAATGTCTCTTACACAACCACACTATGAAGAGACAAAAAATCGTATGAAGAAAAGACTAATAAGTACAATTATAGGATTTGGAATATTTATATTATTATTTAAGATAATAGTACCATATAAGTATTTTTCTTTACTAACAATTGTATTAGGATATATTTATACTTTTATTGAGGAGTATGGAATAAAAATGATATTTGTAACAATTAATGCATTAGTTGCATCTATGTCAGTATTTACAACACCTACAGCAATGACATTGAGATTAGGATTCTTATTGATAGGAATACTGTTAATTTATCTAATAAGCAAGATAGAAATCAGAATTATGAACTATAATTTAAAAGAGTGTTTATAATTAAAATGGACAGGCTTAGATTACACTAAAGCCTGTCCGTTTAATTATTTGTTTCTTACACTGAATGCGAGTGTTTATTAAATAATCTTTCTTTAATTTTAAAGCTAATAAAGCCAAGTATTATATAGATTAGTAATAATTCAATGCAACTACCCATTTTGAAAAATAAATTTATAGGTATAATAAATGCTAATGAAGATAATATAAATCCTAAAGCTAAGTCTTTCTTTGGATTATAATGAAGTAATCCTTGTACAATAAATGTGATGGGGAATAATAAATATATTCCGAGTAAAATACCTTTACCATCTCTATTTAAGAGCATAAATGATACTATTATTAAACTTGGTAATATTATAGATAAAATTTTTTTCATAAACTTAACTCCCTTATTTTTACTTATATGTTTTATTATACATAATAAGACGGGGGAATACTAGCTTACATAGGAAATAATATATATACGAAAATAAAATAATATTGATAACGTTTAAATGGTATTATATAATAATATATGTAAAATTTTATAAGGGGGATTAAGATAATGAAGAATGCTACTATTAAAAATGACTTTAAGAGAAAAATAGCTAGATTAGTATCCTGTATATTCATATTAAACTTACTTTTACCAAGTGAGTTTGTACAAGCTGTAAGTAATAGGGAAAATGATAATCTAATTAAAAATAGTTCCTACTTAGATGATAATTTAGATGGTAAACCGGATTACTGGCAATTTTATGGGAAGGGCAATAATTATGAGTCATCAATTTCAAAGATAGAGTATAAGAATAAACCAAATTCTTTAGTAGTAAATGTTAATGAGAAGGATAGCAACTCAGTAATTATTCATCAAACAATACCATTAGCCAAAGAAGAATTAAATAAAAGATTTAAGTTTACTCAATGGATAAAAACTAAAGATTTCAAAGGTAATGGAGCATATGTAAGATTACAAATAGTTAATAAGAGTAATCAAAAATTAGAAATTTTTGAATTAGAACCTAGAGTAACAGGAAACTCTGAATGGAAAGAATTAAGTTATGAATTTGATATACCAAATAGTATAGGCGGGGTGGAAGTATTTGGGTTAAAGGTAGAAAATTATATCTCAAATAATAGCACTGGTTTAGTATATTTCAATGATCCTAAACTTATATGTATTGGTGATTCTGAAATGAATCCAGAAGTACCAGAAGATAAAAAAAGTTTTGTTGAAAATGGATATTTCGAAAAAGGTAAGTCAGATGGAACTCCAGATAAGTGGGGGAAGTGGCAAAGTGGAAGTAATAAATTTAATATTTCAATAGATAATAAATTTAAATATGAAGGAAATAGTTCTGTTAAATTAGAAAATGGAGAATTAAATAAGACAGCAAGGGGGACATTAAATCAGACTATAAGAGATATACCAGATGAAGTTCAAGGAAAATCATTAAAAGTTAATCAATGGATTAAGACAGAGAATTTTAGTGGAAAAGGATTAATATTACGACTTCAATATAAAGCTCCAAATGGAGAGAAAATTGAACCCATGGGAATGGTTGATTTGAATTTGAAAGAAAATATGGAGTGGACAAACATTAAGTATACAATAGACTTACCAAAAGAAAACGTAGGTAGTATTGTCTTTGAATATTTATATGATGATGCTAAGGGAAGAGTATGGATTGATAACTTAGAAGTGGATCCGTATATAAAGCCAATTAGTATAGAAGCTACACCAAGTATTGTAAAAATAAATAAAGGTAAAAGTGATAATATAAATATTAAGATGAAACCTGAAAATGCTACTGTTAAAAATGTAATATATGAAAGTTCAGATGAAAAAATAGCAACAGTAAACTCCACAGGTACTGTAAAGGGAGTGGATAATGGCGCATGTAATATTATTATAAGGCATGAAGAAGAGAACATTAAGGTTGAAGTTCCAGTAATTGTTGGACAATCAGATAAAATAAGTATAAAAGAAATAGGTACATTAAAAGGTAAGGAGAATAATATTATAAAAGGAAAAATAGAAGCTAAATCATTAACCGGTTTACCTTTGAAATACTCTTGCTTAACAAGTGCTAAATTTGGTACAGTCAACGTTAATTCAAATGGGGATTTTGAATATTATCCAAATAAAAATTATTATGGAAATGATACGTTTGTATTGAAGGTTGAAGACAAAAATAAGAATATTGCTGTTATTAAAGTAAATGTTGAAATTGAAAAATTAAATAAAGCACCTTTATTTGAAAATTTCAATATTAAGTTAAATGAGAATGAGATCATTAAGGATAAACAATTTAATGCAAAGGATCCAGAGGGTGAAAGTTTAGAATTTAAAGTAATAGATGAAGCAAAGAATGGTAAATTAGTTTTAAATAAAGATAAGTATAGTTATACGCCTAAAAAAGATTTTAATGGATATGATTCAGTAAAAATAATGGTTAAGGATTCATTCGGAAATAAGACTATAGCAGAAGGAAATATATTTGTAGCTCCATCAATAGAAAAGATTGATGATTTAGTAATTAATGAGCATCCAAGATTATTGGCATCAAAGTCAGAATTCTTGGAATTACAAAAACTTGTGAAGAACGATAAAAATGCTAAAGAATGGTTCTCTAAGCTAGAGAAGAAAATAAATAAAACATTAAATTCACCTGTTATACCATATAACAAACCAGATGGATTAAGGCTTGATACTACAGCATCAAAAAATATTGTGGATCTAGCTTTCATGTATCAAATTACTGGAGAAAAGAAATATGCTGATAGAGCATGGTTGGAGTTAGAAAATGTTAGTGTTAATTATCCAGATTGGAGTCATGAACATTATTTAGATGCTACTATGACATCATTTGGTGTAGCAATTGGATTTGACTGGTTATATTCTTATTTAAATAAGGATCAAAAGGAAATTATCGAAAAAGCATTAGTAAAAAATGCTCTAAGTATAGGGTTAAAGTATTATAAAAATAATTCTCATTTTTTTGTTGAAGATAAGTATAATTGGAATTTTGTTTGTAATACAGGTTTAACTGCTGGTGCATTAGCTATTATGGGTGAAAATAATGATCCTATGGCAAAAGAAATAATCCAAGAAGGATTTAAATCAATTCAAAGTGGATTAACGCAATATTACCCAGAGGGGGATTCAATAGAAGGGATATCATATTGGGATTATGGAACTAGATATTTAGTATATTTCTTATCATCAGTAAGTTCAGCAATGAAAGGAGAAAATCCATTTATTAATGCACCTGGTATTAAGGAGACACCTGAGTACCCAATGTTTATGACAGGTAAGGATGGATCATATAATTATTCAGATAATGATAAAAATTTAGCTGCTGGATATTTGAGCCTTTGGTTTGCAAATGAATTAGATAGAGAAGATCTTACTTGGTATCACAAATATTATATGGATCAAGATGAAGCCGTTGTTAATGTATACGATTTATTATGGTATAAGCCAGAACTATATAAGGGAGAGAGTCCAAGGGAGTTAGATAGAGCATATAAAGAGAGACAATCAGTAATAACTATGAGAAAAGATTGGGATGATAAATTATCAAGTTTTGTTGGATTTAAAGGTGGTTTAAATGGTGCACCACATGGAGATTTAGATATAGGATCATTTGTTTATGATTCATTAGGTGTAAGGTGGGCATTAGATCTTGGAAAAGAAAATTATAATTTACCGGGATATTGGGAAAAAGAAGAGGGCGGTAGAAGATGGAATTATTATAGAAAGAGAGCCGAGGGACATAATACATTAATAATTAATCCCGGAAAAGGATATGATCAGGAAGTCGATGTTTTTTCACCAATAATAGATATGAAATTAAATGAGAAAAAAGATGGGTATGGAATAATAGATATGACTAATGCATATTGGAAAGAGGCATTAGATATAAAGAGAGGTTTTAAATTTATAGATAGAGAAGAACTTCTTATAAGAGATGAATATATGTTGAAAAATTCAGGCGAAGTTGTATGGCAGATGCATATAGATAAGGATGCAGAAATAATTGAAGATGGTAAGGCAGTTATACTTAAGGATAATGATAAGAGACTATATATAAAACTTCTTACAGAAGGTAATAATAAATTTGAGATAGTTGATGCTAAACCATACGATGGTTCACCTAATCCAGATGGACAAAACCTTAATAAAGGAATAAAAAAATTAGTAATAAGAAATAAAGGAAAAAAAGGAACAGTGGATGTTTGGATGGCTCCATTTATGGAAGGTGAGAGTATCCCAAATAACTTACCTACTATTTTAAACTTGAATGAATGGAAAAATGAAGTTGAGAATCCATCAGATCCAAATGAAAAACCAGACAGTAAACCAGATGAAAAACCAAATAATAAACCAAATAATAAACCAGATAGTAATCAGAATAATATACCAAAAGATGAGATGCTTATAAAAGATAGATTACCTAAAACAGGGAAGGATATTGGTTTGATAAGTATAATTGGTGTAGTTACTATAGCTATAGGAATATATTTGAAAAGAAAGTAGTTTAAAGGTGCTAATCCTAAAGTGGATTAGCACTTTTAATATATGATATAATTGTTCTAACATATTTTACAAAAGGAGATGATTGTATGTCTATAATTGCAACAGTATTTTTACCAGAAGGTATTGCAATGGCAGCAGATAGTAGATTAACTGGGATGACAACACATGCAGATGGTACGAAAGATAGACGTACTTTAAGTGATAACTCACAGAAACTTTTTTTAATAAAAAATAATTCTATTGGTATATCTTGTTGTGGTGATGCAAGAATTGCTGGTAAGTCAGTAGGAGACTTTATAAGAAGTTTTGAAATAGATAAAGTTACTGAAAATGACAACATTAAAGATATAGTTAGAAAATTAGTAGATTACACAATGGATAAGCATGGAAAAGGTGTTATTTATCATGTTTGCGGATATTATAAGGACGAGCAGTACGTTTATAATATAAAAGACGATGAGATAATAAGACCAAATTTAAATAAAGACAATATAGTAGCTGGTGCATCTTGGGACGGAGAAAGCAATATTTTGATGAGTCTAATTGCATCTGATAATGGAATGAAAATAGATTGGCAATTCATGCAATTAAAGGATGGAATAGATTTTTCAGAATTTATGGTGGATTTAACAATTAAGACTCAAAGGTTTGGAACTGGACTTGCAACCTGTGGAGGACCAATAGATATATTAGTGATTACAAAGGACTATTCTAAATTCATAAAGCATAAAATATTAAATCCGTAGTAGGTTTAATAAATAATTAATATGGTGGGGTTAGTATATTATGAAAAATATTTTGGTCATTATAGATGGAAATGAAAAGGATTTAGAATTAAGAGATGAAATTATAGATTCAATAAATAGTTATTTTAGTATAGATTTTAAGAAGAATCTTTTATATTTAGATGAAATGAATTTAAGAAGCTGTTTAGGATGTTTTAATTGTTGGGTTAAAACACCTGGGAAATGCATTATTAATGATAAAAATGAAGTGAAAAATGAGTTATTTGTAAAGTCAGATTATATAATATTTGTATCTAAAATAAACTATGGAATGTATTCATCTACATTTAAAGTTGCATTAGATAGATTAATACCAAATTTAGCTCCATTTTTTAAGATGATAGATGGAGAGATGCATCATAAAAGAAGATACAAGAAAGACTTTAAAATATTTACTATAGGATACAGTACTAATTTATTAAGTGATGAAAAGATAACATTTGAAGATATAGTAAAACGAAATATGATTAATCTTCATAGCACAGAAAACAAATTATTAATAATAGAAAATAATAATTTTAAAAGAGAATTATTTAGTAAATTAGATTTATTCTGTGGAGGTAAGTAAATGAAAAACGTAGTTTTAATAAACGGAAGTCCAAAAAGTAAAAAAAGCTGTAGTAAATATTTATTAGATACAGTAAAGAAAAGTATTTCTGATGGAAATGCTTTAAAAGAAATAAATATTACGGACAAGGCCATAAGGAATGAAGATAAATATGATATTGTATTAAATTCAGATATAATACTTTTAACTTTTCCTCTGTATGTTGATTCATTACCGTCTACAGTTATAAAATTTTTAGAAGAATTAGAAATCTATGCTAAGAACTTTATTATAGATAAAAAGATAGTATTATATGGGATAGTTAATTGTGGATTTTTTGAAGGAGAACAAAACAAATACGCTTTAAAAGTACTCAGAAATTACACTAATCACATAGTTAATTTAGAGTACGGAGGAGGAGTAGGAATTGGTGGAGGGGGCTTCTTAGGTGGAAGTGAAAAAATACCATGGGAAGCTAAAATAAAGTCTAATGTTAAAAAAAGTTTAGACAGATTAAGTGAATCAATAAATTATGGTGATAGACTTGATGTGGATATATTTTCTAATATAAATATGAGTAAGAGGCTTTATTCAATTGCTGGAAGTTTTGGGTGGATAGCTAGTGGTGCTAAAAATAAGATTTATATAAAAGGTTTATTTAATAAACCATATAGTAATAATTAATGCAAAAATAAATATAACGTGAGATATTAAAAATCTAAATATCTCACGTTATATTTTTTAGAAGTTACTTTTTCATTGATTCAATAACATTTTTAACGAATTCTTCGTTAGTAATTGAAATATCATCATTATTTAAAAGTAATTCAATTTCATACTTATAAGGTGGTACAGATTTTTTATCATTGTCTGGTAATTTAACATATGGTGTTTCTAATATTTTTGGCACATTCACAAAGTCAGGATGGTGAACAACATATTTTAATGCTTTAAATCCAACATTACCAAAACCTATATTTTCATGACGATCCTTTTTTGCACCACGTATATTTTTACTATCATTTAAATGGAATGCAGCTATATTATTTTTACCGATTATTTTATCAAATTCATTCATAACTCCATCAAAGTCATTAACTATATCATAACCGCTATCATTTGTATGACAAGTATCAAAACACACTTTAAGTTTATCATTATATATAACACCATCAAAAATTCTAGCAAGTTCCTCAAAGTTTCTACCTATTTCAGTACCTTTTCCAGCCATTGTTTCAAGTGCTATATTACATTTAGTATCTTTAGTTAATACTTCATTTAAACCATTAACTATTTGATTAATACCTGCATCTGTTCCAGCACCAACGTGAGCGCCGGGATGTAAAACAATAGTATTACTTCTTAAAGCCTCTGTTCTTTGAATTTCTAAATTTAAAAAATTTACAGCAAGTTCAAAAGTTTCAGGCTTTACTGTATTAGCAAGATTTATAATATAAGGTGCATGAACTATGAATTCATCAATATTATGCTCCTTCATAAATTCCCAGCCAGCATCAATATTAAGCTCGCTTACATCTTTACGTCTTGTGTTTTGAGGGGCTCCAGTATATATCATAAAAGTATTTGCGCCATAAGATGCAGCTTCTTTAGCTGATCCAAGTAGCATATCTTTTCCGCTCATTCCAACATGAGATCCAATTTTTATCATAATGTTTCTTCCTTTCTTAAAAAAATATACTTTTTAACTATTATACTTCGAAATACGGGCTAATTAAAAGTCTTTATTATAAAATAAATAAAATCTTTTAATAAGACAAGTCATGATTTTTTAAAAAATTGTTCAAAATAATGTGTGATTCTAATCAATTTTTTTAATAACTCTAAGGAGTATACTTAAAATAAAGTATTTTATATAAGTTTTATAGACTATATAAAAAGGAGGTAGTTTTATGAAAAAAGCTATGTTAGTAGCATTAATTGGAATTATTGGCGCATCATTATTAGTCGGATGTGGAAATTCAGATAAGAATAAAAATGATACTTCAAAAAATCAAACTCAAGTAGAACAAACTAAAAAGGATGATAAAATAATTGAGTATAAGAGTGGTATATACGAAGTAGGTAAGGATTTGCCAGCAGGAGAGTATTTAGTTGCTAGGGATAAAATAGATAAGGAAGTTGAAACATCAATTTTAGTTGCAAAGGATAGTAAGAAAGAAGATGCAATTTATGATGAATCAATAGATGGGGATGTTTATGTAACAGTTCAAAATGGTCAATTCCTTGATGTACAAAATGGAAATATATTTGAAATGGAAAAAGCTCCAACTAACACACCAAAAGATAAAGTATATAAAGATGGAATGTATAAGGTTCCAAGAGATATAAAAGCTGGAACTTATGAAGTTAAAGCTGTTAAAGATGATGGAACAGTGGAAATTTATAAAGATAGTAAACATACTAAAGATAGTTTAGTTTCAAAGAAAGAATTTAAAAAGACTGAAAAGATAACTTTAAAAGATGGTGAATACGTAACTTTAGATGATGCTGAAATTACTGTAAAATAATATAATTTAAAGAAGGGTTACTTTGTATAAATTACAAAAAAATTATACAAAGTAACCTTTTTTTTAGATATATACAATTATTAAGCATAAAAACAATAATATGTATATTATTCTAAATTATGCATAAGACATTATTATACTTATCATAAGCAATAGCTATTTCAAAATTGATAATTACAGTGGTATGATAAATTTATAACAATGATAACGTTATAAATAGTTTATGGAAGGAGTCTGGTTTGTATGAGTATTATTTACTTTTTCGTATGTCTTTGCTCTTGCATAGTTGGTGCAATTAGTGGTATCGGCGGTGGAGTTATTATTAAACCTGTACTAGATGCATTAGGAACATTAAATGTATCTACAATAAGCTTTTTATCAGGGTGTACAGTTTTAGCAATGACTAGCATGACTTTGTTTAAAAGTAGGAATTCTACTGTAAAGATTGATAAAAGGAAAGGAACGCTATTAGCACTTGGAGGCGCTATAGGGGGTCTCATTGGAAAATACATATTTGACATTATAAGGACAAGTTATGGAAATGATGCTGTAGTAGGTGCAGCACAATCAATGTTACTGGCTGTCGTAACAATTGGTGTACTTATATTTACATTAAATAAGAGCAAATTCAAAATATATGATGTAAATAACAATATTGCATGTGTGGTTATTGGTTTACTTTTAGGATCAATTTCAGCATTCATGGGAATTGGGGGAGGACCTATTAATTTAGCGATATTATATTTATTCTTTGCTATGGATACAAAAACAGCGGCCCTTAACTCAATTTATATTATATTCTTCTCACAATTAGCAAGTTTCCTATTTACTATATTTAGAGGTAAGGTTCCATCATTTGAATTAGCTGTTTGCTTATTTATGTTAGCAGGTGGATTACTTGGAGGAACTATTGGACCTATGATATCTAAGAAATTATCTTTAAAAGGGGTAGATAAAGTTTATACAACACTCGTAGTAGTTGTAATAGTTATAAGCTTATATAACTTCATGGGATATGTTGGGAAAATCGCATAATTAGTATTATTAATAATTAAATGAAAGAAGGTAGACTAATATGAGCATATGTGCAAAATGTCAATTAAGAGGATGTACAGAAAAAGATGAAAGTAAAATGCCAAAGAAGCTTTGTCCAAGTAGAAACAAAGAATTACAAGAAAAAGCAAGAGAAATGTATACAGGTGAAAACCTTAAAATAGAGAAAGAAGCTACTTTAGTTGAGGGAGAAGGAAATTGCAACTGGACTCGTGTTAGAGAAATAATAGAGTTTGCTAAAAAAATGGGTTACAAACGTGTAGGAGTAGCTTTTTGCATGGGACTTCATGATGAAGCTAATACATTTGTTAAAATACTTGAGAATAATGGACTTGAAGTTGTATCTATAGGATGCAAAAATGGTGCAAATTTAAAAGGTATTCTTGGAATAGAACAAGAGGAAAAAGATCATTATGTTAAAAATGATATGATGTGCAATCCAATAGGACAAGCACTTTTTCTAAATGAGGAAGAGGTTGAACTTAATATATTGCTTGGATTATGTGTAGGTCATGATACTTTATTTATGAAATATGCGAAAGCACCGATAACAGTATTTGCAGTAAAAGATCGTGTATTATGTCATAATCCATTAGGAGCAGTTTACCAAGCTAATGCTTACTACAAGAAAAAATTATTTAAATAAAAATATTTTATAAGATTATAAGGAGTTATATTAAAAGACTAAATTTAGTTTTTTGATATAACTCTTTTTTCTTGATAAATTTATCATAAAAACATGTAATATTTCCATAATATTATGTAAAATCTTTACAACAATTTAATGGGAAATAATTTAAAGTTTTAATAAAATATGAAAAAACAAGGTTAATTAAAGTAAAAAAGAGTAAAAATAATCAATATTATAATTTGATTAAAATATTGATTAAATTATGATAAATAGCTTATTTACATAAGTTCTTAAAAATAAAATATATATTATTTTGCATAGTAAAATACAGAAAAATATGAAATTTTTATTACCTAAAAATCATTGAAAACCCCTGAAATAAGTGCGTTGACAGCTATATGGAAAAGAATTACAATTAACGTGATATGAGAAAAAGGAGCGGTATTACTCATTAAATTAGGGGGAATGAAAATGAAAAAAAGAGGAACCATGAACAGAAATATCTCGCTTATTATTGCTGGAGCAGTAATAATGGGACAAATTCCTATTTCTGCATTAGCAGATGGATGGAAAGATGTAAACGTTAAGATTACTCAGAAAGCAGAAGATAAACTAACGTATGATCAAGAATATAGTGATCATGATAGTAATTCATGGAAAAGACTAGAAGGTGATGGTGAAGTAAAAGAAAACTTTGATTTTGCTGATGAAGAAAATGGTGTTAAGGGTGCATTAGAAATTAAACGGAATAAAGATAAAGGCAATAAATTTGTTTTTGTTGAAGATCAAAGTCCTAAATTAAAGGATTTTGAAGCTGAAACAAGATTTCAGCTAAATCCTGCTGAAGGTGAAAAGCCTGGCAGATTTGGACTTGTATTTAGAGGGACTTCAAAAGAAAATTATGGATTTGTAGGATATAATGGCGGAGAATCTCCTGGAACATGGTTAATAGAATCATCAACTGCATGGAAAGATAATATAAAAGGTCCAGAGATTAAAGCTGGTGAATGGGTGAAAATGAAGGTTATCGTTAAGAGGAGCAACTTAACATTAATTGTAAATGATAAAGAAATATTTAGTGAAAATATCACATTAGACAATTTCCCAACTGAGGAAGGTCAATTTGGATTTAGAACTTGGTTTGATAATAAAGATGTAAAGGTTGACTATTTAAAAATAAAGTCATTAGACGGAGCATTAGTTGATGATATTACTGAGGTCAAAAATGTAAATGTAGAGACATTATCAAAGACAAAACCAGAACTTCCTTATAGAGTAGATGTAACATACAGTGATGGTACAACAGGAAGTGAAGTTGTAATTTGGGATTATATTGATCCTTCAAAATATGCAGAGGAAGGAAATTTTGTTGTAGAAGGTAAGATTAAAGGAGCAACAGATAAAGCTCCAAAAGCAAAGGCAAATATAACAGTAAGAGAAAAACATTCTTATAGCACAGATTTTGAAAGTGAAGAGAATAGTGGTGACTGGAAAATATTAAAGGGATCAGGAACGCCGTCAGTTACAAATGGTGTTTTAAAAGTTCCTATGAATGGTGTCGCAGTTGCAGCGGATATGAAATCACCAAATGTAAAGAACTTTACTTATGAGACCAACTTTAAAGTAGATAATGAAAGTGGAAGAATTGGACTTGGCTTTAGAATAAAAGACAAAGATAACTGGGGAGCTGTATGTTATGATGCTGGCTCTTGGGTATGGAAGGCTATGAATGGAGCTAAAGAAAGTTATGGTTCATTCCCAGGTTCATTAAAACTAGAAGCTAATAAAAACTATAAAATGAAACTTAGAGTTGAAGATAATAATATATCATTATGGATTGATGATATTCTTCTAGGAAACGCAACTTCAGGAAGTTTACCACAAAGTGGGGGTAAGATAGGTTTAGTTGGGTGGTTTGGAAATAAGAATATTACATTAGATAACCTATCAGTTGATGAAATCACACAAGAGAGTGAAGGTGAATTACCAGAAGTACAAGCTAAGACTATAGAATCAGATAAAATGAAGGTTCAACTAGATAATACGTTCCCAAGAGTAATCGGATATGAGTGGAAAGATGATAAATCTAACCTAGTTGGACAGGAAGATAGATATAATAAAGTTGAACTTAATAATGTTAAGTATACGCCAGAAGTTACATGTGAAGTAAAAGATAATGTAGCAACTTATACACTTAATATTAAAGAAAAAGATGTTACACTAACAGTTAAAATGTCAGTTGAAGGCAATAAACTTAGAATGGAAGTAACTGATATTAAGGAAGGTGGAGACTTTAAAGTACAAAAAGTTAACTTCCCAAATCATAGTTTTGCAACTGTTAAGAGTAGCAATGGTGGAGCAATTGCAGCTACCTTATCAACAGGTGCATGGCATGAAATAACTGATGAAATAAAAAATGTAGAAGATATTGACCCATCAGTTAAAGGAAAGACATATGCTTTTATAAATGATAATGATTTTGCTATAACTATGGATAATAATGTTGTTGAGTATTCAAATAGAATAACTCTTAATACTCAAAATAAAAATGGCTATAAGAGTACAGGTATGGGAACAGGCACTTGGACATATAGAGAAGTTTTAGACTCAGAAACTGAATTCTTTGATGATGAAGGAAAGTTATGGTCAGAAGTAATGATTACAAAAGATATGAATGATGATAAGAAAGTTACATGGCAAGATGCAGCAATTGAATATAGAAGAAATATGAAAGTTCCTATGGGTGGAGAAGATATTAAAAACAACTTATCATATGTAGCATTTAATATTGCTTATACTCAAAATCCATTCTTAAGATCATTAGATACTGTAAAGAAAATATCTAATTATACTGATGGATTTGGACAAATGGTTCTTCACAAAGGATATCAAGCAGAAGGCCATGATGATTCAATTCCAGACTATGGTGGACATATTGGAATAAGACAAGGTGGAAAAGAAGATTTTAATACTTTAATAAATGAAGGTAAGAAATACAATGCTAAAATTGGAGTTCACGTAAATGCTACTGAATATCAAAAAGATGCATTCCAATATCCTCAAAATGGAAGTGTAAATGAGAATGCCGCTGGATGGAACTGGCTAGATCAAGCTTATTATGTTGATCAAAGAGCAGATGTAGTTAATGGAGAATTATTTAGAAGATTAGATATGCTTAAAAAGGATGCTCCAGATTTAGGATGGGTATATGTTGATGTTTACACAGGTAATGGATGGAATGCACATCAGCTTGGTGAGAAGCTAAATAGTTTAGATTACCAAGTAGCTACAGAATTTCACAGTCCACTTGAAGAACATGTAACTTGGACACATTGGGGAGCAGATCCAGCATATCCAAACAAAGGTGGAACAAGTGAAATTTTAAGATTTATAAAAAATGATACTAAAGATGGATTCTTATCAGATCCATTATTAAAAGGAAATAAACATCTTTTATCAGGTGGATGGGGTACAAAGCATACAATTGAAGGTGAATATGGAACAGAGGTATTCTACAATCAAGTATTACCAACAAAGTATATGCAACACTTTGAAATTATGTCAATGACAGAAGATGAAGTTAAATTTAATGAAGGCTTAAAGGCTGTTAGAGAAGGTGCTGATATTAACTACTATAAAGAAGGTAGATTAGTTGCAACAACACCTGAAAATTCTATTGGAGAAACTGGAATTGGTAAAACTAAATTATTCTTACCATGGAACCCAGTTGAAGAAGATGAAAAGATATATCACTGGAATCCACTTGGAACTACTTCTGATTGGGAACTTCCTAAGAGCTGGTCTGGACTTGCAAATGTTGAACTTTATGAATTAACAGATGTAGGTAGAACTAAAGTGAAATCAGTTGAAGTTGTTGATGGAAGAGTTAATTTGGATGTTAAAAAGGATACACCATATATTGTTACTAAAGGAGAAGTTAAAGAAGAGAGAATTGATTCATGGGGACAAGGAGCACAGATAAAGGATCCTGGATTTGATTCTCAAACATGGAATGTATGGAATAAAGAATCAAAAAGTGGAAGTACTGACCATATTAGTTTTGTAAATGAAGATAGAAATACAAGAAAAGGTAATGATGTTGTTTCAATAAAAGATAAAGATGGTAAGATAAGTCAAAATATAGATGGATTAGATCCAGGAAAAACGTATTCTATATCTGCATGGGTTAGAAATGATGGAAATAGAGAGGTTACATTAGGAGTTAATTCTGGTGATGAGAAAGTTACTAATGTAATAACAAGGGCTGGAGTTAAGAGACAAGGTGAAGGTCATAAATGGATTGATGATCCATTTGTAAGAATGGAAGTTGAATTTACAGTACCAGATGGAGTTAAAAATGCTGAAATATATCTTCAGGCGAAAGAAGGAACTGGAGATGTGATAGTAGATGACTTTAGAATATGGGATCATCCAGGACATACTAATAAAGATGGATATGTATTCTACGAAGACTTTGAAAATGTAGATGAAGGTATTACACCGTTTTATTTAGCTCCTGGTAGAGGACATTCAAATAGAACTCACTTAGCAGAAAAGGACTTATATGGAAGACAAAAAATGAGTTGGGTACTTGATGGAAGATTCTCATTAAAGAGTAATCAACAAGATGGAGAAACTGGTCAAATGTTTATAACTGATTCATCAACATTTGATTTAGAACCAAATACTAAATATGAATTAGGATTCTTATATTCATTGAAAAATGCGAAGCCTGGATATTCATTTAATATTAAATCAAAATCAGGTGGAACATTAGTAAATATACCGCTTGGAGACACAGCTGTTGAAAGTGGAAAGTACACTAATTCAAAAGAAGTTACAAAGACATTTACTACAGGGGATAAAGATGATTATTATATATCAGTAGATAAAGGTAGTGGGTATTCAGAATTAATTTTAGATAATGTTTATGTAAAAGAGGTAAAAGAAGATACAAATTCAAAACTTTCCAATGTTAATTTGAATACTGTATTAAATCAGTTAGAAGTTAATTTAGCTGCTGACTTTAGCGTAAATGCACTTATGGGTAATGGAGAGAAAGTTGACTTATCAAAGGCAGAAGTAAATTATATTATTTCTGATGAAAGTGTCGTTTCAATTGAAGAGGGAAAAATAAAAGGACTTAAAAATGGAAAAGCATCAGTACAAGCTGAAGTAATAGTGAATGATACAAGTGTTAAATCCAATAAGGTTATTATAACAGTTGGAGAAAGTGATTCAGGAAATCCAGAAGATCCAGAAGTTAATAAGAATGCATTAAAGATGGCTATTGACTATGCTAAGGATGCAGAGAAAAATGGAGCTCTTGAAGGAGTTGTTCCTAAAGTAGTTAAAGAATTTAAAGACGCATTAAAAGAAGCAGAAGAAGTATATGGAAATGCAAGTGCAACTACAGCTCAAGTTGATATTGTATTCAAAAAGTTAATGAATGCAATCCACATGCTAGAATTCAAGCAAGGAGATAAGAAAGAACTACAAAAGTTAGTTGATATAATTGATTCTTTAAATAAAGAGGAGTATATATCTTCAACATGGACTCCATTAGAAGAACAACTAGAAAATGCTAAGAAAGTATTAGAAGATGCCAATGCTATGCAAGCAGAAGTAAATGAATCTTTTGATAAGCTTATGAAATCATATTTAGATTTAAGATTAAAGGCAGATAAATCTAAACTTGAAGATTTGATTAATGAAATTGAAAATATGGATTTATCAAAATACTCTGAGAAGAGTGTAAAGAAGCTAAAGGCTGAACTTGAAAAGGCTAAGAAAGTATTAGGAGATGAAGAAGCTACTCAAGATCAAGTTGATAATACAGTTAAAGCATTAAAAAAGGCGATTGATAACTTAGAAGAGGTTGAAATTCCAGAAGTTGATGGTGTTAATAGAGCTGAACTTGAAAAGGCAATAACAGCAGCTGAGAAACTTAAGGAAGAGGATTACACTAAGAAAACATTTAAAGAGTTTAAGAACGCTTTAGATAAAGCTAAAAAAGTTCTTTTAGATGAAAAAGCTACACAAGAAGATGTAGATTTAGCGCTTAAAGCATTAAATGATGCTCAAAGTAAATTAGAACTAAATAAAACACCAGAAAAACCAACTGAACCAAACAAACCAGGTGATAACAGTGGTAAGCCAAATAAACCAAATAAACCAACAAATCCAACAACACCAGGAGCAAATAATGGTAATGGAAATATTCCTGCAACTGGTATGAATACTGGAGCAATGGGACTTATTGGAGTAATAGCATCAGCACTTGGAATAACATTCTTAAGAAAGAAAAAGTAAAAGTCAAAATAAAAATATGGGGACATAGTATATGAGCTATGTCCCTTTTTATAAAAAATTATTAGGGGTGATAACTAAATGAAAAGAGAGAAAATAATAGCAATAACTTTAGCTACCGTTATCCTAAGTGGAAATATTACAAATATGGTTTTTGCAAGCCAAGGTGTTGGGGTGAAAAAGCCAGTTATTGAAAGAGAAATACCAAGAGGAGAATTAAGTGTTAAGGCAACATCACAGCAAAGTTCAGATCCGGCAACTAATGCTATTGATGGAAATCTTGAAAGTATATGGCATACACCTTGGGATGGAAGTGAAAAATTACCTCAGAGTCTAGAATTAAATCTTGGAAAAGAAAGGAATATTTCGTCTATAAAAATTAATTCAAGAACTTCAGGAGATAATGGTAAGATTAAAAAATATGAAATTATATCAGCAGATAAAGTTGTAAAGAGCGGTACTTTAAAAACTTCTGAACTAAGCCATGTAATCAGATTTGATGAGCCAATAAAATCTGATAATTTAACTATAAAGGTTTTAGAGGGGGTTTCAGGATATGCAAGTATTGCAGAGGTAAACGTTTATGAAGCTGAAGGTATTGCAGAAAAAGTTGTATCATATGAAAATTTAAGAATAAAGGATGGCAATGGTGGAGCGTTTAATGGCGATGCAGAAAAGATTAAAACATTAGAAGAAGGAACTGTAATTGCAAGGTTTGACAATAAAAATGATGGAATACAAACTATTTTAGGGGTAAGTAACAATGCAAGAGGTGCAAGTCACTTCCATATATATGTAAGTGGAGGAAAGCTTGGATATGAAATAAGAAGTGATGATGGAACTTCATTTAATATAAATGGAAGCGCTAGTGTAACTTTAAATAAAGGTATAAATACTGTAGCATTTAAAGCGCAAAAGGGTGTTGGATATACAATATATTTAAATGGTGAGAAAGTACATTTTAATAATAGAGCATCATCAGAGTTTATTAGTAGTATTAAAGGAATAAATTCTGTCAATGTTGGAAGGACAGACAGATCAAGTGGTAATGAATATAATTTTACTGGAGATATTGACTTTGTTAATGTATATGGAAAAGTGTTATCAGATGATTATTTAATTAGAAAGACCGGAGAAACAAAGCTAGATAAGTTGCCACTTCCAGATGGAGCATATTTAAGTGAGCCAGTAGATGTTTTTAAACCTAATGATTTAGGTTCTAAAGCTTATAGAATACCATCCCTTTTAACAACTCAAAATGGAACATTAATAGCAGGTATTGATGCTAGAATAAGTCATGGAGGAGACTCTCCAAATAACATTGATGCGGCAGTTAAAAGAAGTGAAGATGGTGGAGCTACATGGATTGATGGAAAGAAGATAATTGATTATCCAGGAAGCGCATCTGTAATTGATTCAGCATTATTACAAAATGAAGATGGAAAAGTATTTTTATTTATAACAGCATTTCCAGAAGGTTATGGGTTTGGAGCTTCAAGAAAGGGAACTGGATTTGAAGAGTTTCAAGGCGAGAACTGTATGCTTTTATATGATGGAGAAGGAACAACTGGACAGGCCGCAAAAGGAAATAAATATTATATAAAACCAGGTGGAAGAGTATATGACTCTAATGGAGGAGTAACTAAGTATCGTGTTGATGCAAATAATTATTTGTACGAAGATGGAAAGGCTGAAGCAATAGGAAATACATTTTTACCGTCATCAAAACTTAAAGCGTTTGGAACAGCATATTTAGCTTTAGTTGAAAGTATAGATGATGGAAAAACATGGAGTGATCCAAAATTAATATCAGGACAAGTAAAGAAAGATTGGATGAAATTTTTAGGAACAGGTCCTGGAAGAGGAATACAAATAAAAACTGGAAGTAAAAAGGGAAGGTTAGTGTTCCCCGTATACTATACAAATCCTAGTGGGTTCCAATCAAGTGCAGTAATATATAGCGATGATAACGGAAAAACTTGGGATATTGGAGAATCACCTAATGATAGTAGAAGTGATCATGCACAAAATTCAGATACTATAACAAATGGAAACCAATTAACGGAATGCCAAGTTGTGGAAATGCCAAACGGTCAGTTGAAATTATTTATGAGAAATACAGGAAGCTATGTTAGAATAGCTACAAGTTTTGATGGTGGAGAGACATGGCATGAAGAAGTTTCAGAAGACAGAGATTTAAGAGAACCATATTGCCAACTAAGTGTTATCAATTATAGTAAACTTATAGACGGTAAACCAGCAGTAATTTTTGCAAACCCAAATGCTGATAATAGAAGCAACGGTACAGTAAGAATAGGATTGATTGAAGAAAATGGAGTTTATTCAAATGGAGAAAAAAAATATACGTTTGATTGGAAGTACAATCAATCAATAGTACCAGGATATTATGCATATTCATGTTTAACAGAACTTAAAAATGGTGATGTTGGGGTATTTTATGAAGGAACTGGAAGCGAAGAAATGTCTTATAGAAAGATGAATACTGATTTTATTAAGGCTAATTTAGTTGAAAGTGCAGTATCTGCCAAAGTAGATAAAGTAGAACTTATAGATAAAAAAGAGAGCTACGCTAAAGGAGAGGAATTTAAAATAAGCGTAAAATTCAATCAAGCTGTTAGTTTAATTGGAAATAGAGATATTAAAATTGGAATAGGTAGTAGCGAAGCAACATTAAAAATGACTGAAAACAAAGATGGAAGTACATTGATTTTCACAGGTACTATACCAGAGTCAATAAAAGATGGTGACTACAAAATGATTATTAAGGCACAGGACAATTTAGAACTTGTAACAACTACTGGCAAGGTAAGTACTTTAAATAGTGATATTGATACAAAAGTAAATATTAATATTAAGAATGATTCAGTAGTTGAAGTTGATAAAACTTCTTTAAAAATGGCAATTGATTATGCAAAGGATGCAGAGAGAAATGGAGCACTTGAAGGTGTAATTCCTAAGGTTGTTAAGGCATTTAAAGGTAATTTAAAGGCAGCAGAAGAAGTGTTTGAAAATGAAAATGCAACAGCTGAAAATGTAGATATTGCATTTAAAAATCTTATGACATCAATTCACATGCTAGAATTTAAGCAAGGTGATAAGAAAGAACTACAAAAAATAGTTGATATAATTGATTCATTAGAAAAGGATAATTATATACTATCAACATGGAGTAAATTAGAAGAGGCTTTAGGAGAAAGTAAAAAAGTTATAGCAGATGAGAATGCTATGCAAAAAGAAGTTAATGATTCATTTAATAAATTAATGAAGGCATATTTAGATTTAAGGTTAAGTCCAGATAAATCAAAACTTGAGGAACTTATTAATGAAGTGAAAGATATTGATTTATCTAAATACACAAAAGAAAGTGTAGATTTACTAAATGTTGAGATAGACAATGCCAAAGAAGTATTAAATGATGAAGAAGCTACCCAAGAGGAAGTAGACAATTCAATTAAATCTTTAGAAAGGACTGTAAAAAATTTAAAAGAAAAGACTGATAAACCAATTGAAGATGAGAAACCTTCTGATGAAAAGCCAAAAGATGATAATATTGAAAATCCATCAGATTTAAATAAACCAAAGGAACCATCAAAGTTTGAGAATAATAATATACCATCAACAGGTATGAATACAGGATTGATGAGTTTATTTGGAGTAATAACATCAGCAGTTGGTGCAACATTCTTAAGAAAAAAGAAGTAGAATAAAAATATTTATATAGGAGTTGTAACTTATGGTGTTACACTCCTATTTCTTTAATAAAATATAAAAAATATTTATATGATATGCTATAATATATTCACAAATAAAATGATTATTGAAATAAATGATAAGGTGTGAAGATATGGAAGATTTAAAGAAAGCAATTAATGAAATTATAAAAGAAGACATTATAAAAGTAGTTATTAGTAATACAATGAATAAAGATGTTGAATATAAAAAGATAGTATGTGGATTAAAAGAAAATAACGGAAAAGAATACTACCAAATAGAAAAGTATACAGAAAAGCAAGTGTTTCATGAAAATATTGATAAATTAGATTTAGAAGAGAAAGTTTTAGAATACGTAGCTAACAATTATAAGCAAGTATCAGCTTGGTCAAAGGAAACTACATTTGATTTAAAAATATCTAAAAAAGGCAAAGTGTTTTTAAGCAAGAAGAAAAGTTGTAATGATTGTGTAGTTAAAAAAAGTCATAATAAAGAGAAAAATTACATACTTAAAGAAGGAATGATAATAGAACCTCTAATTGATTTAGGGGTATTTACAAAAGAAGGCAAGGTCGTTAATTCAAAATATGATAAGTATAAGCAAATAAATAGATTTGTAGAAATAATTGATGATGAAATTAAGAAAAATGATTACAAAGAACTTACTATTTTAGATTTTGGGTGTGGTAAATCTTATTTAACGTTTGTATTATATTATTACTTCGTTGAAATTAAAAAGATAAATGTAAATATGATTGGGCTTGATCTTAAAGAAGATGTAATTAAAAAATGTAATGATATAGCAAAGAGATATAAGTATGAAAACCTTCATTTTGAACTTGGAGATATAAATGGATTTAAGTATAACAATAAAGTAGATATGGTAATTACATTACATGCCTGTGATACTGCAACAGACTATGCTCTATACAATGCTATTAAGTGGAATAGTAAAATGATATTCTCTGTTCCTTGTTGTCAGCATGAATTTAATCATCAAATGAAGACTGATAAATTATCATTACTGACAAAATACGGAATAGTTCAAGAGAGAATTGCGGCACTTATGACTGATTCTGTTCGTGCAAACCTTCTTGAAACAGCAGGGTATAAAACGCAACTATTAGAATTTATTGATATAGCACATTCTCCTAAAAATATTTTAATAAGAGCATCAAAAGGAAAAGTAACAAAGGAGAAAAAGGAAAAGGCATTAAATGAAGTAAAAAGTTTAATGGATGAATTTAATTTTAATCCAACATTGTTTAATTTATTAAAAGAAGATAATTTAATATAAAATACTGTTGTTTGAATGATAATCTATATGATATAATAATGATTATTAATTAAAAGTGAGGTAGAGTTTTATGAGTAATAAAGTTACTTTAATATATGAAAATGGTGAATTTACAGTATCAATGAATGATCAAATAATAAGTGTGAATAAGCATATGGAAAATGCAGTAGAAAGGTTTACACAAGTTATAAGTGATAACGCAATTATACAAGGAACTTCATTTGAAAACATGCTGAAGGATCTTGAAAGTATAAGTGATGAAAGATTAGTAATTGATAGAGAATACAAAACATTAACTTTTGAAAATCTTAAGTTCTTCTATAGTACAGGAAAAGTATTCAATATGGAAAATGGAAAGATGCAAGCATTAATTGGAGGATATAATTTATTCTTCTTTATAGTAAACATGGTTAAGGGTGGATATATTGAAAACTATTTAGAAGTATTAGATTTTTGTAGAGAAGTATTAGAAGAAAAGGTACCTTATAGAACATCAGAGACTAGCTTAATAATTGCAGATCCAGGGTTTAACTATGGGTCAGCAGAATATAATTTCGTTAGTGGTAAGATAAATAAAGGTGCAACTATAGAAAAAGCAAGCTTTAATACATTTAGAGAATTTGTATTAAATACAATTAAATAAATTTGATTTAAAAGGGATTTATTAATTTATATTGATTAAGTCCCTTTTTTGTAAGTTATTTCAGAGGATAAAGATAATCAATATACACATAATAAAAATGAAATTTATATATGTGAAGGAGCGATAAGAGATGAAAAATAAACCCGATGATAGAAGAGATAATGTAGATAGAATCCAAAATAATATTAGTAATACAATTGAGAATATTCATCTTGCTGAAGAGATGATTGAAGTAACTGATGATGAAAAGATGAAAGAAACATTAAAAGAAAAAAACAATAGAAGATCAGAAGCATTAAATGGTATGAGAAAAGAAATAAAAGAAGAAGCTCTTGATAAAGAAAATGGATATAAATAATTAATATAGAACAGAAAAGCACTAACCTTTAATGATTAGTGTTTTTTTGGTATAATTAAACTATAAATAGTAAACGAATACACAAAATAATCTTTAAGGAAATTTAGGAGGAATTAATTATGAAGAAATTAATCAATAATCCAGATAATGTTTTAGAAGATATGATAGAAGGAATGCTTTATGCACATGATAACCACTTAAGAAGAATAGATGGTTTTGATGTATTAGTAAGAAAAAATAGTAAAGATAAAGGAAAAGTTGCTTTAGTAAGTGGTGGTGGAAGTGGACATGAACCAGCTCATGCAGGATATATAGGATACGGAATGCTTGATGCTGCAGTATGTGGAGAAGTATTCACATCACCAACACCAGATCAAATTTATGAAGCTATAAAAGAAGTTGATAATGGAGAAGGTGTACTTCTTATAATAAAGAATTACACTGGTGATGTAATGAACTTTGAAATGGCACAAGAGATGGCTGAAATGGAAGGAATAAAGGTTCAATCAGTTGTGGTAAATGACGATGTTGCTGTAGAAGATAGCCTTTATACTGCAGGTAGAAGAGGTATTGCAGGAACTGTGTTTGTTCATAAAATTGCAGGTGCAAAAGCTGAAGAAGGAGCATCTCTTATAGAAGTTAAAGATGTTGCAGAAAAAGTAATTAATAATGTTAGAAGTATGGGGATGGCATTAACATCTTGTACAGTACCTGCAGCTGGCAAACCAAATTTCAAATTAGCAGAAGACGAAGTTGAAATTGGTATGGGGATTCATGGTGAGCCTGGAACTCATAGAGAAAAAATTTTAACAGCAAATGAAATTGCAGCTCAATTAGTTAATAAAATTCTTGAAGATATGAAATTAGATGAAAATGATGAAGTAGCAGTTATGATAAATGGTCTTTCTGGTACACCACTTATGGAACTTTATATAATAAATAAGAAGGTTAGAGAAATGCTTGAGGATATACAAGTGAAGGTATATGAAACTTTTGTTGGAGAATATATGACATCACTAGAAATGTCAGGATGTTCAGTATCATTATTAAAGCTTGATGATGAACTTAAAAAATTATTGGATGCAAAATCTGATACACCTGCGTTAAAGACATTATAAGAGAGTTAATAGCTAGGAGGAAATGCAAATATGGATGGTAAAAAGGTAATAGAAATATTAAATAAAATATATATAAAATTAGATAACAATAAGGCTTACTTAACAGAACTTGATGCAATTATAGGTGATGGAGATCATGGTCTTAATATGAGCAAAGGTTTCACTGCAGTTGTTGAAAAATTAAAAGATGATAATGGAGATAATATAGGGGATATATTTAAGAAAACAGGAATGGCATTAGTTACAAATGTTGGTGGTGCATCAGGCCCTCTTTATGGAACTGCGTTTATGAAAGCTGCTATAGCAGTTAATGGTAAAAAGGATATTAATATAAATGAATTTGTAAATGCTTTAAAAATGGCATTAGATGGCATTAAACAAAGAGGAAAAGCTGTGGAGGGAGAAAAGACGATCATAGATTCATTAGCACCAGCTATTAAAGCTATGGAAAAGGCTATAGAAGATGGAGATGATGATATAACTGTTTTAGAAAAAGGAAAGGATGCAGCACTTAAAGGTGTTGAGTTTACTAAAACAATTAAAGCAACAAAGGGAAGAGCAAGTTATCTTGGAGAAAGAAGTATAGGTCATCAAGATGCAGGAGCAACTTCATGCTACTATATTTTAGAAACTATTTATGAAGAAGTAAAGTAGATACTAGTGAAAGGTGATGAGCTTAAAGATGGTAGGAATAGTTATAATATCACACAGTAGTAAAATTGCAGAAGGTGTTGTTGAAATGGCATTACAAATGGCACCAGAAGCACCAATTGTAGCAGCTGGTGGAACAGATGATGGCAGAATAGGAACTGACGTAGAAAAAATATCTAATGCAATAAAGGAAGTTTATTCTGATGAGGGTGTATTAGTATTATTTGATTTAGGCAGTGCTTATATGAATGCTGAAATGGCTGTTGACTTCTTAATGGGAGAAATTGATACAGAGAAAGTAGAATTGATTGATTGTGCACTTATTGAAGGGGCTATAACAGCTGCTGTTGAAACAAGTATAGGATCAAGTATAGAAAGTATAAAAAATACACTTGAACCTTTAAAATTGAATAAAATTTAGAAAGAATCCTGAAAGGTGTTAGAAATATCTTTCAGGATTTTAATTTTATTAATGTTAAATTTTAATAATAACCAACACGAACAAGCCAAAATTTAATACCTTTATTACTCCAACCTAAGTCCCAAGGTACATCATTTCTATCAGTATTGTGGCATGTTACTAAAGGATAACCTTTTGAATCAATACCAGTAACCATTGATATATGAGTTATATCTCCTTTTTTTTCGTAAGCTACATAGTCTCCTGGAAGTAATTTAAATGAAGATTTATAAACATTATCGTAACTTCCTTTAGCGATTACATAAGCTCTTCCACTAGAAATCATATAATTATTAAAGCTATCAGCATTAATCCAAGGGCCAGTTGCACTACCTTTTTCATAATTCCAAGCAGTAGTCTTTTTAAAACCACCACCTTCATGAAGTATTTGAGAAGCAAAGTTTGCACAATCTCCACCTTCACAGTTAAAATCTCTATATTTTTTATTATAGTTAAATCCAATATCAGGAGAAGCAGCTGAACCACAATATTTTTTAGCGTATAAAACAGCAGACTTTCTCTTTTCATGAATGTTAGACAAATCACGTTTTTCTTTACTTGATATAAATTCTTTTATATCACAAGCCTTAATTTGTTCTAGTTTTAATGAATCAGCAAAGGGGTCTGTATACCACTCTTTTGTTATAATCCACGTATTATCTTTTTTAGATAATTGAAGTGAATGATATGTACCTATTCTAGAGCTATTTATTTCAGTTGGACTGTCTTTATAAATGTACTTATATTCAGTATTACACATTACATAAAATGATGAGGAATTTTTTGAAGTAACTCCTTTACGAATAATTACATTAGGTATTATATCTATAAATTCAACTCCTTGCTTGTTTGCCCAGTTATTAATATACTTTGATTTACTTTCTTCATATTCGTATGCCCATTGTCCGAATTTGATATTAGTATCATATAGGGACTTAATAACTTCTAAGTCTTTATTTAATATTGCTTTACTTTTAGTTAAGAAAATATTTTCAACAAAAAGTTTCCATTCGTTATCTAAAGTAGTTTTGGATAATATATTGCTTGAAACTGTTGTATCACCAAGTACGGTCTCAATTGTATTAATGTACTTTAAAGTTGTATCATTTAATGGGACACCATCATACCAATTATTTTCATTTTTCCAATTAGTAAAATATTTAGCTTTTATAATTATTTCCGGTCTATATTCAAAATGCAAAATATCAAAATGATTCCATTTCCCGCCCCAAACAAAATTATTTTTTTCAAAGATTTCAACTAATTCTTTTGGATATTCTGATACTCTTTTAGAACCATCTTTTTCAGTAGACCACTTCCAGTAATCACGTTTATCACTTTTTAAATCTATAGCAATACCATACGCGTGTGGACTAAGCCTTTCAGTACCAGATATAACCCTATAGTTGTAAGTTCCACTTCCGGGATAAAGAAGATTACTAATATCAGATCTGTTTTTAGAAAGGGATATTAGTTCTCTTAGGGACAAGTCTAAAGCATTACTACAATTATTTTGGCTGTTAAACTGATAATTTGGATAACAATACTTTAAATTAGTTAAATTTTTTTCAACTGATTTCTTTGTGCTTCCATAAACTTCATTTAAAAGATCATAATGTCTAGCTCTACCTGGATCAAAGTTTTTAGGCATAATAGTACTATTTTTACTAAGGGGATAAAAATCTTTTAGCATATCTTGGAGGTCTGGATTTAGTAACATCTCTTCATAGCTTTTCTTTTTCTTGTCGTCATAAACTATTTTTCGTCCAGATTTCATAATACAATATACTTTATCGCCATTTTTTTCTATGTTAGTAATATAGCCTGGGTAGGCGAGCATTAAGGTTAATAAATCTTGTTTCATTATTGTTTCGTAAGTTTTATCATTCATTGATAAAACAGGTAACTTAATGTTTGTA
>NZ_JAVXRL010000001.1:50081-108267 GCF_036643715.1 Clostridium sp. | reverse complement strand
TTAAAATAGTTATTATAAAAATACTCAAAAATTTTTTCATATTATACCTACCTTTAAAATATCTTAAAAATAGTTTATCCATGTAATAGTAAATTTATAAAGTAAAATTAAATTAACTTTTTTATATAATGTGATAATGTTAATATAGAATATATATATTAATTAGAAAGAGGTTAGAAAAATGAGTTTAGTTAGAATATATGATGAATATACTAATATTAATAAAGAGTATTTAGATTTTGTAAATGAGGTAGCTTTAGATAAGACTATTGAATTTAATGATAAAGATTTAGCAAGATTAAATGAATACAAAAATTCTTTTGGTAAGTTAATGGAAAAAATAAACGAAGAAGATTTAAGTAAAGAAGATGAAACTAATATAAAAGATTTAAAATATTTAGTTTTAGATAGTATTTTTCTTTCATCAGATTTAGCAGCATTTTATAATGCAAAAGAACAAGAAAGATTTAAGATGAGAATAGCTAATTATGTTAATAAGATGAGAAGAGCAGAAAATGGTATAGAATTTAATTAATGGAGATGGCTTATGAGAGATTTTTTAGAGAAAGTTTTTAAAGATTATACACCTGGTATTAATGATGAAGATAGTATGAAAAGAAGTGCTGTAATTATTCCAGTTATAAATGTTAATGGGACAAGTCATATACTATTTGAAGTTAGAACAGATAAACTTACATTAAATCCTGGAGAGATATGTTTTCCAGGGGGAGCAATTGAAAATGGAGAAAGTCCTAAAGATGCAGCACTTAGAGAGTGCTTTGAAGAAATCGGAGTTGGTGGAGATAATATTAGTATAATATCTAAATTAGATATATTTGTATCAAATACTAATATTATAATATATCCATTTTTAGCGCACATAAAGGATGATGTTAAGTTTTTAATAAATAAAGATGAAGTAAAAAACCTTTTAATAATTCCACTAGATTATTTGATAAAGCATGAGCCTATTTCAGTAAAAAACAAAGTTATAACAGTTCCTGGAGATAATTTCCCATTTGAAAATGTTAAAGATGGAATTAACTATAAATTCAGAGATGGAAATTATAGAGTTCTATTTTATAAATATGGGCAAAATGTAATTTGGGGAATAACAGCTAGAATTTTAGAGAATTTCTTAAATGTAATAAAGAATAAATAATAAAAGCCTAGATAAGAATTAATACTTATCTAGGCTTTGAATTATTTTGGTAATGAAAGGTTACATACAGTAAGCATATTTAAAGTATCATCAACAGCATGACGTACACCGGCTACAATTATTAAATCACCATCTTTTAATAGTGTATCAGCAGTAGGCATAATCTCAGTTCCATCTCTAACAATAGAGAAAACTCTACATCCGTTTGGAAGTTTCCAATCTTTTAAAGATTTTCCTATATACCATTCACTACTTAAGACAAATTCACGTATTATTATTTTTTCCTCTTCTTTAACTGTTTCAACTGTAGTTTCATCTTCAACAAAGAATTTTTCAAATAGTATAGGGAAGACAATGCATGATATAACAGTTGTTACTATAAATGCTGAGTAATCTGCTTCAGTTATGTATCCAAGGTTTACTGCCATTTGGGCACCAACTATTGTTAAACTAAGTTGTGCTGTTAATATCATTGATGCAGCAATTGAATTTTTAACTCCATATCTATTTTTAAATAAAAGGCATGGAATAAACTTAACTAAAAAGAATACAAGTAAAAATAACGGTATCTTTAAAATTGCACTTGGATTCTCAAGGATAGATCTTAAGTCTATATTAACTCCAACCATAATAAAGAATATTGGTATTAAAAAACCATATCCAATAACATCTAATTGGTGAGAAATTTCTTCTTTAGCTTTTCCAACTAGAAGTGAAAATATAATTCCAGCAAGGAAAGAGCCTAAGATTATTTCTGAGCCTGTCTTTTGAGCTATTGCAACTAATACAAGTACAAGCACAAAAGCTCCTCTAACACTTATATGAAGGTTTTTAAAAGCAAGCATTGATAAATCCTTAGTTTTAAATACAGCCTTACAAATCAAATAGATAACTATAGCAGCTAGGAAAGTTATTAAAAAGGTAAAACTTTTTAATGATAATCCATAAGTTGAAACAGATGCTATAAAAGTTATTCCTATTAAACATACGAATTCAGCTATAAGTGAAAATATAAGCAGTGTTTGACCAAAGTCACTACTTAATATACGCTTTGATTTTAACATAGGCACAATTAATCCAGGTGCAGCTGATGTAAATAACAGTGCGAAAAATAATGAGCCCTTATCTAGTCCCGCCATTTTAAGGAGAGTAAATGCTAGTACATTAGATAGTATTAGTGAAAATATAAATACCTTTATACTAGAGAAAACTTTCGAATTAAAAAAGGATTCACCTTCTGTTAATTTTAAGTCTTCAAAATTTATTTCAAGACCACTTAAAAACATTAAATAAGCAAGACCTAGATTTGATAAAAATAAAATCCAAACATCTGGCTTTATAACATTAAAAAAACTTTTACCAAGTATAATACCTATAAATATTTCACCAACTTGGTATGGAACTTTTATCTTCTTTAATTTAGCTACTAGAAATGGTGTGAAAAAGGCAACAACAGCTAAAATTAATAATGAATCATAATTTAAAATTTCTTCCATTTATAATACCCTCTTTTCTTTAGTTTCAAAATATATTGTAAGCATTGAGGAGAAATTTATCAAGGTAGTATAAATAACGTATAATTATATAGATTACATTGAAAAGGTTTAGTACTGCTTATTTTAATATAATAAAGAAAAATGGTAATATATATTATAGAATAATTAAAAGAATAGGCGGGAGAATATATTAATGAATGGAATTAATCACTTCAAGACGATTACTAATCATAAATTATTAGTAATGAAATATTGTTTTATGGTTGGATTGTACAAGCAGGGGTTATTACATGATCTTTCTAAGTACTCATGGACAGAGTTTAAAGTTGGAATAAAATATTATAAAGGAACTTCAAGTCCAAACGGAGCGCAGAAGAAAGTAGAAGGGTTATCAACGGCTTGGCTTCATCATAAAGGAAGAAATAAACATCATTTTGAGTATTGGATTGACTATGGATTAAATCCTAAAGAAGGATTAAAAGGAATGAAAATGCCCTTTAACTATGTAGTTGAAATGTTTATTGATAGGATGTCAGCATCAAAAAATTATCAAAAAGATAAATATACAGATAGAAGTCCACTTGAATATTATGATGAAAGAAAAGAATATTATGTTTTACATGATGAAACAAGGGCAACTATAGAACAATTACTTAATATGTTAGCAATAGATGGAGAAGATAAAACTTTAAAATACATAAAAAATAAAATTTTAAATAATTAAATATTACCAATTCATCTTGACATATTACTTCATACAATCTAAAATTTAATGATGTTTATGTAAGGAGAAATAAAATATGCTTATAGGAAAAGAACTTTTAGACGAAGAAAAATATTTAGAACAAACTCAAGAGGCAATAAAGGAATTATTAGATAAATATATCGATTTAAGCGAAACACAAGATAAAGAAATAGTAAAACATAGAAGATTTCTTTGGGATAATAGAAATGAATTAGATGAAATAGAAATAAATGAAAACTGTAGTCAAGTTGCAATGCAAGAAAAGATGCATTCAAGAAAAATCAATAGAATTAAAACTTTAGAGAGACAAATAGGATCACCTTACTTTGCAAGGCTTGATTTTAAAGCTGATGGAGAAGAAGCGGAGAGTTTCTATATTGGACTATCAACAGTTGAAGATGAAGATAATTTTGAATTTCTAGTATTTGATTGGCGTTCACCGGTATCAACTTTATTTTATGATTTTGAAATAGGAAGAGCTTATTATGATGCTCCAAAGAGAAGAATAGAAGGAACAATTGAATTTAATAGACAGTTTAATATAAAAAATGGAGAAATAGTATTCATGCACAATTCTAATGAATCATTATGCGATGAATCATTAGGAGAGATGTTAGGTGGTAGTGCTACTGATAAAATGAAAAATATCGTAGCTACAATTCAAAAAGAACAAAATGATATTATAAGAAATGAAGATAGTAAAGTGTTATTTATACAAGGAGCTGCAGGGTCAGGTAAAACTTCTATAGCACTTCATCGAGCAGCTTATATTCTTTATAAATATAGAAAAGAATTAAGCCCTGAAAATATTTTAATATTCAGTCCAAATGAGGTTTTTGCAGAATATATTTCTGATGTATTACCTGAACTTGGAGAAACAAATATATTACAAACAACTTTTGAAAATTATTCAAAGACTTTTTTACCAGCAAATTGTAATTATGAAAGTAAAAATGATTATTTAGAATATATATATTCAGCAGATAAGAAGGATGAAGAATTTTTAGTAAGATCTAAAGGGATGGAATACAAAAATACTATTGATTTTATGTATGTACTTAATGAATTTACAAGGGATATTCCAAGACTTTTAACTAATGCTAAGCCTATTATAATTGATGGAAAAGAAATAGTAAGCAAGAAGAGTGTTGAAAATACATTTATAAAAAGATTTAAGGATATACCATTTTTAAATAGAATTAAAGTAATAAAGGAAAGTATATTCTCACAAGTTGAGACTAAATATTTATCTGATGATGATGACTTTGAATATGTAGAAGATAAAACTCACTTCTATACTTACTGTAAAGAGCAAGTTAATATACAAGTTGATGAAATGATAAAAACAGTAAACAGTGTAACAATTTATAAGATGCTTTGGGAAAATATAAGTAAGTACACTGATGTCAATTTAGATGACATAAGAAACCTTACAATTGAGTATTTAAACTTTGGAGAGGTAAAGTATGAAGATATTACTCCAATAATTTATATAAGAGCAGCAATGGAAGGCTTTAGAAATTATTCTAATGTAAAACATATACTTATAGATGAAGCTCAAGATTATAGTCCATTATTTTATGAAATAATAAAAAAATCATTTAAAGATGCATCAATTACTATAATGGGTGATTTAAATCAAAGAATTGATAAGAATTCAAACGTTAAAAATAAAGAAGGAATAACTGATATATTCTTTGATGTAAAAACTGCAGTTTTAACTAAAAGTTATAGATCAACATATAATATAACCAATTTCACTAGAGAACTTCTAAAAACTCATGAACCTATTGAAGCTGTTGAAAGAAAAGGGGAAGCTCCAACTGTTTATATAACTAAAACTGAAACTGTAGATAGAGTTTCAAAACTAGTTAATGACATGATTAGTAAGGGATATGAATCAATTGCGATTATATCAAAAAATAGAGAAGTTTCACGTAAGTTATATGAAAGATTAGAGGGCGTAATTGCAAATATAAACTTAATTGAAGATGACAAGTGTGAATTCAAAAAAGGTATAAATATAATACCATCATATTTATCAAAGGGATTAGAATTTGACTGTGTAATTGTAGCTGATGGAGAAAATTATTTAGGTGAAAGCCATAATAATTTATTTTATACTGTATGTACAAGAGCACTTCACGAACTGCATATAATAGCAGATAAAAATATATGTGAAATATTACCAATAGATAAAGATTTATACACAATTATAGAGTAATTGTAATAAGCTTATAGTAAAGAATTAAATATTCTTAAATAGGCAGGTGAGTTAATTGAATGAAAGTATATCACTAGAGCTAGATAATGTAGTTAAAGAGATAAGAAACTCATCAAATATAAAGGTTGTATATCTTTTTGGATCATATGCATATGGTAAACCTCATTCAGAGAGTGATTTGGATATTTGCATAATAGCAGAAGATAAATCATTAAGAAAAATAGATATAATAAAGAATGTTAGAAAAGCTATATCTAAAGTTGCAACTATGCCAATAGACTTAATTGTGTACTATAGTGATGAATTTAAAGAAAGATCAAATATTAAATTCACTATGGAACATCAAATAAGTAATCATGGAGTAAAACTTTATGAGCAAATCAAAAATCTCTGACGAGTGGTTTGAATTTGCTAGACGGGATTTAGAATCTGCAAGGTTTTTAATAAGGATGGATCCATTTCCAATAGAAATTATTTGCTATCATTGTGAGCAAAGTGCAGAAAAATATTTAAAAGGTTTCTTAATATTAAATGGCAAAAAAGTTGAGAAAACCCATGATATTGTTTTACTAAATAATCGATGTATTAAATTAAATGATAAATTTAAAGAAATATATGATGATTGCATTGAATTGATTTCTTATGGAGTTCAAGTAAGGTATCCATATCAATTAGATGTTGATGAAAATGATATGCTTAATGCTATTGAAAGCGCTGAAAGAATAGAGAAATTTATATTAAGACTAATAGAAGAAAACAATATAGTTTAAGCATAAATAAGAACCATACCTTAAGAAAAGTTACTTAGGTGTGGTTCTTATTACTTTGTAAAAATATTAATATAATGTAAGTAGATATTAAATGAAAAGGAGCTTAAATTGTATGAGAATTGGAGTAATTATGGGTGGTATATCAGACGAAAGGGAGATATCACTATTATCTGGAGCAGAAATAGTCAAATATTTAAATAGAGAAAAATATGAGGAAGTAGTTCCAATTATAATAAATTCTAAAAAAGAGGTTATAGAAAAAGTTAAAAATATAGATTTTGCTTTTATTGCTTTACATGGCAGATTTGGTGAAGATGGCACAATTCAAGGACTGCTTGAAACATTAGATATTCCATATAGTGGATGTGGAGTATTAACTAGTGCAATTTGTATGAATAAGTCGATTACAAAAAAGATAATTAAAAGTGAAGGTATTATGACAGCACCTTGGACTACAGTTAAGTCTATTTCAGAAATAAATTATAAACTAATAAATGAAATAGGTTATCCTGTATTTATAAAGCCAAATTCAGGGGGATCTAGTGTTGCAACATTTTTTATTAAAAATGAAGAGGGAGTTTTAGAGGCAGTTAAAGAAGTGTTAAAGTATGATAAGGAAGTCATAATTGAAAAGTATATAAAGGGAATAGAAATTACATCTTTTATTTTAAATGGAGAGGTGTTTCCAACATTAAGCATAAAGGCTAACAATAGTGAGTTTTTTGATTATTCATCTAAGTATGATAATGGTGGAGCAAGTGAGGAATTTGTAATTCTAGAAGATGAGTTACAAAAAAATGTGAATGACTGGTCTAAAAAGATATGGAACGTTTTAGAATGCAAAGGGTATTCAAGAGTTGATATGATCGTAAGTGATGGAATACCATATTTTTTAGAAGTTAATACTTTACCTGGAATGACAAAGGAAAGTCTTATTCCTAAAAGTGCAAGATATAAAGGCTTAGATTTTAGCAATTTATTAGATAAAATAATTGAATACTCATTGTAATGTGTAAAGGTAGCTTAAATTTTAGTTACCTTTTTATAATTTGGTATATAAATTATTGACAAAAGTAAAAAAATGGATTAATATATCTTTAAACGATATATCTTTAAATGATATATAATAGGAGGTTGTATGGGAAGGAAGAAAGCTTTAGATGAGAATATTCTAACAGACTCCACATATTATATTTTACTTTCTCTAGTAGTTCCAAAGCATGGTTATGCAATAATGCAGGAGGTTAGTGATAAGTCTAATGGTATAGTGGAAATAGGTCCAGCAAGTTTATATACAATACTTAGTAAATTACAAAAGAATTGTTTGATTGAATTAATTGAGGATAATACTGATAGAAGAAAGTGTTATAAGTTAACTGAAAAAGGGAAAGAGCTTATAATACAAGATATTAAAAGAAGAAGAAAAATGGTTGCATATGGTGAAGAGTCTTTAAATATTATAAAAGGGTAGGAGATAAGTTTATGGGTAGAGCAAGTAAAAGGGTTTCAAATTTAGGATATGCATTTGATGAAAAAAGAGCGTTAGAAAGGTTTAGATGTTTATCTAAAGAAGGTTGGATACTTGAAAAAGCTAACATATTTAATTATGTTTTAACTAAGGGAGAAGAGAAGGAACAAATATATTCAATGGACTATAGGGATTTCTCAAAAGATAAGGATGGATTAGATGAGTATATAGAAATATTTAAAGGGGCAGGCTGGGAGTATGTATGTTCAAGTCAGAATGTATTCCATTTCTTTAAAGCAACTCCTGGAACAAATCCAATATATACAAGTAGTAGAGAAGATGCAGAAAAGTATATTGATGTATATAAAACGGCTAAAGTAAGTTTAATAGTATCTCTAATTGGAATTTTACTTTGCAGTATTGGTATAATATATTTAGATATTAAAACTATAGGTCTTATTTTAATGGCAGCGTCAGTTGGTATATTAATACCATCAATTATGATTATGTTTGCTATTAAAAGAAAATTAAATAAAGTATAGTAATAAAGAGGAGAACAAAAGATGAAAAAATTAAATTTAGATTTTAGTAAGACAGCACTTGTTTTAATAGATCTTCAAGAAGGAATAGTTAATATGACTAAAGGATTTGATGTAGTTAAAAAGTCAAAAGAATTAGTAAATATATTTAGAGAAAATAATGGCTTTACAGCTTTTGTACATGTTGATTTTCATGATGATAATGATAAATTAAATCCAGTTACAGATAATGATGATGTTAATAATGCAGAACAATTAAATAACTGGGCTAATTTTTGCGAAGAATTAGATGTTAAAGAAGATGATTATAAAGTTAAAAAGCGTCAATGGGGAGCTTTTTTTGGAACAGATTTAGATTTAGAATTGCGTAGGAGAAATATAGATACAATTGTATTATGTGGAATTTCTACAAATATAGGTGTTGAAAGCACAGCACGACAAGCTTATGAAAGAGGTTATAACCAAATTTTTATAGAGGATGCTATGAAAGCTGCAAATGAAGAAGTGCATAACTGTACTGTAAAAAATATATTTACTAGAATAGGTAGAGTACGTAAAACAGAAGAGTTTATAAAAGAAGTCACAATATAGATTAATGTGAAAACTTGCAAAAAGAAATATTATACTATATAATAATTATTATTAAAAGATAATTATGGAGGGTGATATTGTGAATATAGAAGTTTTAGAAAAAGGCATGATGGCTCCGGATTTTACTTTAACTGGATCAGATAATAAAGAACATAAATTAAGTGATTATAGAGGTAAGAAAGTAATATTATATTTCTATCCTAAAGATAATACTCCAGGATGTTCACTTGAAGCTCAAGATTTTAAGAGATATAATGAAAAATTCTTAGATGATAATACAGTTATTTTAGGAGTAAGTAGAGATTCACTAAAAGCACATGATAAATTCATTACAAAATATGATTTGCCATTTGTATTATTGTCAGATGAAAATGAAGAAGTTTGCAAGTTATATAATGTACTTAAAGAGAAGAACATGTTTGGAAAGAAAGTATTCGGTATAGAAAGAAGTACTTTTGTTATTGATAAGGATGGAAAAATAGAAGACATTTATAGAAAAGTTAAAGTAAAAGGACATGTAGAAAGTCTATTATAAGATTAAAAAGGAGTGCTAATTTGCATTCCTTTTTTTATTTATTATTATTATGGTATAATAATAAAAGTAAATTAACATATAAGCCAAATGGAGGAATAATACATGTTTAATAAAGAAGAACTTTCAGTTATTCAAGATGCATTAAAAATTGCAGATGCAGAATACATAAAACTAATTGATGAAAATAAAACTAATAAAGGTAGATTAGTTACTTTTAATAGAAAGCAAAAGAAATTATGGTTAGTTCAAAATAAATTAAAAAAAATAATGGAAGAAACAAAATAAAGTTGAGCAAATTTTATTGCTCAACTTTATTTTCTTTAAGTAGATCTCTTATTTCAGCTAAAAGAACTAGATTTAAATCTTCCTTTGATTCTTCAGCTTCATTCTCAATTTCTTCTTCTAATTCTTTTTTCTTATTAAACTTAGAAGCAAGTCTTATTGCCATGAAAATTGATAAAGCTATAATTAGAAAGTCTATTATATTTTGAATAAACATTCCTATATTTAGGGTAACTGCTTTGCCGTTTACACCTTCTGCTAAAACAAATTTCAAGTCATTGAAATTTACTCCTCCAGTTAATACTCCAATTAAAGGCATAATAATATCATTAACAAGTGATGATACGATTTTATTAAAGGCACCACCTATTACAACCCCGATTGCTAAATCAAAGATATTCCCCTTTAATGCAAATTCTTTAAATTCTGACATAAATTTTTTCATAGTAATCTCCTTAAGATGAAATAATAATAATTATAAAATAATTATTATTTAAGTTTACATTATACAAATAATTAAGGTTAAAGTGTATCTCAATTAATAGTATTAACAAAAAGTTTAAAAAATTTACTTTTATTTTTGGATTAAATACAAAAATAAGGAATATTAATAATTCAAAAGAGAACATTAGGTAATATGTATGAACAATAGTAATAATCGCCTTACAAAGTTTACATAAAAAACCATATATTAAAATTTAATTTGATTTGAATCAAGTTTATATAGTGCTAAATCTAGTAGTATATAAGCATACAAATAAATTAGAAGGTGATATAAATGTTTTATAAAGAATTTTCAAATTACTATGACAGTATATATCCAATGAACTGTGAGACATTAAGATTTTTAAAGGAAAGTTTCAAATTTAAGAAAAAATTATTAGATGCAGCTTGTAAAACAGGAGAATTTGCAATTGCACTTACAAAGGAAGGTCACGAAGTTCAAGCAATCGATATTGATAAGTATTTTGTCAAAGTTGCAAAGGACAAAGCTAATTATTATGATGGTTTAGATTTAAAGTTTAGAGATACTACTCTTTTAACACTTGGAAAAGATGATAATCTAAATTATTACGATGGTATTTATTATTTACATGATGAAATATCATTTTTAGAAAGTGGAAGAGATACAAGAACTGCTTTAAAGCATGTACACAAAATTTTAAATAATGAAGGTATTTTTGTACTTGAAACTTTGAATTTCGATAAAATAATAAATGAAGAAATAACAATACTAGGAAATGAATATATTGAAGATAAAAATATTAGATTAACTACAGAGCTTGAAAGAGATGGAGAATATATAAATTGTATAAATAAGTTACAAGTTAAAGGTAAAGAATTCTCTAATGAAGAATTGTTAATACCGTTAATTAGTGATGATTTAATTGAATTTTTATCAAGTATTGGATTTAGAAAAATTAGAACTTTCGGAGATTATGATGGAAGTGACTTTGATAAGGAAAATTCAATTAGATTAATTATTAAATGTGAAAAATAGAATAATAAATAGAAATCTAAAGAGATGCTATACATTTATAGCATCTCTTTTTGTATTCTTACAAAAATGAAAGAATAAAGTAATGAACTTAAATATGAGTTTTTAAGATATCACTTTATAATCAAAGTACAGTAAGAGTACAGGGGGTTTTTAAGAGTGAAATTGATTTTAAGGAATATAAATAAAAATAGATTAGATTATGGAATATATGGAATAGCAGTTATGTTAGCTGTAAGTATCTTATATATATTTAATTCAATTATATTTAGTGAAGATATTAAAAAAATACTTAATGAATACGAAGATGTAAATGGAATATTTTATGGAGCTACAATTTTAGTTATTTTTGTAATTATGATTTTTATTTGGTATTCAAATAAGTTTTTTATAAATAAGAGAAAAAAAGAAATTGGAATTTTCTCGCTAGTCGGAATGGAAAATAATAAAATAGCTAATATGATATTTGGTGAAAATTTACTTATAGGAATCGTAGCAGCAATAGGTGGAACAATTTTAGGAATATTTTTATCAAAGTATTTCACTAAGTTATATAGCTATATTTTAGGTGCTAGTTATGGAAATTCACATATGATTTTTGACTTAAAAGCAATATTCATTACAAATGCTATTTTCTTCGTATTCTATTTTTTAGTATGTCTAAATAGTTCAAGTATTATTGAGAAATACCAATTAATAGATTTGTTTAAAGGTAACAATATGTGTGAAGCAGCTTTTAAGAAAACAATAATAAAAGGACTTCCAGGCGTAGTAATAATAGCAATAGGATATATGACATATCCATGGGCCATTATGACTTTGGGGTTAAGTGTATTATTAACATTGCTATTAGTAATAAAAGGAACATACAAGTTATTTAGAACTAAAGTAATAGAAAGAATAATAGATGAAAAAGATAGAACTGGTTTTGAGGATGGAATAAACTTAGTTTCAACATCTAATTTATTATTTAGAATAAGAAGTAATGCAAGAATTTTATCAACTGTATCTATTTTAATCGCTTCAACAATAACATCTGTTGGAATATGTGCAGCTCTGTATTTTTCATATGATAGTAGTTCGGGTGTAGCATTACTTTCTAATATATTTTTTATTGGAATATGTATATCTGTAATATTTACTATATGCACAATATCTATATTGTTATTTAAATTTATCCAGGAAGCTCATGATGAAGCGCCAAGATACAAAATATTAAGCCAAATAGGCTTTACAAGAATTGATATTAAAAAAATAATAACAAAGCAATTATCATTTGTATATATAGTACCTCTTATAATTGGGGTAATACATTCACTAGCAGCCCTTAGTATAACTGTACTTAGTATGAATCATAAATACGCAGTTGCAATTCTTATAATTTATGGAATGTATACTTTAATATATTTTATATATTTTAGAATAACAAGGCGTATATATATATCAATTATATTAAAGAACATTACAAATTAATAGAAGAAAGGAGATATTATGAAAAACATATTAAAAATAGAAGAACTTAAAAAAGTATATGGTGAGAAAAATAATAAATACATAGCATTAAAAGGAATAGATTTAGAAATTAATGAAGGTGAATTTGTAGGAGTTATGGGACCCTCAGGTTCAGGTAAAAGTACATTATTAAACATTATATCAACCATAGACAAGCCATCTAACGGAAAGGTATATGTAAATGGCTTTGATATAACAAATATATCAAGCAAAAAACTTGCTACATTTAGAAGAGAAAATTTAGGATTTATATTTCAAGATTTTAATCTTTTAGATACATTAACAGTAAGAGAAAATATAGCCTTGCCATTAACATTGGCAAAGGGAAGAGGAAAAGAAATAAATAAAAAAGTAATGGAGACTTCAGAAAGACTTGGAATAAAAGAATTTTTAGATAAATATCCATACGAAATATCTGGAGGTCAAAAACAAAGAACAGCAGCATGTAGAGCTATAATAACAAAGCCGTCATTGATCTTGGCAGATGAACCTACAGGTGCATTAGATTCAAAATCAGCAGAAAGTTTATTAAATACAATAAAAGATTTAAATGAAATGAATAAAGCAACAATAATGATGGTAACGCATGATGCTTTTACAGCAAGTTATTGTAAAAGAGTAATATTCATAAAAGATGGAAGTATGTATGATGAAATTTATAAAGAAGGAACTCAAGAAGAATTCTTTAAAATATTATTAAATAAAGTATCAAAAATGGGTAATTAGGACAAACTTAAGGAGGAAATAAAATGAGAAAAATAATAAGTATAATAGTAATAGGGTTAATAGTAGTAATAGGTGCAGGATTTGCAGTTAGGGAAGTAGTGTTTCCTATAAAAGACAAAGATATAATAGAAAAATATGCGAAAGAATATAATGTAGAACCAGAATTAGTTGCATCAATAATTAATTTTGAAACAAGATTTGAGCCAGTAAAGAACACTGGTAAAAATGGAGCGGGGCTTATGAAATTAACAGCAGATACAGGAGAAAAAATAGCAAAAGAAATGGGGGATACTAACTTTAATAAAGATGATATAGATAAAGATGATACAAATATAAAACTTGGAACTTACTATATATCAAAGAATGGTGGAGAAAATTTAAGTGATTTAGTAGGTAATTGGGCTATAAGAAATGGTGAAAATAAAGAAGATAAATTTGATGATAAACAATATGCAAAGGATAATTACACAAAGAAAATAGAAACTAGAAAAGATATATATAAAGTACTATATTTTTTATTTTAAATAATAAAAGTTAATATAGAAGGTGTGAAAATATTTGATTGTATTTTCACACCTATTTTTTATATATTTTTAAAAAAAAGAAAATTATTTTCAAAAACTATTGATAATAGAAAATAAATGATTTAAAATAGAAATATAAGGAAAATAATTTTCAAAAAGGTGGTGTTTGTTAATGCTAGAGACAATAAAAAATAAATTAATTGTATCATGTCAAGCCTTAGAAAATGAACCTCTTCATAGTTCATTTATTATGGGGAGAATGGCAAAGGCAGCTAAAGAAGGTGGAGCCATAGCTATAAGAGCACAAGGTGTTGATGATATAAATGAAATAAAAAAGATAACTAAATTACCGATAATTGGTATAATAAAAAAGAACTATGAAGATTCACAGGTATATATAACGCCTACATATAAGGAAGTATGTGATCTTTTAAGTACTGAATGTGAAATGATAGCTTTAGATGCAACAAATAGGACAAGACCTAATAACGAAAATATAAAGGAATTAGTAGAATACATTCATAAAGGTAAACGTTTAGCTATGGCTGATATTTCAACTTATGAGGAAGGGATGGAAGCTGTAAAAGTTGGATTTGATTGTATATCAACAACACTTTCAGGTTATACAGATTATTCAAAGCAAAGTGATGGAGTTGATTTTGAACTACTAGAAAAATTAGTACGAGATTCAGCAATACCAGTTATTTGTGAAGGTAGAATTTCAAGTCCAGAAGAATTAAAAAAAGCATTTGAACTAGGTGCTTATTCAGCTGTAGTTGGAGGTGCTATAACAAGACCTCAAGAAATAACAAAGAGATTTATGAATGCAATAAAATAAATTTAATTAAGGAGAATCTATTATGGATATGAAAGGGATTTATTCAGCATTATTAGTTTCATTCGATAAAGAAGGAAATATAAACGAAAAAGGATTAAGAGAGATTGTAAGGCATAATATTGATAATTGTAAAATTGATGGGTTATATGTTGGGGGAAGCACTGGAGAAAACTTTATGCTTTCAACATATGAGAAGAAAAAGATTTTTGATATAGTAGTAAATGAAGTCAATGGTAAAGTTAAATTAATAGCACAAGTTGGCTCTGTAAATTTAAAGGAAGCTGTAGAACTTGCAAAATATGCTACAGAACTCGGATATGATGCTATATCAGCAGTAACTCCTTTTTATTATAAATTTGAATTTAGTGAGATTAAACATTATTATGAAACTATAATAAATTCAGTAGATAATAAACTAATAATATATTCTATACCATTTTTAACTGGAGTAAATATGTCTATCGAGCAGTTTGCAGAATTATTTGAAAATGAAAAGATAATAGGAGTTAAGTTTACAGCTGCAGATTTTTATTTGTTAGAACGTATGAGAAAAACGTTTAAAGATAAATTGATATTTGCAGGATTTGATGAAATGTTATTACCAGCAGCTGTACTTGGGATAGATGGTGCTATAGGATCAACTTTTAATGTAAATGGCATAAGAGCAAGAAGAATATTTGAGGCTGCTCAAAAAGGTGATATTAAAACAGCTTTAGAAGTACAGCATATAACTAATGATTTAATTTCAGATATCTTAAGCAATGGATTATATCAAACGATTAAACTTATGCTTGAAGAGCAAGGTGTTGAGGCTGGGTATTGTAGACAACCTATGAAAGAAGCAACTAAAGAAATGAGAAAGCAAGCAAGGGCAATCAACAATAAATACTTCTAAAAAATTACAAATACTACTATAAAGGTCAATTATCATAATTAAAATTGTATAATAGTGTAAATTTGATATAAAAAAATACACTATTATAATTTTTTTAGTTTTTAACAGTTAATTATTGTAAATGGTGTAATAAAATGATAGAATACACATAAAATGAAAAATATTTTTTATAAAAATATAGTTATAAAAAATTTTTTATTTAATATTACTAAATTATTTTTTTTAGGACATGTAGTAAACAATTACAAAAATGTATTAAAAGGGGGATTTTGTGTGAAAAAATTAAAATTATTATCAACAGTACTTGTAACTACTCTTAGCTTATCAATACTTGCTGGATGTGGTGGAAGTAATGGAGCAGGAGGAAGTACTGCCGGAAAGGGTGAAAAGACTGAAATAACTTGGTGGGCTTTCCCAAATTTTGAAACTAAAGATGGAGTGGTAGGAAAATATGAAGAGGAAATAGCAGCTTCATTTATGGAAAAAAATCCTGACATAAAAGTAAATGTAGAAATGTTATCCTTCAATGGAGGAGGAGAAAAAATAAATGCAGCTATAGCATCAAAGTCAGCACCTGATGTATTGTATGATGCCCCAGGAAGAATAATTGATTATGCGAGAATAGGAGCATTAGCACCTGTAGATGACATGATAGAAAAGTTGAATGGAGATGTATCAAAAGAAATATTACAAGGTTGTAAATTAGATGATAAATATTATATGTATCCATTTAATACTACAAACTTTATGATGGCAGCTAATAAGCAAATGCTAGAAGAAGCAGGAGTTTTAGATAAGCTTCCATTAGATAAAAAAGATAGACAATGGACTTTAGAAGAATTCGAAACAGCTTTAAGAGCTATAAAGAAAGCTAAGCCAGATGTTACACCATTAACATTCTACAGTAAGAGTACAGCAGGGGATCAAGGAACAAGAGCATTCATTGCAAATATCTGTGGTGGTAGTGTTATGAATGAAGATCAAACTGCGTACAATTTTGATAGCCCAGAAGCAATAAAAGCTATGGATTGGGTTAAAAAAGCAATTGATGAAGGTTTAATAGCTAAAGGATCAGAAGCATTAGCTTCAAATGATTCAATAGATTTATACTTACAACAAAAGGCTGCAATAACTATTCTTTATTCAACAGGACTTGCTAAGAGTAATCAATCAAAGAAAACTGAAGCTTTTGATGATATTTTATTACCAATACCTGCACCAGAAGGTAAACTTGCATTAGAATCACTTATTGGTGGTTTATGTATATTTGATAATGGTGATGAAGCTAAAATAGATGCTTCAAAGAAATTCATTGATTTCTTATGTAATGATAAAGAGTGGCAAACAAAGAACTTAAAAGCTACTGGAACATTCTCAGTTAGAGATTCAGTAAAAGGTTTATATGATGATGAAGAAATGAAGTTTGCAGAAACAATGGGTAATTATACTGCTAAATATTATAACACAGCAAATGGATTCGCAGAAATGAGAACTTTCTGGTTCCCAGCACTTCAAGAAATCACATTAGGACAAAAGTCAGCAGAAGAGGCAATGAAAGAATTTAACAAGAAAGCAAATGAGACTCTTAAAAAGAAGTAAAAAGAATTGAAATAATATATATGGGGGACGTCAGATCCCCCATTAAAACTAGGCTGAGAGAGCATGAAAGAGAGGGATATCTTAATGGCTACTAGTAATAAAAAGATAAAACATAGCAGATTAGCAAAGAAAGAGTGGGTAACGTCCTATTTATTTTTATTGCCAGCTGCAATATTTTTCATAGGGTTTGTAATACTACCAATGATTGGTGGTATAGTAATGAGTTTCTTCAATTACAATCCTAAAAGTGCAATTTTTATTGGAATGGAAAATTACATTAATATATTTAAAGATGAAATTTTCATTAAATCATTGTGGAATACGTTAGTTTTAGTTATTGGTAACGTTCCGATTGTAGTTGTATTTTCATTATTTGTTTCATTAGTTATTTATAAGAAATCTTCTAAAGTAAGATCATTCTTTAGAGGGGTATTTTACCTACCTGCTATAGCATCTGTAGTAAGTATAACTCTTGTTTGGGGATGGATATTCCACCCTAATTACGGAATACTAAATCATGTTTTAAGTTGGTTTGGAGTAGATCCTCAAGTTTGGCTTGGTAATCCAAGTATAGCAAAGTGGGCAATACTTATTGTTTTAGTTACATTATCTGTAGGACAACCTATAGTTCTTTATATGGCATCACTTGGTAATATACCAAAAGATTATTTAGAAGCAGCTGAAATTGATGGTGCAAACCCAAGACAAGTATTTAAGAACATAACATGGCCATTATTAAAGCCAACAACATTATATATAGTTATTATAACAACTATAAATTCATTCCAATGTTTCTCATTAATTCAGCTATTAACAGCTGGAGGACCAAATTACTCAACAACAACTATAATGTACCAAGTTTATGAAAAATCATTTACTCTTGGTCAATATGGACTTGCTTCATCTATGGGAGTAGTACTTGCAATTATAGTTATGGGTATATCAATTATTCAATACAAGTATTTAGGTACAGACGTAGAATATTAATAGGGAGGTGTGATGCGTATGTTTGGAAATAAAAAGAAAAAAGAAAAGGAAGTTTTATATGATTGGAGAAATCAATGGACACCAAAAAATATTACAGCTTTCTTTATATTATGTATATTTACAGTAATTTTTATATTCCCATTTTATTGGATTATAACAGGAGCATTTAAAGATCAAGGTGCAGCAATTGCAATGCCACCACAGTGGTTTCCAGCAGAGCCTACAATGCAAAACTGGGCAAGCCTTGCAAAACAACCATTATTAAGATGGACATTTAATAGTTTCTTTATTGCCATATCCACTACTTTATTAGTATGTTTAACTTCAGCTTTATCAGGTTATGTTTTAGCTAAAAAAAGATTTCCCGGAAGAAAAGTTGTATTCTGGTTACTTATTATAGCTATGGCACTTCCAAAGCAAGTAATAATGGTACCATTATTTAATATATTAACAAGTTTAGATTGGATTGATAGTTATAAATCATTAATATTACCAGCAGTTGGTTGGCCTTTTGGTATATTTTTAATGAAGCAATTTAGTGAGACTATTCCAACTGAGCTTATAGAAGCTTCAAAGATAGATGGGTGTTCTGAAATTGGAATATTTAAAAATATAGTACTACCTATAGTTAAACCAGGGGTAGCGGCTCTTGCAATATTTACGTTTATAACATCATGGAATGATTATTTTATGCAACTTATATTAATAAGAAGTAAGGACATGCAAACACTTCCATTAGGAGTTGCAACAATGCAACTTGAATTTGCAACCGATTATGGATTAATGATGTCAGGTGCGGCTCTTGCATCAATACCAATGATTATTATATTTATAATATTCCAAAAATCATTTACACAGGGTATTACAATTGGAGCAGTAAAAGGTTAAGGGATTATGTTGAATTTTGAAAATTAGGAGGAGATATTTATGGCGGGATTAGTACTTAAAAATATAGAGAAAATATATGAAAATGGGTTTAAAGCAGTTAATGATTTTAATTTAGAAATAAATGATAGGGAATTTATTGTTTTTGTTGGACCATCAGGATGTGGTAAATCAACAACACTTAGAATGATTGCAGGTCTTGAAGAAATATCAAATGGAGAACTTTATATTGATGATAAATTAATTAATGATGTGGCTCCAAAAGAGAGAGATATTGCTATGGTATTCCAAAATTATGCATTATATCCTCATATGACTGTCTTTGAAAATATGTCATTTGCATTAAAGCTTAGAAAAACTCCAAAGGATGAAATTAATAAAAAGGTTCGTGAAGCAGCAAGAATATTAGATATAGAACATTTATTAGATAGAAAACCAAAAGCATTATCAGGTGGACAAAGACAAAGAGTTGCAATGGGAAGAGCCATAGTTAGACAACCTAAAGTTTTCTTAATGGATGAACCTCTTTCAAATTTAGATGCAAAACTTAGAGTTCAGATGAGAACTGAAATAGCAAAATTATATAATGAATTAAAAACAACATTTATTTATGTAACTCATGATCAGACAGAAGCTATGACTCTTGGAACTAGAATAGTAGTTATGAAAGATGGTATAGTACAACAAATAGCATCTCCAAAAGAAATATATAGCCATCCAAAAAATTTATTTGTAGCAGGATTTATAGGAAGTCCTCAAATGAATATTTTAAAAGGAAGTACCTATGGAAGTGATGGAAAAGTATTTTTAAAAGTACTTAATAGTGAGATTGAACTTCCAGAAGATAAAGCAAAAATTATAAGAGATACTAATAATTTAAATAAGGAAGTTGTAATTGGAATAAGACCAGAAAATATGAGTTGTAAGAAAGATGATATAAAAGATGCTAAATTCATTTTGAAATCTGAAATTGAAGTATCAGAGAATTTAGGGGCAGAAACATTCTTACATGTAAAAGGTGGAGAAGGAAAGCCAATAGTTATAAAAACAGCAACTGCTGATAACGTTAATACTACAGGGATATTGGAATTTACTTTAGATGTTAGTAAACTTCATATATTTAATAAGGAAACTGAAAAAACTGTATTTTAATAATTGAAATAATACCCTGTAGTGAGTGAAATTACTATGGGGTATTCTAATATAGGGGAAAGGAGAAAAAATGGATGAATAAACCGTGTATTGATGTATTTTTTTTAATAGGGCAGAGTAATGCATTAGGTATGGGAGATATTAAAGATGCACCTATGCCTAATTCAAAGTGTTTTGAGTATGTTGAAATTGATGAAATAATACCAATGAGAAAATTTTTAGATGTGTCTAGGGGGAATGGGACTATAGCACAAAATTTTGCGTTAAGATGGACAGAGCTTACAGGAAGGTCCGTTTGTTTTATTCAAAGTGCTGTAGATGGGTCAATGATTAAAAACTGGGGACATGATAGATATAATTATTTAGATAATGCAATTAAGAAGTTCGAAAGAGGTATTAACACAATAAGTAAAATATACTCTATTAATACAAAATATACGATATGGATTCAAGGTGAAAGTGACTGTAAATATGGCACCGATCCACTTTATTATAGAGAAAGGCTTAAAAAACTAGTTAATGATTTAAGAAAAATTGATAGTTTGGAAGTATTTTTAAGTTTAACAGGTTACTGGGATGGTGTTTCAGATAAAAGGGTAAATAATATTTTAGCAACTCAATGTATTGTCGCAGATGAAGTAGAAAATCTTATTGTTGCATCAAAAAAAGCAGTAACATTTAGAGAGAGAGGATTATTAATTGATGATGTACATTACAGTCAAGAGGCCTTAAATGAGTTAGGATTGGATATAGCAAACAATATTTATAAATATGAAAATGAAGGAAAATTAAATATAGAAGATACTGTTGATTTAAATAAAAATAGAGAATATATAAGAGAAATTATAAAATTGTATGATGGTATATAGGGTGGGTGATTAAAATGAGATTATATGTAGCTTTAGATATAGGTGGAACAAATATTAAGTATGGACTTATAAATGAATATGGAAATATAATTAAAAATGGGATTAGACCTACAGAAGCATATAAAGGTGGAGTAGGTATAATGGATAAAGTAAAAGAGATTATTAAATATTACAATGAACAATATATTATAAGTGGAATTTGTGTATCTACAGCTGGTATGGTATGTAGTGAGGAAGGTAAAATAATATATGCAGGAAGTACTATACCAAACTATACTGGAACAGAAATAAAAAAAATATTAGAAGATGAATTTGATGTTACATGCGAAGTTGAAAATGATGTTAATTGTGCAGCGCTGGGTGAATTTTGGCTTGGTGTTGGTGCTATGAAACAATCAATTGTATGTATCACTGTTGGAACTGGGATTGGAGGTGCTGTTGTATTAGATGGCAAAATTCATCATGGTTTTAGCAATTCAGCAGGTGAAATAGGATATACGATAGTAAATGGATTTCAAATACAAGATATAGCATCAACTACTGCACTCGTTAATAGTGTTTCAAGAAGAAAAGGAATATTATCTAGTGAGATTGATGGCAAATGTATATTCGATGAGTATGAAAAAGGTGATATTATATGTATAGAAGAATTAGAAAAGCTAATTAATAATTTATGTATAGGAATATCAAATATAGCATATTTACTTAATCCAGAAGTGATTGTATTAGGTGGAGGCATTATGGCTAGAAGAGATATAATAGCACCATTAGTTGATAAAGCACTTAATAAATATATTATAAAATCTGTAAGAGAGAATACAAAAATAGAATTTGCAAAATTAGAAAATTCAGCTGGGATGATTGGTGCATTATATAATTTTTTACAAAGACATAATGTAAATAATGAATAGGAAATGATATACTATTATAAAAATACAAATTATAGAAGGTGTATGAATGAGATTATTAAATGAACTTGAGAATCCTAGCTTTAAGGTTACTAAGTCAGATAAACTATTAATTGATTATATAAAATCCGATTTAGATAATGTTATATATAAATCAATATCAGAAATTGCAAGAGAATCAGCACTTGGAGAGGCAACTATAACAAGATTTAGCAAGAAAGCAGGCTTTAGTGGATTCCAAGATTTTAAAGTTACACTAGCTAAAGAACTATCAATAAAAAAGCAAAAGAGTGTAATTAGTCCACATGTAGCTAAAGATGAAAGAACGAAAGAAACTGCAAATAAGCTACTAAATTCAACAGTGGATGTATTAAGAAGTACTGTTGATAATATTAATGAAGAGGATATTTTAGAATGTAGGGAATTAATATTAACAGCTAGAAAAATATATTTTGTTGGTATAGGATATTCAGGAATAACAGCAGTTGATAGTAATTACAAGTTCATGAGAATTGGATTAAATACATGTCAATTAACAGATAGTCATACAATGATTATGATGTCTTCCATTATGGAAAGAGGAGACTTAGTCATAGCAATATCTCACTCTGGAACAACTAAAGAAATATTAAAAGCAGTAGAACAAGCTAAATCTAATAAGGTTAAGATTATTTCAATAACAGAAAATACAGAAAATAAATTAAGGGAACTTTCAGATATTAAACTTACTTATGTTTCAACTGAAACTGTATTTGAAACAGGATCGGTATCATCTAAATTACCACAAATTTTTTTAATGGATTTAGTTTATACAGAAGTTATTAAAGAAATGTTCAATGAAGCATTAGATAAAAAACTTAAAACAACACGTGCAATTGAAGTTTATAGAGAAAATTATTAAAAAATATAATAATTTTATTAAAGGGATATGAAATAATTTGTAGTTTTATATCTCTTTTTTTATTTTTATGATAAATTTAAGATGTTATAGTCTATTTAAATGATAAAATATATATTATGGAAATATTTTTGGAATATTAATTATAGAATGGTGGTGAAATTATGATAGACATTTGTTTAGTAGGCTGTGGTGGGGGAATGCCAATGCCATATAGAAACCTTTCTGTAGTTTTAATTAATGTAGAAGGAAGAAAGATACTTATAGATTGCGGTGAAGGAACACAAGTATCTATGAGAATGGCATCTTTAGGATTTAAGTCTATAGATGTTATATGTATAAGTCATATTCATGGTGATCATGTAAATGGAATGACTGGACTTCTTGGAACTATTGGAAATAGTGGAAGGACTGAACCTTTAACAATTATAGGACCAGAAGGAACAAAAGAACTTATACAATCTTATAAGCTTGTAGCTAAATATATACCTTATGAAATAAATGTTATAGAAAACCCTAGTGAAGTTAACTTTAATGTTAATAAAAAAGGAATAAAAGAGAATATAGAAGACAGTAACCTTATTTTAAATACTTTAGAATTACAACACTCTGCACCTTGTTTAGGTTATAGCTTATATATAAAAAGAAAACGAAAGTTTTCAGTTGAAAAAGCTATAGAAAATAATATACCTAAAACACTCTGGAGCGCACTTCAAAAAAATAAAAGTATAGTACATGACGGGAAAAAATATGAAGGTAGCATGGTTCTAGGTGAAGAGAGAAAAGGAATTAAAATAAGCTTTGTAACTGATTCAAGACCATTAGATACAATAAAATCATTTATAAATGAAAGCAATTTATTTATTTGTGAAGGAACTTATGGAGATAATGGAGATATTGATAAAGCAATAAAGAATAAACATATGACTTTTAGTGAGGCTGCAACTCTTGCAAAGGCTGGAAATGTTAATAGATTACTATTAACACATTTTACCCCTGCGATGATGGAGCCTGAAATTTTTAAAGAAAATGCTACAAAGATATTTAAAAACACAATTATTGGGGAAGATAGATTAACTATGAGTCTAAAATATGAAAACTAATAAAATTAATGGGTATGGGTGGTAAAATGACAATAAAGTTTATAAAAAAAGCATCCCTTTATGTTGTGCTAATAATTACACTAATAAGCTTAGGTTTAATGATAAATTTAAATATTAGTGATGCAGAAAAAATTCATGTTACATCAAGTGAAAAAATATATGTTCTTATATATTTTTTACTGTCTTTATGTGCCGGGTATGCTCTATATAAGATAAAGGATCAGAAATATTTTATATTAGGGTTATTTAGTGTAGCATTTATCATAAGGCTAATTTGGGTACTTAATATTAATAGTCAGCCAGTTTCAGATTTTACTCAAATGTATGAAGGTGCACAGAACATTTTAAATGGAAATACAGATTTAGTAAGAAATAGTGAATACTTTAGTGTATGGGTTTATCAGTTAGGATTTGCATTCTTCCAATCAAATATATTAAGAATATTTGGAGATTCAATAGAAGTATTAAAGGTAACAAATGCTGTTATTTCAGCTTGTATTCCAGTAGTTATATATTTAATATGCAATAATTTAAAAAGAGGCAATGGAAGTAGAATACCAGCTTTAATATACTGTTTTTATGTAACTAGTATAGCGATGACATCAGTCCTTACAAACCAACATCTTGCAACTCTTCTTATTTATATCGGGTTATATATATTTATGAAATACGATAAGAACTACATAGGATTAATTTTTTCTGGAATAATAATATCTCTAGGTAATGTAATTAGGCCAGAAGGTATAATAGTTATGATTGGAATAGTATTATTTTTAATATTTAAAGACTTTGATAATATAAGAAATATAAAAGTGTTTGTAACTAATAATATTGCAAAATCAATACTTATTTTAATAGTATATATGATGACAACTACGCTAGTATCTGCTGCGTTTAAAGGAATGGGGCTTACGGATTATAATTTAGGAAATAGAGAGCCGTATTGGAAATTTGTCGTTGGACTAAATGTAGATCATAATGGATTATGGAATCCAGATGATGGGGATTTAGTAAATAAATATCCATTAGGTGAAGAACGTGATGAATTTGAAAAAAAATTAATATTTGAAAGATTAGAAAATAAGGAAGAAATAGTTAAATTATTCAAAAGAAAGTTCGAATATATGTGGTCAGGAAGCGACTGGGGAAGTATTTCATTTGCTTTAAACTATGAAGAAGCACCAAAAGATTTAAGACAAATACTTTTAAGGACAGAAAAACTTCAGTTTATAGGTATAGTTATATTGGCGTTTGTATCAATAATAATTAGTATAGGAAAGAGGAAATATTTAGATAACTATCATTTGTTTATGATAATATTTATAGGCTATGTTCTTGCTCATTTAATTGTAGAAGTACAAACACGATATAGATATTTTATAATTCCATGTATGATTATATTAACAGCTGAAGTTTTTACAACTATATTAAATCTATCGAAAAGTAATGAAAGATAATAACAATTAAGAAATCACCAAAGGGATTTAAATAATTCCTTTGGTGATTTTTCTATTTATTATGAGATAACTTAGATCTTTTAGTAAACTTTTTGCCATTTGCATGAGCACCAGCTTTTTTACCATTATCGATTCCTATTTCAGCACCAGACTCTGAATACATTTTTCTCATTTCCGCATTAGACTTTGGCCTATCTTTTAATCTGTTTTTATTATTATCCATATAGAACGCCTCCTATTTAAACAAATATAACTCTATATTAGCTTATCCATATTGCATAAAAAAATAAGCTTATTTAGTATGTAAATATTTAAATGTATAAGTGAATTATTAGTAAAATTAATAATAAAATTGTTACTATAATTAAAAATAAAAAATAAATTTAAATAAATAGTTAAATTTATGAACTGAAATTAACTTATTTAAAAACAATCAGTAAAATTGGATATTTTATATAACGTAATGATATATTATGTAAATATAGAAAAAATATCTAATTAAAAGGGGGCAAATAATGATAGAACTAAAAAATATAAATAAAAGTTATAAAATGGGAAAAGAAATTTTTAATGCTTTAGATGATATAAATTTAAAGATTGAAAAAGGAGATTTCCTAGCTATTACAGGACCTTCAGGGTCAGGAAAATCTACACTTATGCATATAATAGGGGGACTTGATAAGCCAACTAATGGAGAAGTTGCAATAGATGGAAAAGATATAAGCAACTTTAAGGAGAAGGAGCTTGCAAAGTATAGAAGCACAAAAACAGGTTTTGTATTTCAAAACTTTAATTTAGAAGCTTCTCAGTCTGCATTAGAAAATGTAATGATGCCTTTAATATTTGCTGGAGTATCTGGTAAAAAAAGAGTACAGATGGCGACAGATGCTTTAACAAAAGTCGGACTTTCAGATAAGCTTAAAAATAAGCCAACTGAAATGTCAGGAGGACAAAGACAGAGGGTTGCAATTGCAAGAGCACTTGTAAATAATCCAGAAATAATATTTGCAGATGAGCCAACAGGTAATCTAGATTCAAAATCTGGAGAGCAAATAATGGGATTACTTAAGGAATTAAATAATAAGGGATATACCATTATTATGGTTACTCATAATAATGAACAAGCTAAAGAAGTTAAAACTGTAGTAACAATAAAAGATGGAAAAATAGAGGGGATTAATTCAAATGAAAATTAAAGATTACATAAAAATGGCTTTTTCGAACTTAGGTAGAAGAAAGTTTAGGACATTTTTAACAGCTTTTGCAGTAGCTATTGGTGTTATGCTTATAATAACAATGGTTAGTTTAGGAAAAGGTGTTGAAACGCTTATAACTGATTCATTAGGAGAGTTTAGTAACATTAATACTGTATCTGTAATACCATCAGAATATACTTCAGCTACAGATGACAGTGCAAATAATAACAATGAAAATTCAGTAGCAAACGTAAAATATAAAAAAATAACTAAAGAAAATATAAATAAAATAAAAGGTAAAGATAATGTTGAAAATGTTGTATCAAATTTTAGTGCTGATGCAACTAGTATAAAGTATGGAAAAAAAGATACAAAAATATCATCAATAAATGGAGTAGACACTAACTATAGTATATACTCAAAATCTGATGTAGAATCAGCAATAAAAAAGAAGAATGATACTAATATAAAATATTTAGTAGCTGGAAAGTTACTTAATGATAATAATAAAAATGAATGTATGATAACAGAAAAATTAGCAAAGAATTTAGGAATTGAAAATTTAAATGATGCAGTAGGAAAAGATGTAGATATCATTGCAGATAGAAGCTTTGCATCAATAAAAGAAGATCCCTTAAAAATCAAAGTTAAAATTGTTGGAATAATAAATGAAAATGTTAATTCAACAGAAGCTGTTGTGACAACAATCAAAGTAGCTGATAAAGTTAATGAGTTTATGAAGAGAAGTAATAAGTATACGTATGAGGAAATAGGTCCTACAACATTAAGCGTAAGTGTAAAAGATGCTGGGGATGTTAAGCCTGTTAATGAATACATACAAAAAGATTTAAAATATTCAACATTCTCAATGGTAGATGTTGCAGAAAAGATAAAATCTGTATTTATAGTAGTAAAATCAATACTAGCTATAGTTGGTATAATAGTATTATTTGTTGCTGCACTTGGAGTAATTAACACAATGGTTATGTCAATTTATGAAAGAACTAAATCAATTGGGGTTATGAAAGCAGTAGGAGCATCAAAAGGCGATATTAAAGCAATATTTTTAGTTGAATCTGGAACGATAGGATTTTTAGGAGGAGTACTTGGAACTGTATTTTCTCTATTTAATCTATTTATTATTAAAATAATAGCTAAAGCATTATTAGAATCAAAAGGTGTTTCAGATGTTGCATTTTTAAATAATGTATTTGAATCACCAATTAAAATAAGTATAATAACAATAGTATTTGCTATAGTTATTACAATATTAGCAGGATTATACCCATCTGCAAGAGCAGCTAAGTTAAATCCAATTGATGCATTAAAGTACGAGTAAGATATAAAATAAAACGGGATGTTTTTAAACATCCCGTTTTTTTGTTAAATAGTATCATTCATTCCTAAAACATCAATTCCGTAAATTCTAACAGCTGAATCTGAACCTTGAGCAGGCTTTGAAACATTTACTTTTACGTATCTAGCTTTTGTTGCCTTAAATGAATTAATTGTTTCTTTTAGTGAATTTTTCTTAATAGCTACAACTTCAGTGAAATTCTTACCATCTTCACTTACTTCAATTGTGTAGTCTGAAGTATTCATGTCAGGACTTTCGCCACCGGCTTCAGCATGAGCCATACGAACTTCACTAACTGTCATAACACTTCCAAGATCTATTGTAATGTTGTGTGGAGGAGTACCTACAGCACACCATTTAGTATCAGCCTTACCATCTAATGCAAATTCTGGTGCTTCGTTTGGATTTACAAAACTTGAAGCTTCAGCCTTTTTACCTTTTGAAAGATTAGTAAGATCTTTAGATGCTTTTTTGCTTACAGTAATAAGTTCTTCCATAACTTTTACATCTTCGCCTTTATCATTTTTAGCCTTTAAAGTAACATTGTAAACTCCTTCTTTATCGTAGCTTACAGTAGGTGCTTTTTCAGTACTTGTTTCAACTTTAGCACCTGGGAAGCTCCATTCTACAGTTTCAGTAACTTGAGAGCTTAAGTTTTCAAATTTAATTTCTTCGCCAGGAGTAACTAATGTTTTTGAAACTTTAAAGTTGGCTTTTGGAATACTATTATCTGGCCAATCCATTTTTGTAGTAGCTGATTTCCCGATTTTAAAGTCTTTATTAACTGCAATTACTTCAAATTCAGTTGAATCTGATTTGTCATTTCTCTTTAATGCGTTTAAGAAATATTTGTTATTTGGAGTTGCACCTAAGAAAGTTTTTGACTTATCTCCATTCACTTTATAAATTTCATAATGGCTAAGGTTTTCTTTGTCAGCCTCGTCCCAAGATAGTTTTACTCCAGCAAACATGTTATCTTCTTCAAAACTTGTATCATCAACTTTTAAGTTTGAAGCATCAACTTTTTTAGCTTCCTTATCAGCAGATACAGAAATATTTCCTAAATTTAAGTTTAAGTTACTTACAGCTTCTTTACTTGTAAGCTTATATGAAATTGTTTTAATTGATTTATCTTTTAACTTAGAAACATCATATGAAACAGTTGTCCATTCAGATCCAACAGCTTTATCTCCAGTTATTGTTTCAGAACTTCCATCATGGAATTCTAATACTAAATCAAGGTTTACTTCTTTATCGGATTTTGCTGTAGTTGTGAATTTAGTTCCTTTTTCGATTTTTAAATCAGCACTATAAAGTTTAATAGTTGAAGATTCATCAGCTCCAAGATTTCCTGCAAGCTTTATTGAATTTCCGCCATAGAAGGCATTAGAGAAATCAAGTGATGCCTTTAAAGTATTTGAACCTTCATTATCTATAATCCATCTATATGTTGGCATTATATCTGCAAGACTTCTGTTATTCCAATCAAGAGATGAAACTTTTTCTCCATCAATGAAGAAATTGTATCCGTTACCGATATTAAAGTTAGTTGTAAATGGAAGAGAATTAACAACAGTTTTTTCAACTGCATATGTTGATATACCTTTCCATTCTTTATCTTTAGTCTCAGTAGCTTTAGATGGATCACCTAATTCATTAACCCATAATCTATTTTCTTTAGATTGGAATTCATCTACGTTACTTGAAGAGAAATATGTCCAGCTTGGGCAATAAAGACCAAGTGAAGTAAGTGGAGCATTATCTTTTCCTTCGAATAAATCCCAACGAACTGGGGTATTTACTCCATTTGCTTGTACATCTATTCCAGCATATAAATCAAATGGATTTAAGCCAAGTTCTTTAGCTTTATCATTTGAAGCTTGTAGAAGTTCTTTATCTGCATATTTTTTATTAGTCCACCAGAAGTTTAAGAACATACTATCAGCTACAGACTCTTTATCTCCATCAATTAAGAAATAATCATTTTTTTCTGTAAGAGCATTTTGCCAATCCATTTCTCCATTTTCAGTTATTGAATCATACCACATAATTTCTAAATCATCTTTAGCCTTAGCTTTGAATTGTTTTATAAATTCTTGCATAAGTTCAGAATGTTTTTTAGTAATTTTAGCGCCTTCTTTAGCCGTATCTTTTTGATCTATAAAATCATTTTCTCCCTTTGTTAAACCAGTTTCTTGGTTTATAAACCATCCATCGAAGCCTAAAGTCTTAGCTGATTCGATAAGCTTGTCTACCATTGGGAAATTACCATCTTTATCTTTTACTAAGAATTGATCAACCCATTCAGCTTTTCCACCATGTTCAGTTGTTGGGAAGAAGACTGTTCCTAATACAGGTACACCATTTTTATGAGCTGAATCTGTTACATCAGCACTAGGAGGAACAATTATACCTTCACCAGCTGATCCACCCCAATAAACAAGTTTGTCTATGTATTGCCAATATGAGAATGTATTAGCACCAAATTTATTTGAACCTTGTGATGGGTTACCACTAGTACTTCCATTCATCATTGAAATAGCTACAACATTCATATCTTTATTTTGAGTCTCATTAACTGGAGTTAGTTTTTCTTTATCAACTCTTTTAGCAAGTGGAACTACACTTTTATTATACTCAACATTTTCAGCAGACTTTCCATCCCATTCTAATAATTGATTCGGGAACCAATGTGGTGCTGTTGGTTGATTCATCATAATAAGTTCAGATGAGTCGCCAGCTTCCTCTGTAATTTGGTAAGTTGCTTTAGTATCTCTACCAGCTGTAGAACCGCTTGAACATGATATTAAACCTAAACTTAAAGAGCATGCTAAACCTACAGTAATTAGAATTTTGATTTTTTTTGAACGCATAATAGAAAATCTCCTTTGTAAATAATATTTTACTAATCTGTAAACGATTAATTAAATTTTAACATGGAGGGTATTTGTAAAATAGTGTAGTAATTTTAGAAATAGTGAAATAATTCCAATAATAAATATAATGAAATATGCTTGACTATTAAAATAAAATAATATATTATAAAAAACAATTAAAGAAGATTTTTTAAATGCGTTGAAAAGGGAAAGTAAGTAATATAAGTTACTACAGAGAGAGGTTAGTTTGCTGAGATAACCTATAATAAGTATTAGTGAAGTGCCCCTTGGAGCAGAAAAGCCGAATTAAGTAGGTTTTTATGGGAACTCCCATTATAGAGTTAGAGTATTATTGTACTTGAAATGAGATGGATATTTATTATCTAACAAGAGTGGAACCGTGGAAGTTATAACCTTCTGCCTCTGTAGTATTACAGTGGCAGAAGGTTTTTTTGTTTTACGGATATCTTTAACTATTGAATATTTGCCGGCCAGCAAAAATATAAATTAAATCTAAAATGAAGGAGTAATTATTATGGAAATAAATATAAAATTAATATTAGCAATACTATTATCAATAGCATCAGTTTATCTTATATATAAGGTGAGGGCTAAAACAAATAAGTTCTCATATGCAACACTAACAGCACTTACTTTAGGGTTAATACTTGGGATTATTTTCAAAGAAAATATTTTATTTATGGATATAGTGGGAAAAGGGTATATGTCTTTAATTAAAATGATTGTTGTACCACTTGTTATGGTTTCATTAATAACAAGTATAGTTAGACTTAAGAACTTAGAAACATTAAAATCAATAGGGATTAAAACATTTGTTATATTACTTGGCACTACTGGAGTTGCAACTGTTATAGGTCTTATTGTAGCTAATTTATTAAAACTAGGACAAGGTTTAACTTTTGTAGGAGCAGAGAATTTTAAAGCTAGAGAAATACCAGGATTTTCACAAGTTTTAATTGACATGTTACCATCAAATCCTGTTGCTGCAATTGTAGATAATAGAATAATTCCTGTTGTTATATTCTCATTATTTATTGCAGTTGCACTAGTGATCGAAGATAATATTAATAAAGAAAAGGCAAAGCCTTTTAAAGATTTCGTATTATCAGCTTATGAAATAGTTTTAAGAATAACTAAGATGGTTTTAAGATTAATACCATACGGAGTATTTGCATTAATTGTAACAGCAGCAGCTAGCAATGGATTGGATACTATTAAGTCTCTAATATGGGTTATTGTAGCAGTGTATGTAGCTGCAATATTACAGTTTATATTTGTATACACACCACTTATTTCATTTGTTGCAAGAAAGAATCCATTACAATTTTTTAAAGGGATATTACCTGCACAAACTATGGCATTTACAAGTCAAAGTAGTTATGGAACATTACCAGTAACAATTGAATCCTTAGTTAATAGAGTAGGGGTATCAGAAAATATAGCAAGCTTTGTTGCACCTCTTGGATCAACTATTGGAATGAATGGATGTGGCGGATTATATCCTGCAATAGTTGCAGTATTTGTAGCTAACGTTTTTAATATAGAACTTACAACTTACTCATATATTTTAATAGTTTTAACAACTATAATATCTTCAATTGGAATAGCAGGGGTACCAGGTGCTGCGACTATGTCTACAACAGTTGTACTTGCAACTTTAGGATTACCAATAGAAGGAATGGCTATGGTAATTGCAGTTGACTCAGTAATAGATATGATGAGAACAACAACTAATGTTACAGGGTCAGCAGTAGCTGCATTAATTGTAGATGAAACAGAAAAGAGAAAAGTTTATAATTAGGAAGTTTAATAATATATAGATAAAAAAATGAGACAAGCAAATCAATAGGATATGCTTAGTCTCATTTTTTATTGAAAGCAATTACAATATACTAAGTCTTTATTCTAAATTCATTAGAACAACGCTTACAAGTAACTATTAGTGATTTTTTACCTCTTGGCAATCTAAGTTTCTGATTACATTTAGGACATTTAACAATTTTAAATTTTCTTTTTTGATCTATAGTATATTTTAATTTGCTAAATAAGAATGGAATTGCATCCATGCTTGTCCTTGGTAAGTTATTAGGTAGTCTCTTTCCGAATTTACCTAAAAGTTTATTTACTATATTTACGAACTTATTAAGTTCAGAAGTTCTTTTATATATATTTTTAGAAAAAGCTCTATAAATAATATATATAATAAGTAGCGTTCCAAGCAAGCTAGTATACTTATTAAAGTTTAAAAACATACTCACTATAAGTAAAAATATTGAAAGTATATCAAATCCATATGTACCATAAAAAATATTCAAAATGCTATCACCCTTTCAAAGTATTAAAAAATAGTTTAACACATAAAAGGGTTTTTTGGTAACAAAATTTAATAATAATATGAAAAAAATTATTTTTAATTAACTAATTATGAAAAAGTATACCTAGTAATTAAAACCATTGAATATATTGGAATAGTTATAGAGGCTAGGTATAGTGTTAATGTACTCTTTAGTATAGTTACCAACATAGGATTAATATTAGTTTAGTGTAAGAAAAAGTAATTTATAGAAATGATTCACCAATAAGAATACATTGAAAATATGTTATAAATATACATAGTAGCGTTAGATAGGGTAAAGAGTACTTTAACTAATAAGATATTGAGCTATTTTTATAGTTCAAAAAAATAAAAAGGAGTGGTACAAATGAAAGAAAAACTAATTGCTATAATATTATCTACTACATTATTAGGAGGGGCTGCCGCCATGGTATATACCTCAAAAAATGATAAGCCTAGTGAAGATAAAAAGAGTGAAATAGTTATGGATAATGGCAACTCTAAAAATGTAGAAGAAAAAGCTGATTTAAATAAAGGCAATGATAAAAATAAAGAAGTGTCTAAAGATAATGAAATATCAAAGGACAAAGATGTTGCAAAGGCTAACATAGAAAGCAAGAATGGTACAGCTGTAAATAATACAGTTAAAGAGACTAGTAAAAAGCAAACTTCTAGCAAGGGACAAGCTCAAAAAGATGATTCTAAAAACTCAAATACTGATTGTAATACAGAAGAGTCAGGAAATACATCAGAAAATAGAAGTGTTGAAAATCCACAAAGTCAACCATCTAATAAGCCAAGTGGTGGAAATTCAAGTAATATAAGTAATAGTTCAAATTTTATGGCACAAGTAGAATCTAAAATATTTGAAAAAGTAAATGTTGAAAGAGCTAAAGCTGGAGTACCAAAATTATCATATAATAATACTATGCAAAAATATGCAAGAATAAAGTCTCAAGATATGGGAGACAGAAACTATTTTGACCATACTGATCCAAATGGAAATCTTATAACTGCTAAGATGAAAGCAGATGGCGTAAGTTACAGAGCATGGGGAGAAAATATTGCATACATAGGCGGTGTATCTGATGCAGATGCATTAGCTAATCAATTTATGACTAATTGGATGAACTCACCAGGTCATAGACAAAACATTTTATCAACTAACTTTACTGGTATAGGAGTTGGTGTATATAAATCTGGTGATAGAGTATATGCAACACAAGAATTCTTTAAGTAAAGCAGTTAAATATGAAAACTAGAATTGTTCATATTTTTATGGTACAATTTAAATATGTTATTTAGAGCCGTACACTATTAAGTTAGTGTGCGGTTTTGCTTGTAGATGGATAAAGGATTATAACAGGAGGAGTACGGAGATGAAAGCGAATTATCATACGCATAATTATAGATGTAATCATGCAACAGGAACAGTGAACGATTATGTAGAAGAGGGAATAAAGGCAGGCCTTGAGGAACTTGGAATATCAGATCATTTACCTCACCCAGGAAAAGATATAGATAACTCACATAGAATGACTTATGAAGATTTATGTAACTACATTAAAGATATTGATATGGCTATAGAAAAATATGGTGATAAGATAAGTATAAAAAAGGGAATCGAATGTGAGTATTTTGAAGATTTTTTATGGCTTTATGATGAGTTAAAGGAAAAATATAAAGTCGATTATTTAATATTAGGAGCACACTTTTTCCCATATAAAGGCGAGTGGGGATACGTTGGGGCTGAACTTACAAAAGATATGTTAGAGGCATATTCAGACTTTGTAGTTAAATCTATGAGAAGTGGAATATTTAATTATATAGCTCACCCTGATGTATTTGGACTTGGATATAAAGAGTGGGACGAATGTGCAATAAAAGCATCAAGAAAAATATTAAAAGCAGCTGAAGAAATGAATATGCCAATAGAGATAAACGTAAATGGAATGAGAAGACCTAAAGTAAACTATAATAATGGTGAAAGATATGCATATCCAATGAAGGATTTTTGGGAATTATCAAAAGAATATAACGTAAAAAGAATTGTTGGAATTGATGCACATAATCCATGTGAACTTAATGACTTAGAGATGGGAATTAAATTTGCTAAAGAAAATGGACTAGAAATTATAGATAAATTAGAACTTTAAACAATATATTAAGGGAGTATATACGAATGTCGTGTATACTCTTTTTTTATGTAGATGATAATACTATCAAAATATATATGAATAAGGAAAAAATATTTTGAATTGATGAAAGTATTTTCGGTTAAAAAATAAAAGAAGAAAATCAAATCTAAAGGCTTTGAAAACATTTGCAAAGGAGAATAAATGTGCAATAATAAAAACATCAAATGGGAGGTGCACAAAAAATGAACAAAAAAATAGTAGCAATTACAGCATGTGCAGCAGGAATAGCACATACATATATGGCAGCTGAAAGTATAAATAAGGCTGCAAAGAAAAAGGGGTATATAGCTAAAGTAGAAACTCAAGGGTCTATTGGAGCTGAGAATGTACTAAGTGAAAACGATATAAAGGAAGCTGATGTAGTAATTATTGCAGCTGATATAGATATTGATTTATCAAGATTTTCTGGAAAGAGAGTTTTAGGAGTAAAGTCAATTGATGCAATAAAAGATGCTGAAGGATTAATTCTTAAAGCATATGATGAAGCGTTACTTTATGGAGAAAAGGGCGCAAAGGTTGGTAGTGTAACTTTAGGAAAAACAGATAATCAATTTATAAAGCATATAATGAGTGGTATATCATATATGGTTCCTATGTGTATTGCTGCAGGATTACTTCTTGCAATTGCAAATATATTTGCATTCCAAAAAGATGATCTTGGAAGAATAGTAAACTGGGGATTTGATAATACAACATTCATGGGATACTTTATGTCAAAATTATTTGCAGTAGGACAAGTTGGATTTAAATTAATGATTCCACTATTTGCAGGATTTGTTGCTAACTCAATAGCTGATAAACCAGCAATTGCACCAGCAATGATTGGAGCTTACTTAGCAAACGATCCAGAATTTTTAGGAACACAAACAGGTGGAGGATTCCTATCAGCTATATTAGTAGCATTTATAGTAGGATACATAGTAAAAGGGCTTAAGAGCATAAAGTGGCCTAAAATATTACAACCATTATTAGCAATTATGATTATTCCATTAATAGCTACTTTTGCAATTACAGTTATAGTACTTTTCTTAATAGGACAACCAATTGCAGGTATGATGGATTGGTTATATAACGGACTTACAATGTTAAATGAAAGATATGCAAGTGCACCATTTATAGTTGGAGCAATAATTGGAGCTATGATTGGATTCGACTTTGGTGGACCAGTTAATAAGACAGCATTAATATTTGGTACAGCAGTATTTACAGATACAGTAGCTAAATTTGGTATCCAAGATGCGAATTTTGTTCCAGGAACAGCAGCACAAGCTGCAATATCAGTTGCACCACTTGGTATATGGTTAGCATCTATAATGTTTAAAAATAAATTTACAAAAGATGAAAAAATATCAGCTAATTCAGCATTTGGTATGGGAATGGTTGGAGTAACAGAAGGTGCAATACCTTTTGCAGCAGCAAATCCAGTACAAATGATAATCGCATCAGTTGCAGGTTCAGCACTAGCAGGTGGACTAGTTGGATTATTTGGATGTAAGTTCTATGGAGGTATAGGATCACCCCTTGGAACGTTTATAGGATATATAGAACAGCCAATCCCATTTATAACATGGATAGGCTCAGTTTCAGCAGGTATATTAGTTACAGCATTAATACTTGGAGCACTTAAAAAACCAGTAGTTCAAGAAGAAATTGAAATAGATGAGATGATGGATGTTATTAATGAAGAAGGAATTCCATCAAACGTAATTACAGAGATAAGTAATATAAATAATGATGTTTTTAAAGAAACTCATATATATGTAGATGAAAATTCAAAAACACAAGATGAGGCATTTGAATTTCTAGCATCAGTTGCTTATGAAAATGGATTTGTTAAGAGTAAAGAAGAATATTTAAAAGGACTTTATAAAAGAGAAGACGAAGCTACAACAGGATTCAATGATGGTATAGCAATACCTCATTGTAAAAGCAATACAGTTAAAAAATCAGGGGTGTTTTTAATAAAGTTTAAAAACCCTATTGAGTGGGACTCATTAGATGGAAGTCCAATTAAAGTAGCATTTGGATTAACAATACCAGAAGATGGTGCAGATAATCACATTAAAATATTAAGTTCAATTGCAACTAAATTAATTGATGATGATTTTAGATATAAGATAGCAAATGAAAATGATAATAAAAAATTATACAACTTAGTTTCAACAATAGAGTTTTAAATAATTAAATTTTGACCTAAGTAGACTATTCTATTTAGGTCTTTTTATAAAAAGGAGAAAATTATGAAGAAGGTGCATGTTTATTCCCACACGCATTGGGATTATGAGTGGTATTTCACATCAAATGAAACAATTATACAGTTAATATATCATATGGATGAGGTTATAGAAGCTCTTCAAAATGGAAAAATTAAAAATTATCTTTTAGATGGACAGGTAAGTATATTAGATGAATATATAAAATTTATGCCAAGTAAATTTGAAACAGTTAAGAAGCTTGTTCAAGAAGGTAAGTTAATTATAGGACCTTGGTATACTCAAACTGATGAACTTATTATTTCAGGAGAGAGTATTTTAAGAAATTTATATTATGGAATAAAGAGTGCATCAAATTATGGAGATTATATGAAAATTGGATACTTACCTGATTCCTTTGGTCAAACAAAGGATCTTCCTAAAATATTAAATGGATTTGATATTAAAAGATCGATATTTTGGAGAGGTGTATCAAAGGATGAATGCCCATATAGAGAATTTAGATGGAATAGTGAAGATGGAAGCTCAGTTCTAGTTTATAACATTAAAGATGGATACTATTATGGTGGAAATCTAATATATAATGATGATGTTAAAGCAGTTGAGGAAACTATGCTAAATGGAGTTTTAACAGATAAGTTATTATTACCAGTTGGTGGAGATCAAAGATATGTAGATTTCAATTTAAATGAAAGAATTGATTATTATAATGTAAATACAAAAAACAATTTTAAATATGTAGAAAGTACTTGTGATGAGTTCTTTGATGAATTAGAAAAAGAAGATGGATTATTAGAAGTAAGTGGTGAATTTGTAAATCCATCAAATTCTAAAATCCATAGATCTATATATTCTTCAAGATATGATCACAAATATTTAAATGACAAAATTGAAAGAAGACTTATATATGTATTAGAACCACTTATGGTAATGGCAAGTAATTTAGGGTTAAATCCAAAGAGAGAAATGATTGAAAATATATGGAAGAAGCTTCTTATGAATCATGCTCACGATAGTGCTTGCGGATGTAATAGTGATAAAACAAATGAAAGTATACTATCAAGATTAATAGAGGTAGATGAACTTTCATATTCAGCTTGTGATTATATTACTAGAAAAATAAGTGAGTCTTTAAAAGGTAAAGGTAATAATGATTTAATATTATTTAATACATTACCGAAAATGAGAGATGAAGTTATTAAATTAAATATTACAACTAAGAAAAAAGATTTCAAAATATTTGATGATGAAGATAATGAAATATTAAGTGAGGTTTTAGAAGTTGTAAAAGAATATGGTGGAAGTATTAATAGAACATCAGAAGAAAATGATGAAAGCTTATATTTCTATATAAGCAAAGTAGCAATAAAATGTAATATTAAACCTTTTAGTATAAAAAGATTAAAGGTTATTGAAATTGATACAGCTAATATAGAAAAAGAAAATAGAGATAATTTTATAGAAGATAATTATTACAAAGTTGAACTTAAAAATGGTAATATAGATGTAACTAAAAAGGATACTTATGAAATTATTAAAGATTGCATAGTTATTGAGGAGTCTGGAGATGATGGAGATACATATGATTATTCACCCCCTATGAATGATGTGAGATATGTTCTTGATTTTAAAGATTCTAAATGTGAAATTTTAAATGGAGAACTATATAAAGAACTTAAGATAACAGGAAAGTTTAGTGTCCCTACTAACTTAACTGATAGAAGTGATTTAAATAAAAGTTCTTATATACCTTATATTATGAAAGTTATATTATCAAATAAAGGTATTATAGAATGTCATTTAGAAATTGATAATAATGCAGAAGACCATAGAATGAGAGTTGTAATTAACAGTAATGTTATTACAAATAACTCTATTGCAGATACCCCTTTTGGAATAATTAAAAGAGAGAATGTTCCAAAACATATTGATAATTGGAGAGAACTTAAATGGAAGGAAGAGCCATCACCTATTTATCCAATGTTACATTTTGTGAACTTAAATGATAATAAAAGGTCCCTAACTGTTATGTCAAAAGGAATTAAAGAATATGAAATTTTAGATAATTCAAAAGTTGCATTAACATTATTTAGAGGAGTTGGATACCTTGGTAAACCTGACCTTGTAAGAAGACCTGGAGTTGCATCAGGGAACGAATTTAAATATATAGAAACACCGAAGAGTCAGTTAAAAGGAAAACTTAAATTTAAATTTGCTATAAATTTAGATAATACGTTTGATAGTGCTAAAGTGAATGATATGTTTACGAAGTATGCTGTAACAGTACCATATTATCAAATACAGGAATTAAATAGATTTACAACTACATTAAAATATTTTGTAAGTCATCCTTTAGATAAAGAGATAGAACTATTTGAAAACTTAATCAATTGTGATAATTTAGAAGGGATTTGTGTAACTTCAATAAATGCATCAGATGATAAATCATATACAATTAGATTATTAAATTATTGCGATAAACGGGATAATACGGGATATATAGAAGTTAAGAATGGAAAAACTTATGAATGGGTTAATTTAAACAACAGAACATTAACAGAAGAAGTTGATGTTGATTGTAAAATAATAATGCCATCATTTAAAAAAGGTGAAATAAAAACAATTAAGATAAATTTATAGTTAATTATAACGAGTATTGGAGGAGTCATGAAGAAGGAGATAGTTTTAAGAATCAATCATTCTAAGATTAATTTTACATTTGTTGAGGAACAAATAGCTGAATATTTTTTGCAAGGAAAAGAGAGTGTCCCTATAAGTGAATTATCAAAGAAACTTAATGTATCACCTGCATCAATAACAAGGTTTTGCAAAAAAATAGGTCTTTCTAATTATAAAGAACTTATTTATTTATATAATGAGCAACTAAAAAATGAGAAAGAACATAATTTAAATAATATTGCAATAGATCTTCAAACAGAGTATTTTAATCTTTTTGATGATATCGATAAAAGTTTTGATGAAGAAAAGATTGAGAAGGTATGTAGTTATATTTATTCTCATAGACTTATCCATGTATTTGCATTAGGTCTTAGCGCAACGGCAGCACAAGATTTTAAGTTTAGATTTTCTAGAATGGGCAAATTTATCGAGGTAATCCATGATAGAAGTGCTATAGAAATGGCAACATCAATTCTAGAAAAAGGTGATTTAGTATTTTTATTTACTCTTAGAGGAAATAAAGCTTTAGAGAAAATTGGAGAAGATTTAAAGGAAAAAGATATAACCGTAATCACTATAACAGCAAATAAAAAGTCAAGTTTAAATAAAACATCTGATATTACGATAAATACATCAAACTTTAAAGGTGAAGAAGCAACAGGAATAATGTCTGCTCAAATTCCAATACTTGTACAAATTGACTTAATACATTATTACTATATAAGAAAATATAAAGAAGTACTAAATAGTTGGGTTTCAACTGAGAAGGTATTTAATAAGGAGTAGGAGAGAATATTATGGTTAAATTTCCTGAGAAATTTTATTTTGGAAGTGCATCTTCAGCAACTCAAAGTGAAGGTGCAATACATGAAGGAAATAAAGGAGAAAACATTTGGGATTATTGGTTTAAAACAGAAAAACATAGATTTCATAATGGAATAGGTACAGAGAATACATCAACTTTTTATAATAATTATAAAAATGATATAAAGTTAATGAAAGAGACAGGTCATAATTCATTTAGAATGTCTATAAGTTGGTCTAGATTATTTAAAAATGGATATGGTGAAGTTAATGAAGATGGTGTTAAATTTTACAATAACGTTATAGATGAATTAATAAAAGAAGGTATAGAACCTTTTGTTAACTTATTTCATTTTGACATGCCAATGGAACTTCAAAAAATTGGTGGATGGGAAAATAGAGATATAGTAAAATATTTTGCCGATTATGCAAAGACCTGTTTTATGCTATTTGGAGATAGGGTGAAAAGGTGGTTCACATTCAATGAACCGATGGTTCATGTGGAATGTGGATATTATCTAGGATTCCATTATCCATGTAAATTCAATCCAAAAGCAGCAGTTCAAGTAGCTTATAATACTGCTTTAGCTAACGCAATTGCAATAAAAAATTATAAAGAAATTTGTAAGGATGGAAAGATTGGAATTATTATAAATCTTTCACCTTGTTATCCAAGAAGTGAAAATAAATGGGATTTGAAAGCTGCTAGAATAGCTGATTTATTTGCTAATAAAAGTTTTTTAGATCCAGCAGTAAAAGGAGAATTTACTGAAGAATTAGTTGAGATTATAAAAAAGCATGATTTAATGCCAGAGTATGATAAAGCTGATTTAAACACAATAAAAGAGAATAGAGTAGACTTCTTAGGTGTTAATTATTATCAACCTAGAAGAGTTTGTGCAAAGGCAAATATGCCAAATGATGAAGCTCCATTTACTCCAGAATATTATTATGATAATTATGATATGCCAGGAAAAGTGATGAATCCATATAGGGGATGGGAGATATACCCTAAAGGAATATATGATATTGCTTTAAATATAAAAGAAAATTACGGTAATATTGAATGGATGATAACAGAAAATGGAATGGGAGTAGAAGGGGAAGATAGGTTTATAGTTGATGGAAGAATTGAAGATGATTATAGGATAGATTTTTATAAGGATCATTTAAGATGGTTAAATAAATCTATATTAGAAGGATCGAATTGCATTGGATATCATGTGTGGACATTTATAGATAATTGGTCATGGCTTAATGGTTATAAAAATAGATACGGATTAGTATCATTAAATATTGAAAATGGCGAGAGAACAATTAAGAAAAGCGGAAGATGGTTTAAGGAACTATCAAAAAACAAAGGATTTTAAATGAGGTGAATACTATATGTATGCATGTTTAGATATTGGAGGAACATCCATTAAAGTAGCAGTTGCAGATGATAATGGAAACCTTATAGAAAAGGATATGTTATATCCAAAGCATGAAATAAAAGAATTTACTGAAACAATAATAGAGTTTGTTTCTAGTATGAAGAATAAATATGATTTAAAGGGAATTGCAATAAGTTCTCCAGGAGCTGTAAATTCTAAAACAGGAATTGTTGGTGGAGTAAGTGCAGTACCTTGTATACATGGACCAAACTGGAAAGAAATATTGAAAAGTAGATTAGGCTTAAATGTTAGTATTGAAAATGATGCAAATTGCGTTGCACTAGCAGAAGTTTTTTCAGGTGTTGCAAAGGATGTAAGTGATATATTATTTGTAGTATCAGGAACTGGAATTGGTGGAGCAATTATTAAGGATAAGAAGATTCATCACGGGAAACATTTATATGGTGGAGAGTTTGGATTTATGATAATGGAAGACATAGATGGTAATTACAAAACTTTCAGTGAAGTTGCATCTACTATGTCTTTTGTAAGAAAAGCTAGGAAGTACTTTAATGATGAAACTTTAGATGGTAAAAAAGTATTTGAAATGGCTAGTTTAGGAGATGAAATCTGTATAAGTATATTAGATAAGTTTTATAATGAACTTGCAAAAGGTATATTTAATCTTCAATATATGTACGATCCAGAGTTAATATTAATCGGTGGTTCTATAAGTGAGAGAGAAGATTTTATTTCAAATATAGATAGGAAAATTGATGAAATACTTAAAGAAATTACAATAGCTGAAATAAAACCTAAAATATGTACTTGTACCCATAAAAAAGATGCAAATCTTATTGGAGCGTTAGCTCATCATTTAGAAGAATACAATATTTAAAAAGTATGACAGTCATTAAATTTAATGGCTGTCTTTCTTATCTTCATAAAATCAACAAATAATTTAGTTATAGTGGTATTCTAAAAAGGAGTATAATAAATGGGAGGAAATATTTTGAAAAATAAGAAAACGGTAATATATATATTAGTAGCTTTTACATTTATAATTTCAGGAGCGCTAATATTTAAAGAAAATAAAAATGCTAGAGTAGAAGAAGGTACGACTAGAAAAAGTGAAGCTAGCTCTATAAAAGCAGTTTACAAAGAAGGAAGAATGTATCCTATGGTAAATATAATTAATGATACAGAAAGTCTAAACCTTAAAATAGATGGAGTAGAAAAAAGTAACAAAGTAAGGATTGTAAATCCTAAAAATGGTGAGAGTATAGACATAAATAATGGTGAGATAACACTTAATAATGTAATAGAGAAAGATATAGACTATGGTATCTTATTAGATAATGATTTAATCGGAATAATAAGATCTGTAAACAATAAAGATGAAATTGATGAAGAAGCATTAACAGAAGAAATATATAATAGTTTAAAGTGTGCTTTATAGAGAGGAGTTTTTTATGAATTATTTAATACTATTTTTAGAAGGAATAATAACATTTATTTCTCCGTGTATATTACCTATGATACCAATATATATATCATATTTCATGGGAAGCAATGAAGAAAATAATAAAAGTAGAGCTTTTATAAATTCAATATTCTTTGTTATAGGGTTTGCATTTATATTTACTATGTTAGGTGGGGCAATAGGTACTTTTGGACATTTATTAAAAGATAATATTAAAGTTTTCAATATTATATCAGGTGGTATATTAATAGTACTTGGGCTTAATTATATAGGTATTTTAAAAATTGGAATATTACAAAGAAGTTTTAAAATGAAAACTAATGTGACAGAAAAGAAAAAGGGTAAAGCATCATCTTTATTGTTTGGAATGGTATTTGGAATTGGTTGGACTCCATGTGTTGGGCCATTTTTAGGATCTGCATTAATGATAGCTGCAAATTCAGGAGGATCTACAGAAGGTATATTAATGCTTTTAACATATAGTTTAGGTCTTGGAATTCCATTTATACTGTCTGCAATTTTAATAGATTCATTAAAGAATGCATTTAGTTTTATAAAGAGAAATTATAAAATAATAAATGTAATTTCAGGGCTTATTTTAATAATTGTAGGTATTATGATGGCAACTGGATATTTGAATTTAGTTTTATCTGTATTAACGTTTTAGGGTAAGGAGTTAGAAAGATGAATAATAAAAAAAAATTAATAATTTCATGTTTATCAATAATTTTACTATTAGTAGTTGGTGGAGTTGCTTATAAATATTTGAGTAATAGTTATTTAGAAAAAGAAAAAAGCTATGGTAAAGTTAGTGAAGAGTTTAGAGGTGGTAATTCAGGATTTAATGATAAGGCTAAAACTAATAATAGTGAAAAGGTAAATGCTACTGACTTTAAAGCTTATAATATAAATGGTAAAGAAGTTAAGCTGTCAGATTATAAAAATAAAAAAGCTGTAGTAATTAATTTCTGGGCAAGTTGGTGCCCTCCATGTAAAGCCGAAATGCCTTATTTCCAAAAAGCAACGGAAAAGTACAAAGGGAAAGATGTAGAGATACTTATGGTTAATCTTACGGATGGAATGAGAGAAACCCAAGGAAAAGCATTAGATTTTTTAGAAGAAAATAATTATAATATGAATATATTGTTCGATACAGAATTAAATGCTACAAAGGCTTATGAAATTGAAGCACTTCCAAGAACGTTATTTATTGATAAAGAAGGACAGATTGTAAATGACCATACTGGCCTTATATCTGAAGAGATTTTAAATGATAATATAGAAAGTCTTATAAAATAATATATTTAGCCTACAAAAAAAGATTAGTTTAAGAAAGTTTGGCTAATCTTTTTTTCTTATGGCTTAAGGAGGGAGATTATGAAAGAAAATATATTAGTTATTGATGATGAAGAGAAAATAGTTGAAGTTGTTAAAGGATATTTAGAAAAGGACAATTATAATGTTTTAACAGCATACAATGGCAGTGATGCTATAAAAAAATATGAAAATGAGAATATAGATTTAATTATACTCGATTTGATGCTGCCAGATATTTCAGGGGAAGAGGTGTGTAATATAATTAGAAAAACATCTAATGTTCCAATTATAATGCTAACTGCTAAAGTACAAGAAGATGAGGCATTACATGGATTTAATATTGGTGCTGATGATTATGTAACAAAACCTTTTAGTCCAAAACTTTTAGTATCTAGGGTGAATGCTATTTTAAAGAGAGTTTGCTACAATGAAAAGAAAAAATTGAAGTTTAATAATGGAGATTTAATAATTGACACAAATACTTATGAAGTTTTTAAAAGTGGTAATGAAGTAACATTAACACCTTCAGAATACAAAATACTTATGGAATTTGCAAAGAATCCTAAAAGAGTTTTTACAAGAGATGAGCTTATGGTTAAGACAATGAAAGAAGATAATTTCGTATATGATAGAATAATAGATTCTCATATTAAAAATATAAGAAATAAAATAGAAGATGATAATAAAAATCCGAAATATATTATAACTGTACATGGTATAGGATATAAGTTTGGATACTTATGAAGATTTTAAATAAACTTAAAAGTAGACTTACAATTATATTTATTTTATTTTCTTTAGTTATTATTGTATCAGTTGGAATAGTTGCAAATCTTTCAATTAAAAGTAATTTTAATAAGTATATTCAAGAGGGAATAGAGCAAAGAAAAAGCGATGTAGTAAAAAGCATTGATAATTCTTATAAAGATAATAAGTTCGATAAAGATAATATAGATTTAATAGGTAGAGAAGCAATAGAGAAGGGGTTAATTCTTAAAATAAAAGATTCAAATGGAAAAATCATATGGGATGCAAGAGATGAAAACAATCTTTTATGTGAATCGGTGCTTAAAAAAACAAGAGCTAATATAAATAAAATTAATCCTACAGTAAATGGAACTTATACTGTAGAAAAATTTGATTTAAAAGTAGAAAATAAGAATATCGGTAGTGTTGAGATTGAATATATTGGACCATTTTATTACAATGATTCTGATTTAATATTTTTTAAGACATTAAATAATGTGTTACTAGCAGTTGGAGTTTGTGCAATAATACTTTCTACAATTATTGGAGTAAGTATTTCGCATTCGATAAGCAAGCCTGTACTTAATATTATACATAATACCAATTTGATTGCAGAAGGAGAGTATTTAAATGATATTAATGTAAAAAGTAATATAGAAGAAATTAATAAAATGATTATATCAGTAAATAAATTAGCAAATAATCTAAATGAACAAGATAAGTTAAGAAAGATATTAACAAGGGATATATCTCATGAACTTAGAACTCCACTCACTACAATACAGATTCAAGTAGAAGCTCTAATGGATGGGATATGGGAACCTTCAGAGGAAAGACTTAAAAGTATATATGATGAAATAGAGAGACTAAATAGGCTAGTTGGTTCATTAGAAAAGTTATCTAAGTATGAAGAAGATAGCATAATTCTAAATAAAGAGGAGATTTATATAAATGAACTTTTAAAAATGCTAGTAATTAATTTTGAAAAGCAACTATTTGATGAAAATATAAAACTTTCATTAGATTTGAAAAGTATTAAATATTATTGTGATAAGGATAGACTAAGTCAAGCTATAATAAATATTATATCTAATAGTATAAAGTATACGACATTTGGAGGGAAAATTAATTTATCATTAGATAGTAATGATAAAAATATATTTATTAAAGTAAAAGACAATGGAATTGGAATTGAAAAAAGTGACCTAAAATATATTTTTGAAAGATTTTATAGAGCAGATAAATCAAGGACTAGAAAGTCTGGGGGAGTAGGTGTTGGACTTACAATAGCTAAGGCAATCGTAGAAAGTCATGGTGGAAAAATTATTGTAAATAGTGAACTTGGAATTGGAAGTGAATTTATAATACAACTGCCTAAATAATAAAGGCACCGAAAAAATTAATTAGAATATACTAATGTAAAGGGGAAATCTTAAAAGTGAATATTAAACTTTTAAGACTTCCCCTTTAAGCTTATACAAAGGCAGGTGTGATTCTAATGGAGAGATTAGAAAGAATTTTCAAAGAAGCATCCCTTAGAGCTGTAATTTTCTCAAAGAAGAACTTAGGAATAAATTTAGATTTTACAGAGGAAAGCCTTAGCATAGTTGATGAAATTTTAGAGATATTTCATAAGGCTAACGAAGCTAAGGAAGTGGATGATGATAGATTATTAGATTTATCAATGACTTTTGGAGGGTATCTTGGGGAAGTCATTAGTAAAAATATAGGTGGAGACTGGGAAGAAAACGATGGTAAAATGATATTTTTAAAAGTAAATGAACAAAAAGTTTTACCGCTTAATATTGTATATAAAAGAATAAATATTGGAGAGAGGGCATCTGTAAAAGGATGGTATTATAGATTTAAAGAAAAATTATGATTGAAGAGGAGAGCTCTTAAAAGCAACCTATAAGTTAATTATAAGGTTGCTTTTAAGTTTTAAAATAGAGTTATGGAGATAAAAGGAGATAAACTGTTAAATAATTAACAGAACGGTTGGTCATTAAAAAATTAAGGGATATTTGCCAAAATATAATAAATATAGAAGTTAGACAAGCATATAATTATATTGTTACAATGTAAACGTAATCACAAATAGTTTGATAGGAGGAGTTATTTTGGGAAGAGATGAGAAGATACTAAAAGAGTTTAAAGAAAAGACATTTCCACCATTTTTTGCAATGGAGGAGTCAGCAAGGTGTTTATTATGTCATGATGCTCCATGTTCAAAAGCATGCCCTGTAGGAACAGATCCTGCAAAATTTATTCGTTCACTACGTTTTAGAAATTTGAAAGGTGCTATTGAAACTATTAGGGAGAATAATATACTTGGAGGCGTTTGTGCTAGAGTATGCCCTACATCTAAGTATTGTGAAGGTGCTTGTAGTAGAACAGGAATAGATAAGCCTATAGAAATAGCAAAATTACAAAGATACTTAACTGATTATGAAAAAACTATTGGATTTGAAGTCTTAGAAAAGATTGAAGCTACAAAGGATAAAATAGCTATAATAGGTTCAGGACCAAGTGGACTTTCTGCAGCAACAGAACTTGCAAAGCGTGGATATAAAGTTACTGTATTTGAAGAGAGTGTGAAGCTTGGCGGATTCTTAACTTATGGAATTCCAGAGGAAAGATTACCTCAAGCTGTAGTTGATAATGAAATAGGATACATAAAAAATTTGGGAGTAGAATTTATTACTTCATGTAAAGTACCACAAGAAAAAAGTATTAAAGATTTAAGAGATGAAGGATTTAAAGTAATATTACTTTCAACTGGAATGCAAAAGAGTAAGAAGATTAGTATTGAAGGGTCAGATTTAAATGGAGTATTAAACGGAATAGATTTTCTTTCAGAAGTTAAGATAAATAGAAAGGCTATGATCGGTGATAGAGTAATAGTTATTGGTGGCGGAGATGTTGCAATAGATTGTGCTGTAACAGCTAAAAATTTAGGTGCAGCAGATGTTAAAATAGTTTATAGAAGAAAAATAGAAAATATGCCAGCAGAACAATCTAGTATCCTAGAGGCACAAAATCTTAATATTCCAATATTTACTGGATTTAAACCTACTGAAATAATTGGAGACAATAGCTTTGTCAAAAGATTTAAAGCAACTGGAATGTTTGATGATGGAGAATTAAATATGCCCGCTGACAATGTAATATTTGCAATAGGGCAGGAGCCAGAAAATATAAAGAAAATAGAAGAAATAAAGATAGATGATAAAGGACTTATACTTACAGATAACTATAAGACAAATATAGATTATATATTTGCAGCAGGAGATATAGTTGAAGGTGATAAAACGGTAGTATATGCACTAAAGACTGGAAAAGAAGCGGCAATAGCGATAGATGAATATTTAGAAAATAAGGAAGGTGTTAGATAATGAAGAAGAAAGATTTATCAATAGAATTCTGTGGAGTTAAATGTGAAAATCCATTTTTCTTATCATCATCTCCAGTAGGAAATTGTTATGAGATGTGTGCAAAATGTTTTGATGTTGGTTGGGGAGGCGTAGTTTTTAAGACTATAGGTTTTTTTAAACCTAATGAAGTATCACCACGTTTTACTAATTTAAGGAAGGAATCTACATCTTTTGTTGGATTTAAAAACATGGAACAAATAGCAGAACATTCATTAGAGGAAAATTTAAATGATCTTAGAAAGCTTAAAGAGAACTATCCAACAAAAATAGTAGTTGCATCAATAATGGGTCAAAATGAAAAAGAGTGGGAAGAACTTGCAAAGCTTGTTACTGAAGCTGGTTCTGATATGATAGAATGCAATTTTTCTTGTCCGCAGATGACAAGTCATGATATGGGTTCAGATGTAGGGCAAAATCCCGAACTTGTTAAAAAATATTGCGAAGCTGTAAGAAGAGGAACAAACCTTCCTATACTTGCAAAGATGACTCCAAATATAGGGGATATGTCAGTACCAGCTATAGCATCAATTGATGGTGGAGCTGATGCTATAGCAACAATAAATACAATTAAGAGTATAACTGATATTGATTTTAATACTATGACAGCACTACCAGTTATAAATGGTAAGTCCTCAGTGTCAGGATATTCAGGAAAGGCTGTTAAACCAATAGCACTTAGATTTATATATGAGCTATCTAAAAATGAAAAACTTAAGAATATACCTATAAGTGGTATTGGTGGAATAGAAACATATGAAGATGCATTAGAATTTATACTACTTGGAGCAAGTAATTTACAAGTAACAACAGGAATAATGCAATATGGATATAGAATTGTTGAAGATATGATTAGTGGAATATCACATTTCATGGATGAAAGAGGTTTTGATAAATTAGAAGATATGGTTGGGCTTGCAGTTAAAAATATAATACCAGCAGAAGATTTAGATAGAGGATATGTTGTTTATCCAAAGTTTGATTATGAAAGTTGCGTAGGATGTGGAAGGTGTTATATATCATGTTTTGATGGTGCACACCAAGCTATCGAATGGGATGGTGAAGAGAGAAAGCCTATTTTAAATGAAGAGAAATGTGTTGGATGTCATTTATGTGCAAATGTCTGTCCAACTTTGAGCATATCATGGGGAGATATAAAATTCAAAAAAGGTGAAAAAGAAAGAGAAGTTATATTATAAGTAATCAAAAGGGACTGTTTATTCAGTCCCTTTAATTTTATAAAAGTAAGTATGGTTTTTTATAAGCAAATTTATTTATAAAATCTATGAATTCTAGATATAAATCATTGCTTTCATAATTATATGTGGATATTTTACTTGGACTTATTTCGAATACTCGGTTTCCCATTAATTTTGAATAAGCATCATAGGAGTTTTTATTCAAATTTTTATATAAAGATTTAAATTCTGAAGCTTCATTACTGTATATTGAAAAATTATTAGTTACAGTTCCTTCAATTTGAATATTGTTAATGCAAAGAGCAACGTGTTTATTATTTTCTATTTGCTTGCATTTAGTAAATTCTAAAGCAGTTTGAAAATAAAATTTATTATTAATGACTATTATGCTCATGTTTCTTGAAGTAACTATATCATTAGAGGATGTAGAGAGAACCATAGTACTTTTATTTCCAATTGTATTAAAAATATTAGAAACTCTATCATCGAAGTCTAATAAATAATCGGTATCTTTGTATACAGGTTGTCTAATAATAGTTTTAAGTTTATCTTTAGATGTTTTTCTTGGATCATTTAAGTAAATTTCATGGTGTCTACCTCTTAGTTTATAGCCTTTTTCTTTAATTTTTGCATGCATTAGATTAACAGCAGTCTCCTCTTCATTATAAGGGCCTATGTGTAATACTTGAAATGATTTTCCTTCATTTAATTCTCTATTAAGTATTTCTAAAATAAGAGTATTACTATTTTTTTTAAAAGCTATATTTTTTGATAACTCAATATCTTCTTCAGAAATGAACTTTGGAATTTCAATCATAGCTCTAAAGTTCCAAGTATCCTTATTACTTTCATTACAACCATCTCCTGAATCTGTCCACCAAAGGCTACTAAGAGGCATAACAACAAAGTCTAATCCTTTTTCCTTATACATGAATTTAAGAGTATAGCATGTTTGATAAAGGGCTTCAATTGCCTTTTTGTATAAAGGATTAGTGTTTGGGTCGCAAGTACCATCAATACATATATATGAAGACTTTTTGCAAGTAACTTCACATACTTCTAAAGGCTTTCCTTTAAATAAATCTTTATTTTCTTTTTTTAAATCCAGTTTACTATTCAATTATTAACACCATCTTTCAATATTTATAAACTCATTATAAAGTTATAAATAAGACAACTGTATGTCTTATTTGTATAAATTATTCATAGATAATATCCTTTTTTTTATCTCTTCCCTTAAGTAACTTGGGCTTATAACTTCAACATCATGTCCAAAGCCTAGTATGAAACTATACAGCCATTCATCAATTGGGAGTGACACTGTAAGGATTTCATTATTTAGCTCATATTCATCAAAGTAGTCATCTATTTTTTTTATGAAGTTTGGAAAGATCTTAAATTTAATAGTATCTACATCAGAGGTTCTATTTTGAAATATGTTATTAGGTACAGATTCATGAGAAGGTATAAAATTCCCTTTGAGTTTTATATCCTTCATACGCTTAACCTTAAATACTCTGTCTGCGCATTTATCTTTGCAGTAAGCATATAAGTACCAACTGAAGTTTTTAAATATAAGATTCATAGGTTCTACAGTTCTCAGTGAATGTTCCCCTTTTAGATTTATGTAATTAAATGAAAGGATTCTATTAGATGATAGAGCATCATCTAGCTGTGATATTTTATCTTTAATTTTATCATTATTTCCCCATGGAGAGAAATCAATTAAAAGGGTGTTATTAGAAGACTTATTATTAATAGCAATAAACTTTTCTTTTAAAGCCGCTAGAGCTTTTGATTTATATGTAGTACTTAATCCTTCTAATAATTTTGTTATAAGGTATATATCCTCTTTTTTCATTGCACTATTATTTATTTTGTAATCTGATAATATTTCATATCCGCCATCTTGACCTTTATAAGATACTATAGGAACTCCAGCCCTATCTATTGCATCTATGTCTCTTTGGATAGTTTTTATGGATACTTCATATTTTTTTGATAATTCCTTTGAAGTTACCCTTTGATTATTGTTAAGAAACATTATTATACTTATTAATCTATCAATTTTCATGTTTATACCAACCTTGCATTATGTATTTTAAATTATTTTATTTTTATTATAACTTACAGTGATGAAATTAAATAGAAAAATATTCCATGTATAGTATATAATTTAAGAGGGGGTGGAAAGTTATGAAATATAAATTTGGAGAAATGGATTCTAAAAAAATAGTAAAGAGAACTTCAGTGACATTAGGAATATTTATTTTATTACCAATTGTGATGGAAATATGCTCTATTATGATTAAATCAGGAATTACAGGAAAGATGGCCGCATTAGGATTTATGTCTTATATCTATATAATAATTATTATTTTAAAACCAATACTTATTGTTATTTTATTAATATTAGGTGGAGAAGGGTTATATAAAATATTAAAAGCAGCGCAGATAGTAATAGAAAAAGAAAAAAATAATTGAATTTTAATGAAGAAGTATAAAAGGAAATGATAATCATATTAATATAGCAGGAGGTGGTTTAATGAATAAATCTAATTTAATAACTTTAAGTAAGTGTATTTTAATTGGTATTCTATTTAGTATGCTAGCGGCTTTTGCAGCGGTAATAATAAATAATATTAAAAATTATGCTTTAGTCGATGTTGTTTTTTTTGAAGGAATTGTATTATTAGTAATAGGGGTATTATCTTGTATTGGAGGAAGTAACAGAGGACTGTTTTTCAGAGAAAATTACACCTCAAATGTACAATTTACAACTACTGACTTAGAAGGAAATACTAAATATGAAAGAGATAATAAGTTAATAAAAAATATTTTACCTTTAAGTGTAATTAAGCTTTCTTTAATTATCTCCGGAATAATATTAATTATAAGTACATTCATAATATAAAAGAAAAAAAGCTAATGTGTTATTAATTTACACATTAGCTTTTATAGATTATCGCAGTTTTACTAGGGCACAGCCTTCTACTACTTCTATATTATTTTCTTTACAGTAATCTAAAATTTCAGTGCTTTCAGCACCAGGCTGAATTAATACATGTTCTATATTTAATTCATGGGCTTCTTTTATAAATTCTAATCCGACTTTGGAATTAATACAAAGGTCAATAGCATCAATTTTATAAGGAACATCCTTTAATGTTTTATAAACTGAATCAAACCCATTAGGATGAACACCTGAAGCATTATAACCTTTGCTTTTAAATGCATTTAAAATTTTGTGAGCATATTTACGTTCGTTTGTTACATCACCAATTACTACCCAGTTTTTAAAATCAATTATATCTTTTGTTTTCATAAATAAATACCTCCTTTTAAATTATTATATACCTTTTTTAATATATTATTTTAGCTAATTGCTTCATGTTTTCTCATAAAGAAAGATACTAAATAACCCATTAGAATAATTCCAGGAATATCTATTAAAAGTCTAACAAATGTAAATTTAAAACCAAGAGATGATATTTCAAAAAGTAGGGTGGATATTTTAGTTACACACCAAGCATTCATGAATATTATTATATTAAATAGTGAAGCACCTTTTTTTAGTAATACAGCGGTGAAAGGAAAGGCTGCATACATAGGACCAGCACCTAAGGAGCCAATTATAATAGAAATAAATATACCAATAAAATGAGAGTCTTTCCCCATATATTTTATAAAATAGTCTTTAGGAATCCAAACGTCCATAAGACCTAGAAGTAGCATTATAGGAGGAAGAACCTTTAACATTTCTAAGAAGCTAGATTTTGCATTTAATATAGTTTTATGTGCAATAGTATCATTTATAAAAAATAAAGCTAATGTAACTAGTATACAAAAAATAAATAAGTAATATCTTTTAGCAACCTTTAAAACTATATTCATAATAACATCACCTTTCCGATAATTATAGCTACCATAAATGAAAATAAAAATGCGATAAAGTTTCTTAAGAAAGCGGCACGGGCTCCAATATATTTGCTTTCTAGAGTAAATGTCATAACTCCAACTAAAGTAAGAGTTGACACTAGTGCGCCAATTTGAGTAAAGCCTGCACCATTTTGAAGGAGAGTACTGCAAGTTGAAAAGGCTACAAAAGTTGGCATTATAGTTATAGAACCAATTATTGAAGAAAATAAAATTCCTAGGAATCCAGAGGAATCTCCAATTAAGTTAGATATAGTAGTTGTATTTATAAAAGATAGAATTGTACCAATAATAAATATAATACTTAGAAATTGAGGCATTATATTTTCAAAAGATTTTAGTGCAATCTTAAGTGCGTTGAATGTTTTTTGTCTATCTTTAAAAAATGAAATTATAAATAGAACAAATGCTAATAAATATAAAATTGTTGCTGTCATTTTAAATCACCTATAAAAATTAATAAAACCCTATGAATTATAATATTCATAGGGCGTTTATGTTGATAAAAATTATAGATTATTTTAATTAAAAGCCTTTTTTCTTAGCTTCAAGACCACTTTCATTAATTCCAGGTTCTTTTGTTGTCGTAGTAAAACTATTTTTAGACCATTGGTTCTGTGTCTTATGACCATTAGCTAAATAATTTTCCTTAGAATAGACTCTTTTATTTTCGCCTTTCATTAGATCACCTCCTAAAAATTTATTACATTAATAGTATGGTGAAAATCATATATTTTATATTATAATATTACTTCATAATTTAATAATAAAAGGTTATTTTGAAAAATTATTAGAAGTAATAATTAAAAAAGTTCTGTAAAATAGGAGCAAAATAAAATATAATAGACTTTGAGTATTTTTAAAGGAGGATATATATGAAAAGATTTAAAAAAGTATATATAGAAATAACAAATGTTTGTAATTTAAGTTGTAATTTCTGCCCGAAAACTAGCAGAAAGCTACAATTTATGGATGAAGAATCCTTTAAAAGAGTTATAGAAGCTGTAAAACCATATACAGATTACATATACCTTCATTTAATGGGAGAGCCATTTTTAAATGAAAATTTAGAAAGATTTTTAGAAATTGCTCATGAAAATGAATTAAAAGTAAATATAACAACAAACGGAACTTTAATAAATAAAGTTAAAGATATACTTATAGAAGCAAAGGCGTTAAGACAAGTTAATATATCACTACATAGCTTTGAAGCTAATAATAGCGAAGTTAAGCTAGATGAATATGTAAAAGATATATCAAAATTTATTTTAGAGGCAAACGAACAAAGTAACATTATAGCATCAATGAGACTTTGGAATATGGATAGCGAAGAGTTAAAAGCATGTAATGACTTGAATAAAGATATATTTACTATGCTTGAAGATGGATTAGAAATTCCGTTTAGTTTAAAAGAAAAGTTAAGAGATAGTAGTGGTATAAAGATAAGAAAAAATATTTATTTAAATATGGCTGAAAAGTTTGAATGGCCAAATATTGATAAAGATTGTGAAGATACAGAAATATTCTGTTATGGATTAAGAGATCAAATGGGTGTACTAGTTGATGGAACTATTGTACCTTGTTGCCTTGATAGTGAAGGAAATATTCCACTTGGAAATATATTTAAAACACCGTTAAATGATATATTAGAAGGTGAGAGGGCTAAAAACCTTTATGATGGATTTTCAAGAAGATGTGCAGTAGAAGATTTATGTAAAAAATGCGGTTATGCCAAAAGATATAAAAAGTAATAAAAAACAGGCAATTCAAATTAGAATTGCCTGTTTTTATTAGCATTTAAGTTTATTTTTCAGGTAATAACCTTGTAATTACAAGTATTGCCCAATCACTATTAGAAGATTCTTTCCATTCACATTCAACTAATAGTTTTTTTAGCCATGCATTAAGTCCGTTACTTTCTTTTGAAGCATTAGGGTATTGTCTGCCATAAGATTCTTTGATGCTTTCAAGTAAGTCTTTTTGAGCATCTTTATCTAATTCTTCATTTAACATATTTAATAACATGCTACGACAACTATAAAATGCTTTATGATCTTCAGCATAAAGTACATCAGCTGCAAATTGTCTTTCTCTATTTAATTCGTCTCTAACTTCTTTAATCTCATCAGTATTTGATAAATACTTTAATGCTACCTTTAAAGCATCAATTTCCTTATCAAGTTTTTTAATTTTTCTTTCTAATTGAAAATTTTCCATTCAGTATTCTCACTTTTCTTTAAATTATTAATTATCTAATTACGATAATTAATACATTATAACATTAAATAGAACAATATCAAATTATGATTTAATAATTAGAAGTATTTTTGATATTATAAATAGTACTGGAAGCTCAATTAATGGTCCAATTATTAGAACTAATGATATGAGTGGTACATCCGGAAAAGTAGCAACAGCTATTGCAAGGGCAACAGGAGAATTTCTAGCAAGTGTTGTTAAAGTTAAAGATACTGTATCTTCATTAGTTAAATTTAAAAACTTTCCTATAAATTGCACTAAAATAAAATTTATAATGAAAAATAATAATATTGGAATTAACATCTTAATTATTATTGAAGGATTTTCTAAAAGAGAATTACCTTCAGAAGCAAACATAGCTATAATTGATATATTTAGAAAGTAGCTTTGAAACCCTGAAATTTTATATGTAATAGTTTCTTTAAACTTAGAAGTTTTCTTTAAATTGCTAATAAATTTTCTATACAAAATTGCGCTAAATAGTGGTATTCCTAAACTTAGAAATACACCCAAGGTTAAACTTAAAACATTTATTTCTATTGTAGAACCGCCAATTAAAAATACGTACACTGGAAGAAGTATTAGCTGAAGGAAAAAGTTAAGTGGCAATATGGAAGTGCCTAATGCAACATTTCCTTTGGCTATACGAGTGAAAATTAAGTACCAATCTGTACAAGGCGTTACCATAAGCATAACAAAGCCAATTAATAACTCAGGGTTATTTTTCAAAAATAATTTACCTAATATAAATATTAGGAGAGGTGTCCATACAAAATTTATTAATACTGATGTAAAAGTGAATTTTATATTTTTAAATGAAGATGTTATATCTTTTAATGGTATTTGAATAAATACTAAAAATAGCATTATTATTAATGATGGCATAATAATAATGCTAGCATAACGTTGTATAAAATTTATTTGCCCTAAAATCAATCCTAAAAATGCCATTAATAATATGATTAAGCCTTGAAATTTATTTATATTGTCCATAAAAATAAGTCCTCCTTACAAAGTCTTATAAATTATAACACAAGTGATATAGATTATCATTATTAAAACTAAAATTCATAATTAAAAGGATAAAACTATTAAGTTA
>NZ_JAVXRL010000001.1:18682-50071 GCF_036643715.1 Clostridium sp. | reverse complement strand
TTATATGTAAAGGAGTGATTAGATTGTCAGAGGAAAAAATAGTTTCATTTAGAGAAGCAGATGGAAGTAAACTTGATTATTTAATATTAGATCAAGTATTAATATGTGGCTCAGAATATGTTGCAATGGCACCAGTTAAGGAAAAAGAACATGTGGAACTCTTTAAAATTAAATTTGATAAGGAATGGAATGAGTCTTTAGAAGAAGTTAGTTCAGAAAAAGAAATAAGTATGTTTAAACAAGTTTCAAAAATTAAGATGTAATAACTTTAGCTAATAATAAACTAAATAACTAGTTTATTATTAGCATTTTTTATAAAAATGGTAATAATGTCAGTTATATGGAAAAAAATTCAATGATAGTGTAAAATATAAGTAACAATATTATTGGAGGTACTATATGATTAAAAAAATGTTATCTATTATAATTGGAAGTTTTCTGTTACTAACATTATCATCATGTACAATTAAACATAAGGTAAATAAACATACGGAAAGAATTGAGCCTGTAAATGAATCTATAAATTTAGGGGAAATTGATGATATTAAGCTACTTATAGGTGGGGCTAATTTAGAAGTTAACTCTACAAAAGGAGAAAATATAAATATTTTAGTTGATGGCGAATATAACAATAGGGAGATTAAAGTTAAGAAAGATAAAAGAAGTGTAGTAGTAAAAGAAAATAGAGGTAGAAAATTAGGGCTATTGAAGAAAGAAACTATTGAAGATAAAAAAGTATTTATAGAAATTCCAGAAAAATATAAAGGTGATTTAGAAATTGAGGTTGGATCGGGAAATACTAATATTAATAATATAAATATTGATAAATTAAAAGTTGATTCTGGAGCTGGAATTTTAAATATAAATGATATTGATTTTAAAAGTATTGATTTAACTCAAGGTGCTGGGAAAGTAGAAGTAGATTTAAATAAAATGACTGGTGATATTAGTGTAGGTGGCGGTCTTGGAGAATTTAAGTTATATGCTAAAAAGGTTTTGGGTAACTTAAATTTTAGAGGTGGAGTTGGTAACGTAGATATTGATATTCCAGATAATTCACCAGTCAAGATAAATACTGCATCTGGAATAGGAAAAAAAGAAGTAAAAGTTAGTACTTCAGGTGAAGATTTATATAATTTTGATTTAGAAATTGGAATGGGAAACTTTTCAATAAAATAATAAAAGGAGTTATTACATCTATTAGTAATAACTCCTTTATTTATTAATCTAATCTAGTTAATTTTATTTTTTCTCTTCTTCCAATAGTAATAGGTACTTTTTCTATTTCAACTATACTAGTATCTATTCCAAACCATTTAGATGGAGAAACTGTTATTTTCTTCAAGAATAATTTGAAACTTATTATAAAGTTATCCCAAGATGAAAGATGACTTTCATTAGATAAAGTTTCTTCTAATAGAACAAACTTGAAATCTCCAACACTAGTAGCTACTTTATTATTAATTGCATAAGCTTTAGGTGTGAACTGTAATTCACCACTAGCAATAAGTTCTTGAATTACTTTTCTAAGAAAAACATTTATCTTTTGGTCAACTCTAAATCCTAAGTAAAATTTAATACTAAATATTTGGTTTGGAATTATAGTATTTACTTTATAATTTTTTGTATAAGGTTCATCTGTAACTTTTATATTTACAAACCAATAGTATTTTGATCTTTTAGGTAATTTATTAAAGATAGAATATACAATTTTGTCTTCAATATACTCACGTTTGTTTGCTTGTGTTAAATAAACAATATGAGTTGAGTAAAGAGGAAGTTCTGTATCTTCCTTGATACTTTTAAATTTACTTATATATTTTGATAATTTACTGTATTCATTATATCGTTGTTTTATTCTAGTACCATGTATCCATACATACATTATGAATATTATAATAGCTCCAATTATCAATGTTATATATCCACCATTTAAGAACTTGAATAAGTTTGCATATAAAAAACTTAGTTCAATACATCCAAAGACTAATAAAACAGCAAGTGATGTAATAGGACGCTTTTTAATATATTTCATGTACTGTGATAATAATATAGTTGTCATTAGCATTGTAATAGTTATGGCAAGACCATAAGCTGCTTCCATGTGTTCTGACTTTCTAAAGTATAGAACTAGTAAAATACAACCTATACTTAAAATATAATTTATTGATGGTATATAAATCTGTCCTTTTTCTTCATTAGGATATCTAACTTGAACTCTTGGGAAAAGATTTAATTTAATAGCTTCAGATATCAAAGTAAATGATCCTGAAATAAGTGCCTGACTTGCAATGATTGCAGCTAGTGTAGCAATTATTATTCCTGGAATAAGGAACCATTTAGGCATTATTAAAAAGAATGGGTTCTCTGTTACTAGTGAACCATCTCTTAAAATAAGCCATGCACCTTGACCTAAGTAATTTAAAATTAAACATGTTTTCACAAAAATCCAAGTGTAATAAATATTTTTTCTTCCACAGTGACCAAGATCAGAGTAGAGAGCTTCTGCACCAGTTGTACATAAAAATACTGCACCAAGTATATAAGAACTTTCAGGACTTATATGAAGTAAGTGCAATGCGTAATATGGATTTAATGCTTTTATAATTTCAGGGTACTGTATAATTTGGGACAATCCAAGTATTGCTAGCATTGAAAACCAAATAAACATCATTGGACCAAAAAATTTACCTATAATTGCAGTTCCAAACCTTTGGAAAGAAAATAACAATATTATTATACATATTACAAATAGTATTATAGTATTTGTTGATAATGGATGTATAATATTTAATCCTTCGATAGAAGATGTAACTGTAACTGGAGGAGTGATCATACCATCTGCAAGTAGTGCAGCACCACCAATGACAGCAGGAACTATAAGCCATTTAGCTCTTTTTCTAACTAATGTGTATAAAGAAAATATTCCACCTTCTCCATTATTATCAGCTCTAAGAGTTAAAAGTACGTATTTGATAGTAGTTTGTAAAGTTAATGTCCAAAAGACAAGAGATACCCCTCCAAGAACCAAGTCTCTTGATGAATAGCCTCCATTTGTTAAAAGTATTGCCTTCATAACATAAAGTGGAGATGTACCTATGTCACCATATACAATTCCTAAGGCAACTAATAAAGTAGCAACGCTAATTTTTTTCTTATTACTCATAATTAATATTCCTTTCTAAGACGATTTCTAATATTTTGCAATGAATATAACTATATTTGGTTATTCCGTTCTAAAATTTTTACAATTATGAAAAAAGTAGAAATTTAGAATAGAATTTCGCTGAATTAGTTAATTATATTAAAAAAGTAGAACTGTATCAACTGTAATTCTACTCTTTTAACTTTATTTAACATTAGGAATATTAAATAATGCTCTAATATTTTTTTATTCTGATCTTAAAGCATCAATAGGTAAAAGTTTTGAAGCCTTATTTGCGGGCATAAGGCCGAAAATAACGCCAATAAGCATAGAAAATAAAAGTCCGAATATTACTACATTCCAAGATATGCCTGAGGTAACTGCAAGGATGTTGTTAAATATTTGTGAACCAATTATTCCAAGAAAAGCTCCAATTATTCCACCAATTAAACTTATGACAATAGATTCAATTAAAAATTGCAACATTATATCTTGTCTTTTAGCACCAAGAGCTTTTCGAATTCCAATTTCTCTTGTTCGTTCCGTTACAGATACGAGCATTATATTCATAATTCCTATGCCACCAACTAATAGAGAAATACCTGCAATTACGCCAACGGTAGTTGTCATAGTATTTTGCATGCTAGAAATAGTATCTAATATTTGTTGTTGGTTTATAATTTTGTAATCTTTAGCCTTTTCATCAAAAGTCTTATTTAATTTTTTCTTTACATCAGTTATTGTAGTATCTATAAAATTTGTATCATTTACTTTAAGATAAATATTTGATACATACATGTTTTTTATTAGTCGCTGGACAGAAGTTATAGGAGCATATACTTTATTGTTGGTTGAACTAATAGCAGAATTATCTTTAGATAGTAATCCAACAACTTTGTAATTGACGCCATTTAACTTTACATATTTATGAAGAGGATTTTCAAATCCAAAAATATCTTTTGCTATTTGATTACCTAATATAACGATTTTATCACTATATTTAACATCTATAGGTAGTATAAACCTACCTGAGTATAGTTTTTTGTTTTGCAACTCGCAAAAGTTACTATCAGTACCAACTACTGAAGTTTTTTCACTTTTATCTCTATAATTAAGGTCAACTGTACCAGATACATCCGCAGAAATCTTATGAATATTATTTATATCTTTAAAAATAGTTGTTTTATTATAAGTAAGATTTTTAGTTGGATCTTTTGAAATAATCATTACGTTAACTAAGTTTGAACCAAGGTCGGTCATTTGAGAATTTACACTTTCGCTCATTGAGTTAGCTACCGAAACTAATAATGTAACTGACAGTACTCCAATTATTATTCCAAGCATTGTTAAAACAGAACGCATTTTATTAGATAGAAGCTGTTTAAAGGCAAGTTTGAAACATTGAATTAATCCCATTTAATCATCAACTCCTTCAAATAACATTCCATCTTTTATTCGTATTTGCCTTTTAGCTTGAGACGCAACTGAAAGATCGTGAGTTATCATAACGATAGTTCTTCCTTCCTTATTAAGCTCTTTTATAAGAGTCATAATTTCTTCGCTAGTTTTAGTATCTAAAGCACCTGTTGGTTCATCGCAAAGTAGTATATCAGGGTCAGTTACGATAGCACGAGCTATAGCAACTCTTTGCTGTTGTCCTCCTGACAACTGGGTAGGCAAGTGATTACTTCTATCTAATAGACTAACTTTTTTTAAAGCGTCTAGTGCACGCTTTTTTCTTTCAGAAGATGACATCCCTCTATATATCAAAGGTAATTCTACATTTTCTAAAGCAGATAATTTTGATAATAGATTGAATTGCTGAAATATAAAGCCAATTTTTTTATTTCTAATTTCTGAAAGGTCATTATCATTTAGCATGCAAACATTAGAACCATCTAAAAGATAAGTCCCACTATCAACTTTATCGAGACATCCTATAAAATTCATAAAAGTTGACTTGCCAGAGCCAGATGGTCCGATTATTGCTACGAACTGACCATTTGGAACTTTTAAGGTTATATTATTTAAAACTTGTAATTTTTCATTTCCCATTGTGTAACTTTTACAAGCATTTTCAACATCGATAACATATTTAGTCATTTTAATTTCCTCCTAAATTATATTTTTACTTTCCCATCATTGGAGAAAATCCTTTAGTTTCTTTATTAAGTAAAGTTGGAAGTCTTACTGAATCACCTTCATTAATACCTTCTAGAATTTCAATGTAATCATCATTATGTATTCCTGTTTTAACAAATTGCTCTTTTCCGGTTGAAGGAATAATAATGTAGTTATCGCCATTATCATTTTGGGTTATTGCATCAATTGGAATATATAATATATTATCCTTTTTATTTGTAGTTATAGTAGAAGTACCAGTCATTCCAGATTTCAATCCTTTTATCTCTTCATCAAAGGTAACTATAACTGAATATGTTGTTACTCCATTTACAGTTGAACCAAAGTTTGGTATAGATTTTATTTTCCCTTTGAATGTTTTATCAGGGAAAGCATTAATGTCAATATTTACACGTTGATTATTTTTTAAATTGACTATATCCATTTCATCTACTGTAAGAGTAAATTGTAAATGGTCATAATTTGGATTATTAATATTTTGTGGTACTACTAAGCCAAAGGATGAAACAGAAACTTTAAGTTCACCCCGAGATACTTTAGCAGTTTCATATATATTTGAATTATTATTTTTAATATCATTAGACTGAACTTTAGAATATGTTAAATATCCTCCAATTAATAGGACAATTAGTAATAATATAAGTAATATTCGTTTTGTTGATTTATTCATTTTATACCCTCCTAAAATCACTTTAAAAATATAATTAATAAATTATATAAGAATTTATATTAGTTGTAATTAATAATTTATTATTTGCATAACAATAAATTATTAAACAAATATTTTTGAAAATAACTAAATTTTTAAAATATTGAAAATTTAGTGAATTTTCTAAAAATTTACTGTATAATATAATTAAATGTTTACATTATGAATATAATTTTTTTATCAGGGGAAAATAAATTTCAGTATCTAATAGAAGGAGGGAATAATATGAATTATAACTCAATACCAAATGTGGACAGTTATGTAGCAAAATATATGGATGAAAACGGGTGTAGCTTTGAGGAAGCCTGTACTGAATTAGGAATAGATAAAGAGAGGGTATTCAACCAAAAATATAGTAACGAATTCGAATAAAATTATATGAACAACTAATAAAGCTTACATCACTTATAATAAAAGTGATGTAAGCTTTATTTAGCGTCAAATTTAAATTAAGCTATAAACCCCTAGTATTATCTAGTAAGGCTAGCGTAAAAAAAGGTATAGTTTAAATTAAAATATAATAAATATAATTTATACTATATTTGTAATTATATAGGTTGAATTTAATTAATACAAATTATTTAGCCACTTTTTTTGAAAAAAACTATACTAACGGATATAATATAACATGAGAGTTTATTTATATGAACAGGAAAGAGGAGAAAAAATGAAAATAAATAGAAATGATGATTGTTGGTGTGGTAGTGGTAAGAAATATAAAAAATGCCATGCTGAATTTGATGAAAAATATGAATTTTTAAAAAGACAAGGTTTAATGATGCCTCCAAGATCACTTGTAAAGAATGCAGCTCAAATTGAAGGTATAAAAAACAGTGCTAAAGTAAATAATGGCGTACTTGATTTAGTTAATGAAAAAATCAAAGAAGGTATGAGTACTGAAGATATTAATACTTTAGTTTATGATTATACAGTAGAACACGGAGCGATTCCTGCACCTTTAAACTATGAAGGATTCCCTAAGAGTGTATGTACTTCAATAAATGAAGAAGTATGTCATGGAATACCAGACAAGGATATAATACTAGCTAATGGAGATATTATAAACGTAGATGTTTCAACAATAAAAGATGGATATTTTTCAGATGCATCTAGAATGTTTGAAATAGGTGAAGTGTCTAGCGAAGCTCATAACTTAGTAAAAGTTTCAAAGGAATGTCTAGATAAAGGATTAGAAGCAGTAAAACCTTGGGGATTCTTAGGAGATATTGGAGCTGCAGTTCAAGAACATGCAGAAAGAAATGGTTACTCAGTTGTTAGAGATTTTGGTGGTCATGGAGTTGGAATAAGTTTCCATGAAGATCCTTTTGTTGCACATGTTGGAACTAGAGGAGAAGGAATGGTTTTAGTTCCAGGTATGATTTTTACAATTGAACCTATGATTAACCAAGGAGATTTTGGTGTATTTGTAGATGAGGATAATGATTGGACTGCGATAACAGAAGATGGATCACTTTCAGCACAATGGGAGTATACAGTATTAGTAACTGATACTGGAGTAGAAATTTTAGCAAAATAATTAATTTGATGGAACTATATTAAAGTTAGAGTTGAATTCTTACTTTAATATAGTTCTTTTTTCATTTACATAAATTAGCACAATGTGGTAAAATATTACTTACTAAATGAGGGGGCTAAGCAAAATGGAGAAACTGGATAATTTTTATAGGTATATAAAATACATAATGATATTTTTAGTAATAATTATGGGAATTACAATGAAGTTTATTAAACCACACCATGCATCATTACTGTACAACTTATTTATACCAGTATGTATTGTATTTATAATAATGGCACTAATAGTTTTATATTATAAATTTAAGAGCAGTGATAACGATGGAAAGGGTTATATTATCGTAAGTGTATTAAGAACGTTTATTATAATGGCAGTTATTTTTACATTTCTAGATTACAAAATTGGTAGTGGAAGTTTGGATTTAGCTAAAAATATGTTTATTGCATCATTTGTAGCAGTAACTCAATAATTTAAAGAGCTATATATGAAACTAAAATTTCATATATAGCTCTTTTTTTTGTTCCTAGGTAAGACCTTTTATGTCAAAAATGAATAAAATGTAAAAATAATGGATTTAACGTCAAATATATTAAACAAGCACAATAATTGGATGAAAATATTGTATAATTATGTTGAAATTTAAGAATGCAGGGTGATTTAGTGAAAAGAAAAAAGAGGCTAGGTGATCTTTTAGTTGAACTTGGTTATATTACACAAAAACAAGTAGATGAAGCAATAAAGATACAAAAAACTACTTCAAAAAGACTTGGAAGAATATTTGTAGAGCAGGGACTTATAACAGAAGAAAGTTTAATAAATCTTTTAGAACTTCAACTTGGAATACCAAGAATAGATTTAGAATTAATAGATGTTGATATGAAAGCTGTAACAACAATCTCTGAAGGACTTGCTAAAAAATATAATTTAATTCCAGTAATGTTTAGGGATAATAATATTGTTGTTGCTATGTCTGATCCTCTTAATGTATTTGCAGAAGAAGATGTAGCACTGTCATCAGGATATAAAGTTTTAATTGGAATATCATCAGAAGATGAAATAAAGGATGCTATAGCAAAATACTATTCTAAAGATTTTATGGAGAAGGCAGCAGCCAAACTTAATGAAGAAGAAAAAATAAATTATGATGATAAAGAAAATGAAGATAACATAAATGAAGAAAATACATCTCCAGCTGTAAAGTTAATAGATAGAATAATTGAAAATGCTGTTAGAAATAAAGTGAGTGATATTCATATAGAACCTCAAAAAAATAATATTGTAATTAGATATAGAATTGACGGTAAGCTTCGAAAACAGTTCGAAGCTCCGAAAGAACCATTGAATTCTATGGTTACAAGAATAAAATTATTAAGTGGTATGGATATTTCTGAGAGAAGGATACCACAGGATGGTAAAATATTATCCGAAATTGATGGAAGAGAAATAGACTTAAGAGTATCTATACTACCTTCAATAAATGGGGAGAATCTTGTAATTAGAATATTAGATAAATCAGCATTTGAGATTTCAAAAGAGAATCTAGGTTTTAGAAAAAGTGATATAAAGCTACTAGATAAAATGACTAGTAAGGCATATGGAATGCTATTAGTTACAGGGCCAACAGGTAGTGGTAAAACATCAACTTTATATTCAATATTGAAAGATTTAAAAACAGATGAAAATAATGTTATTACTTTAGAAGACCCTGTTGAATATAGTATGGAAGGCATAGTACAGGTGAATGTAAATGTTAAGGCAGGTCTTAATTTTTCAAAAGGATTAAGAGCTATTTTAAGGCAAGACCCAGATGTAATAATGATAGGAGAAATAAGGGATGAAGAAACTGCAACAATGGCAATAAGGTCATCAATTACAGGGCATAAAGTGTTAAGTACGCTTCATACAAATGATGCACCATCAGCCGTTGCAAGACTTCTTGATATGGGTGTACCACCTTATTTAATATGTTCATCAATAACTGGAATTGTTGCTCAAAGACTTGTAAGGAAGCTATGTGATAATTGTAAGGAAGAGTATTATGCAAATAGTTATGAGAAAGAAATATTAAAAATACCAAATGATGAAGAAGTTAAATTATGTAAGGCAGTTGGATGCGTTAAGTGTGCAAGTACTGGTTACAAAGGTAGAACAGGAATATTTGAAATAATGGAAGTGAATGAAAATATAAGAGATTTAATTTCAAAGAAGGAAGATATTCTAGAAATAAGAAATGAAGCAATTAAAAATGGAATGAAAACATTGTTTGAAGCAGGTAGAGATGTAGTTTTAAATGGTGAGACTACAATAAATGAACTTATGAGAACAACATTAATAAATGAATAAAGGAGATATATAGCATATGCCTTTATATAAATATGAAGCAAAGAATATTGATGGGAAAATATTAAAGGGAAAATTAAATATACAAAATGAAGAGGAACTTAGAAGAAGAATTAAAAGTAAAGGATACTTTTTGATTAAATATGAAAATTTAGAGTCTTCTTTCAATATAAATATAGATTTATTTTCTAAAATAACACAGAAGGATCTTTCTATATTATGCAGAGAATTGTATTTTTCTTTATCTTCTGGTATTACTATTTTAGATAGTTTATCAATAGTTAAGGATCAACTTGAAAATAAAAGGCTTGAAAATATATTAAATAATGTATTTAGAGATGTTGAAAAGGGGAAGATGCTTTCTGAGGCATTTTCTAAATTTAAGGACATGCCGTCCTTATTTATATATATGCTTAAAGTAGGAGAAGCTACAGGACGTCTTGATGAAATTATGGAAGATTTATCAGACTTTTATGATAAGCAATACAAACAAGAAAGAAAAATTAAAAATGCCCTTATATATCCAAAATTTTTAATTTCATTTTCATTAGTAATTGTATCAATATTAATTGCTTATGTAGTGCCAATATTTGTATCAAATTTATTAGCATCAGAAGAAAAACTTCCAATGCCAACGGAGGTAGTAATTTGGATAAGTAATTTTATTCAAAATAAATGGATATATCTACTTAGCTTTACTTTAATTATAATTCTGCTGAAGAGATTTATATTAGATAAAAATAAAAGATTTATTTTTTTAAGAGATAAATATATTACAAAATCTAAAGTAATAGGCTTTGTATCAAAACAAATAATGACTGCAAGGTTTGCTAGAACATTTTCAATTTTATTTGCAGGTGGAATAAGTGTAATTAGTTGCATGGAGATCTCTGCAAATGTTATAGGAAATGAATATATAAAATATAAACTAATGAGGAGTAGAGATTTAATAAATAACGGATCTACTATTGGAGAAGCACTTGCGACACAAAACATATTTCCGAAGATGCTAGTTCAATCTATTAAAGTGGGGGAAGAAGCTGGAAGTGTTGATAAGATTTTAAAAAAAGCATCAAATTTTTACGATTCAGAAGCTAATTTTGCATTAGATAGATTTACTAATTTAATAGAACCAACAATGATAGTGGTTTTAGCATTAATAGTTGGGTTTGTTGTTTTATCATTGGTTCTACCAATGTTCTCAATGTATCAAACTGTTCAATAAAATGATATTACTCCCAAAAATCAAGGGGTTATATAAATATTATTACAAAGGAGGACTTTTTTTATGAATATGAATAAGGTCATGAAAAAAAAGAGAAAGGGTTTTACTTTAATTGAACTTATTGCAGTAGTTGCAATACTTGCAATATTAGCTGCAGTTGCAGTTCCAAGAGTAATAACTTATGTAAACAAATCAAAGAGGGTTGCAGTACAAACAGAGGCTAGTACAATATATAACGCATCTGAAGCTGCATATAATGATGGAAAGTTAACAGCTGCTACTGGTGCAACTACTGAGAAAGACAAGTTTGACAATATTACTGTAGCTAAAGCTGTAGAGCAGCTTACAAGTGAAAACTTATTAAGTAATGCAGATACTAGTAAACTTGGAACAGTTGCAGAAACCGGCACATTAGCTAATTTAAAGGCAATAATCAATGCAGATGAAGCTAATATACAAGTTAATGGAAACGGAATTTATACAGGAATAGCTAACTCAGGAAAAAATAGTTAATAAAATAAATTATAAGGCTGTCTTAGGGCAGCCTTTATAAAAATATTAAAAAACTCTTATGTAATAAATTAAAACTTAGTAGGTGATATTTATGAAGATAAAAAAGACAGGATTTACTTTAATTGAACTTATTGCGGTAGTTGCAATACTTGCAGTACTTGCAGCAGTTATAGTCCCAAGAGTAATTACTTATGTACATAAATCAAAGCAAGTAGCAATACAATCAGAGGCAAAAATAATATTTAATGCAGCTGAAGAAGCATATAATTCAGGCATATTAGTTCCGACTAAAGAAAATACATACCCAAATCATGAAAAGCCAGACGCATCTCCAGAATTTGGTCAAATGAAATTAAAGACTGTAATAAAAATATTAAAAGATAAAAATTTAATTTCAAAAACAGTAGAAGAAGAAGAAAGTGTACTTCATAGAGTAGCAGTAGTTGGATGGCTTAAAGAAATTATAAACGTCCCTCCAGAAAATATAATAGTAGATCCTGATGGAGCTTTTGGAGGTTTTAAGGATGAATAGTATTTTATATATCATAATATTCTCAAGTGGATTAATATTTGGAAGTTTTTTTAATGTATGTATATATAGAATACCGAGGGAGGAGAGCATAGCTTTTCCTCCTTCACATTGTACTAACTGTAATAGAAAATTAAAACCTTTAGAATTAATTCCTGTATTTAGTTATATTGCACTAAAAGGAAAATGCAAAGGTTGTTTAGAAAAAATCAGCATAGAATATCCTATTATAGAAATATTAACTGGAATAATATTTCTTAATATTTATATACAATTTGGATTTTCAATAAATACTTTAAAATATATAGTGTTATTTTCAATATTATTAATAGCATCAATTATTGACATAAAAACAAAGGAAGTATATTTTAAATTATCTCTTACCGGATTTATATTTGGGATTTTATTTTTAATTGTAGATATGATAAATGGTAGACCATTTAAAAATTTAGTAGTAACAATTTTAATACCACTAGTTATAGTTGGAGTTATATATTTATTATCAAAGAGAATAGATGGATTTGGTGGTGGCGATTTAGAAATATTTTTAATGATATCTTTATACCTTACACCAGTAACAATAGGACTTTCAATATTTTTATCAATTATATTTGGTGGAGTTCTTGCAATAATATTGCTATGTATAGGAAAACGAAAAATGCAGATTCCTTTTGTTCCATTTATTTTTTTAGGAACATTTATAGCTGTTTTATTTGGAAGTAGAATATTAAATTGGTATATAAAGACATTATAAGGAGGGGGACATTATGAGCGGCTTTGTTAGAGAAAATAGTATAGTAATCGAAATTAAGGATGACTTCGTTGATATATTAGTAGGTAATAGTACAAAAATAATATTAAATAAGTCAATATCAATACCAAGCGGGTTGTGTGATGGAGGACTTATTAATGATGTGCCTAGATTATCTGAAATAATATTGAAATTTTTTCTTGAGAATAATATAAAAGAGAAAAATGTTTCTTTTGTTGCTTTTGGAAGTGATATCGTAGTTAGATGTATAGAAATACCTAGTATGGGAAAAGAAGAACTACGAGAAGCTATTGAATTTGAGATAAAAGAAATAATACCAAATGAAGATGATTATTATATAGATTATGAAATTATTTCTAAAAATAAAGAAGATAAGAAAAATGTAAAGTTAAATGTTATAGTTGCAGCTTGTATGAAAAAGAAGATAGACTCTTATGTTGAATTAAGTAAGTCTATTGGTAAGAAGTTAGATGTAATAGATATTTTAACAAATACAATAAATAAAGTTATACTTAAAAGTAATTTAGATTATGAAAATAAAGCTATTGCAGTATTTTATTTAGGATATACTTTTAGTAATATTTCAATTTCTTATAATGGAATAATGAAATTAGAAAGAAGCATTCCTTTTGGATTTCAAAATATAATTAGGGAGTTTGAAAGAAGCAAAATGGAAAGTGATCCTAATTACAATGAAGATAAAAGTTCGGAATTATTATTAAGAGATTTAAACTTAGAAGGTAGTGATATAGAAGTACTTTTTAGAAAGTATCCAAGATTAAAGGAATCAATAGATAAATTATTTTCAATTGTAGAGAAGACTATAAAGTTTTATAACACAACAAAAGGTAATAAGAAAATTAGTAATATGTATATAATATCTAATCTGGATATGAGTAGAACTGCATCAAATTATATGGAGAATTATTTTGAAACAAATAGTATTTTATTAAAAGATGTTAAAGAATTAGGTCTTAAGGTAAGGAATAAAAACAAAAGATTTGGAAAGTTTTTACCACTATATGGCTTATTTTTAAGGAGAAAATGATATGAAAAAAAGATTAAATCTTAATCCTAAGAGTATAGAAAAAGAAAAGAAGAAAGACCATTCTGCCATTTTAATTAGTATATATGTGGTTTTGACAATATTACTGTTATCAAATGCATTAATTATATATTTAGAAAATAATACATTAGAAAAGAAAAATGTATCTTTAAATCAAGAAGTTAGTAGTTATAAAAATGAAAATGGTGATTACATAAATGTATACAATGAGCTAGAAAGAGAAAAAATATTCGTAAATAAGGTGGATTCACTACAAAAAGATAATAAGGTATGGAAATGTATAAAGGATATTGGTGAGTATGTTCCAAATAGTATTTTTATAAATTCAATAAATTTAACTAATGGAACTATTACTTTAGGTGGTATAGCAAATAACAATAATGATGTTGCAATACTCTTAGCGAACTTACAAATGAGTGATTTATATAAAAATGCGGATGTTGTAACTATGAATAATATTCAAATAAAGAATGAGGATATTAAGGAAAATAATTTAAAAGATAGTAAAGAAAAGAAAGTAGAGAAAAACACAGATAAAAAAATTAGTACAAAAAGTGCAGTTGAATTTAATATTTCAATAGAGGGAGCAGGGAGTAATGAAAAAAATCAAAAAGAAAAGTAAAATATTAAGTTACTTAAAAGGATTAAAAAAAAGAGAGAAATTACTTTTGTTTATGAGTGTTTTAATTTTTACTTTTATTTTAATAGAACAAGCTTTAATTAAACCTCTTAAAACTAAACAATTATCCTTGCAAAATAATATTAGTAAAAATGAAACTAATAAAGTCGAAATTATAGATAAGATAGCTAAAAAAGATATGTTATATCAAGAACTTGAAATAGTGAAAAACGATTATGATAAAGCGATAAAAGAATTCCCTAAAACGGAGAAACAAGCAGATATTATAAAAAATATTACCGATACAAGTATTTTAGTAGGGGTTAGTATAAGCAATTTTAATTTTATAAATGATGCAAATTTAAAAGAGGAAACTAGCAATTCAAGTGATGATGAAACTTTATTAGAAGATGATAAAGAAAAGAAACCTGAAAATAACAATGAAGATAGTATCATAACACATAGTTTCATGATTACTGTAAATGGAGACTTCAATAGTATTGTGGAGTTTATGAAAAAAATTGAAAGTATGCCAAGGCAAATTAGTGTAACAGGAGTTAAAATAAGCAACAATCCAAGTGATGGCAATAAATTACAAGGAATAATTACAGCTAATTACTATAGTTTGAATTATAAGGAGAAGGAGAGGTATGACTTTAATAAAGGAAAATGGGGTAAGGAAAATTTCTTCAAATAAAAAAGGAGTATCTTTAATTGAAATAGTAGCAGCACTTGCAATATTTGCAATACTATTTGTTGGGACAACACAATTGATTGCAACAGCAAATAAAAGCGAAATTAATACAAATGTATCTATGGAAAATACATCAGCAAATGGAGGGATACGAGATATTTTATTTGGAGAGAGTGGTCAATTTTTTGAAAAGTATTTGAATGGTAAAACCATTATTTTAGAGGGGTCAGACTTAAATTCTATACAAAAAATGCTTCTTTTAAATATTGAGTCTGGAAAAGCAAAAGCCAAAAATAATAGTACATACATTTCAGACAACAATAGCAAGGAAAGTCCAATAAAGTACAAAGTATATATATCTACAAAGGAAAATAGTGATGGTTTATATTCGGTTGTGTTAACATGTATTACTTTAAAAAAGACACAGCAGTATTACTATGAAAGTGGAGAGAAAAAAGGGGATGGGGCGAGTACTAATATATCGCCTTCAAATAAAAGCCTTCAAAGTTTAAGTGAAGAGATTGTAATAAGACCAATAAACTAGAGAGAAAGAGAGTGCTTTTAATGAAAAAGAAGGGTTTTACATTAATTGAATTAATAGCAGTTATGGCTATAATGATGGTACTCTTAACGGCAGTACTTGGTATATATGTTAATGGAATTAAGAGAAGTAACATTACTAAAGATAGAACTGATATACAAAATGAATTTAGTAATGCTAAAGCTAAAATAACAAAAGAAATAGGAGCAGAGGATGTTACTACTATTATAAATAAAAAAGTAGAAATAAAATCTCCAATTGATTTAAATGAATTAACAGCTGAAAAAGCATATTTAATTATTAAAAATCAAAAAGATGGTAGTATTACTTTTTTAGTCTCATTAATTAATAAAAATAGAAATCGAGATTTGTACTTAATAAGGACAGCAGAAAAAGATGTAAATAATAAAGATTATATTAGTATAAATAAAGTTGAATCATTTATTGAAGTTGCAAGTAATGTAAGTGAATTATCAATTAATGGGTTTAATAATGGTCTTATTTTTAATATTGGATTTACTATAAATAATTCAAGTAGAAATTATGAGTTTTTGTTAAGTAAAAAGACTGATGAAATAGTTATATCAGATGGAAGTGGTGATTCAGAAGATGGTAATGTTAATCTAGATGATTTCTTTAAAAATGTTTCTGGAATAACTATTTTAAATGATACTAAAATTGAAGTGGATGGTTCATTGAGCTTAGTAGATACATCATATTATATTAATGGATTAGTTAAGGATAGTAGTTTAGGGGATGATCAGTTAAAAGAAGCAATAACTACTGTAAATGGTAGCCCAGTATTTGCAAGCGGGCTAGAAAATAAGAATGATGGAGAAAATGTTCAACAAGGTTTACCATTAGCCTTTACATCAGGAAATTTTATAAGTGGAAATAATAATTATGGAACTAGTATTTCAAATCAAATAAATAAGTTAAGTAATAAACCTGAAGGTGCTGTTGCATTATTAGATTTTAATAATAGATTTAAACTTTATAATAACTATGAAAATTTAACAAAGACTGATATTAATAGTTCAATTGGAGCAATAATAAAAATTGCAAGTAGGAAATATGTTGTACTAATTAATGGAGATTTAAATATTGAAGATACATTAAGCAATGGAAATAGTATGCTTATATACTCAACAGGAAATATGAAAATATCAAAAGCATCAAACGCATGGATAAGTACAAGCGTTATATGTGGAGGAACGCTTATAATAGATTCGCCATCAGTTTATATGTATAAGGAATATGAAGTTGATGACGAAACAAAGGCATGTATATCAAAGTTCTTAATGAAATAGTAGGTGATATTAGTGAGGAAGAAAAAGGGTTCTGCTTTAGTTGTAGTTCTATTATCTTTAACAGCGCTTATCATAACTTCAATAGCTGTATATTCATATGTAGCAAATAGAAGTAAGTTAAATAAAAATTCAAATAACAATGAGATTTTAGAAACAGCTGCAAAATCAGCACTTTCAATTGGAGAATATTATTTAATAAATGATAAAAATTATAAGAACATAAGTAATAATATAACGGTGGAAGTTCCAGAAAATTATATAAAAGAGAAGGTAGGTAGCAATAATTTCGATAATGGAGATGTTGTTTTAGAAGATAATAAACTCGAAAAATTTAACTATTCTGTAAATATAACAAATGATAATAATAGATACAAAATTCAAGCTATAGCTAAAATAGGAAGGAATACAAAAGAAGAAAATAGAGATATTGTATTAAAAACTTCTGAAAAGTTAACAGCAGATGAAAATGTTGACTTGCTTTTAAAAGATAGTAGTGGTATCACTATATTAAACAGTGATAATTTAGAAATTAAAAATTCTATAGTAAAATTAAGCAACTCTACATTTAATATAAATGGAGTATTAAAATCAAATAATATAAGTCCAGATAAGCAACTCACTTCATACTTAACAAAGTATGATAATACATCATTTGGGTGGCATGAGTCTTATTCCTACAATATGGTAAATGAAAATGTTGGGGGAATAAGAAGTAACGGATTAAATCTAATGTTTGGACAAAATGGGCTTAATATTGATGAATTACAAGAAAAGTTATTTTGGCTTGATAGTTTTAATTACTCTGGGGATGCAATTTTATATAACAATTATGGCTATTATAGAGAGATATCATTAAGTAATTTAAATGGGCAAATACTTAAAAATTATTCAGGTGCAATAATAAAACTTAGTGATTACAATTATGTATTATTGTGTAATGGGAATTTAAACATAACTGGGTACATTAGCGATATTGACAATATATTTATATATTCTACAGGTATTGTAACAATAGATGAAGGTCGTAATTTTATGAGTGATTCTAATGTATTTAATGGAAGAATGAGTATAGTAGCAAATGAAGGAATTAATATAAGGGATTCTTTTATAGAAAACTCTGTTGGAAGCTTCAATAAAACTGATGCGCTTAAAAAATGCTTAAGAAAATTCACAAAATAGAAATAAAAAGTAGAGTTTAATTTGGATTATTTTAAATTAAATTCTATTTTTTATAATAAAATAATACAAAATTAAACAATTAAGAACAAATTTATGTAAAAAATATTGCTAAAGTGTGAATATTATGATAGTATTTTAAATAACAACAGAGGAGGAATGGGAATTGAGAAAAATTGCGTTAATAACTGACAGTAGCTGTGATTTAAGACTAGCTACATTAAAAGAATATAATATTGAGATGTTACCACTTAGAATTATATATAAGGATGAAGAATTTTTAGATAAGATTACATTGTCTCCTAAGGAAATGTATTCAAGAATAGAAAAAGAGGTTCCGACTACATCATTACCGGATCTTAAGAATACTGAAGACGTTATAGAAAGATTGAAAGAAGAAGGATATACTGATGCGATAGTTATAACTGTTTCAAGTAAACTTTCAGGAACATACAATAGTATAAGATTAGTATGTGAGGCACATGAAGATGAATTGAATTTTCATTTCTTTGATACAAGAACTTTAGGATTCCCACAAGGAGCTATTGTTTTACAAGTAGCAAAGATGATTAAAGAAGGAAAAGATTTAGAGAATATTTTAGATTCTCTTGAGGATATAAGAAAAAGAACTCATGGATATATAACTTTCGAAACATTAGAGTTTCTAAAAAGAGGTGGAAGAATTGGTAAGGTAGCTGGAACTATAGGTGAAATGCTTCACTTAAAACCAATTGTTTCTTCTAATGATGAAGGAGTTTTATATAACTATGCAAAAACAAGAGGAAGAAAAAAAGCTTTATCTAAGATGAAGAATATATTGGATGAGTATCTAGATAAAGGAAAATGCAGAGTGTGGATTTTAAGTGCAGACTGTGATGAAGAGGCTATGGAATTCTTAAATAATGTTAAGAATCATAAAAATATAACAAAGATTTCTTTAGAAGAGATAGGGGCTGCAATGGGCATACACACTGGGCCAGGAGCATTAGGAATGTGTATTTTTGAAGAAGAATAATCTAGGAGTAATTTACTTACTCCTTTTTCTTATGTTTGAAATTAATTTGGGAAACGTGTATTATTAATCTTGATGGTTATCTTATATAATAGAAATTAAAGGGAGAGTGAGTATGGCAGTTTTAATTTTATATTTTACTGTTTACAGCGTGCTTGGCTGGATATGTGAATGCGTATATTGTGCAGCAATAGATAAGGTATGGGTTAATAGAGGGTTTTTAAATGGTCCAGTATGTCCAGTTTATGGATTCGGAGCTTTATTTGTTATAGGGCTATTAGATAGATTTAAAGACAATAGCATATTATTATTTATAATGGCTGTTATTTTAACTACAGCGCTTGAATATGTAACTGCTGTTATTTTAGAGAAAGCATTTGACTTAAAATGGTGGGATTATTCAAATTACAAACTTAATTATAAAGGAAGAATATGTGTACTAAATTCAGCTATATTTGGGTTTTTATCATTATTCTTAATTGATATATTAAATCCGTTTGTAATATCAAAAATATCATTATTAACAAGCAAACAAATATTAATCAGCGCTATAATTATAAGCGCAATTTTCATTGTAGATTCAATTTTTACAATTATATCTTTAGTAGATATGAATGAAATGCTTAAGAAAATATCACAAATTAACATTGAACTTAAAAAACTAGATATTTCTATGGATAAGTTTAATGATATTGAATTTAACAAAGTATTCAATAAATTAAAAAGCACTGGTGATTTAAAAGGTTTTAAAAGTAAATTTGAAGATACTTATAAGAATTTCCAAAAGATGAAGAGTGGATCTATTGTTCAAAATAGAATAATGAGAGCTTTTCCAGATATGAAATCTAAAATATATGGTGAGCAATTTAAGAAGTTAAAAGATAGTATTGCTGATTACTGGAATAGAAAACAAAGTTAACAGAATTATTAAAAAGAAATCACTTATCTAGGTATATAATAGTATATATTGGAGGTGATTTTTTTTTGAGAGAATTAATAATATTTTTTACGATTTATAGTTTTTTAGGATGGGTATGTGAAACAATATATTGTTTTATAATAGATAAGAAGTTTACATATAGAGGTTTTTTATATGGACCTGTTTGTCCAATTTATGGATATGGAGCATTAATAGTTACAGCATGCTTAAATAGGTTTAAAGGAAATATAGTATTTGTTTTTTTAGGTGGGATGATTCTTGCATCTGTATTAGAATATTTCACTTCATTTATATTAGAAAAGCTATTTAATATGAAATGGTGGGATTATTCAAAACATAAATTTAATATAAATGGAAGAGTGTGCCTATTAAATTCAACAATGTTTGGTATATTGTCAGTAATTATTATAGAAGTATTAGATCCAATATTTAAAGACTTAGTAAGCAAAATACCACATGTTATATTATATGAATCTGCAGCTATTATAGCTGGCATATTTATTATTGATACAATATTTACAACAGCTCATTTAATTCATTTAAAGGAACATTTAGCAAAAATAAAAAATATAAAACAAGATTTAAAAGAATTAAATATAAGAATGGAGTCTTTTGCTGAGAATGAGATTAATAAAATCAAAGATGAAGCTATTAAGAGAAAAGATTTATCAGACCACAATAATGAAAAATTAGAAAAGTTATTTGTGAAAATTGAGGGACTTAAAAAAGCAAGTAAAGAAAGTAGTAGAATATTAAAAGCATTCCCACATGCAAAATATATAAAAGATCATGATCGTTTAAAAGATCTTAAATCACTTATTGGTGGTAAGTAGTTTTAATTTCTATTGTTAATGATATTTAAAATATGTATAATAGGAATGAAACTTATAAAGATGGAGTGAACGTAAAGATGAGAATGAGAAAAAAACCTTGGGCTAGACCTGAGTTAGAAGAATGCGACTTTTTTGTAATAAAACCTAGCGAATATAAGGGGAAATGGAATGAATCTTTCAAAAGAAAAGAGAATCCTATTTATTTAGAACTTGGATGTGGAAAAGGAACATTCATGGCAGTGCATGCATCAGAACATAAAGACGTTAATTATATAGCAATAGATATAAAAGATGAAGTTTTAGTTTTAGCTAAGAGAAACATAGAAAAAGCTTTTGAAGATAAAAATGAAGTGATTGACAATGTTAAGCTTATGGCTCAAGAAATAGCTATAATTGATGAAATGCTAGGAGAAGATGATGTTGTAGAACGAATATACATAAACTTCTGTAATCCATGGCCTAAGGATAGACACAAGAAGAGAAGACTTACTCACACAAGACAATTAGATAATTATAAAAAGTTTTTAAAATCAGATGGTGAAATTTGGTTTAAAACTGATGATGATTCTCTTTTTGAGGAATCACTTGAGTACTTTAAAGAAAGTGGATTTAATTTGGATTATATAACATATGATCTTCACAAAAGTGATTTTACAGAAAATGTTATGACAGAACATGAAGCAATGTTTACAGCTCAAGGGATAAAGACAAAATTTTTAATTGCTAAGCGTGGATAATTAATTAGTAAAATAGTATTTAGATATAATCTAGATACTATTTTTTTATATAAAGACTAGAATATAGTGGTTATATTACAATAAAAGTACTATTTATATAAACAAAATGTAAATAAAGTAAGAATAAATATGCATCACTATTGCATAAAAGTTATATTAGTATGATAATAGGTTCAAAGAAAAAATAAAATAAACCCTTTGAGGTAGAGGAGCAGATTTTAAGAGTAATGTTAATAAGGTAAGCACGATGATTTAACATGAAAGGAAAATTTGCCGAAGGATATAACTAATGCTTTAAGGTTATATTTCTGGTCTTATATATAATATGTATAAGATTGTCACAATTTTTTTGTGGAGAGCTATCATTCTAAATGAGTAATTTCATGTAACTTAAGATTAAGTACATTTTTATATTACCCAGAGTGATAATTTCCTCTGGGTTTTATTTTTTTGTGTTTAACTAAGGAGGAAATATTATGTCAAAAGAAGATAACAATGAACTTACGAGGAGCTTAAAGGCGAGACATCTTAATATGATTGCAATGGGTGGATCTATTGGAACAGGTATCTTTCTTGCAATGGGAGACAGTATACATCAAGCTGGTATTGGTGGTTCTATTGTAGCATATGGAGTAATAGGAATAATGGTTTACTTCCTTATAACAAGTCTTGGAGAAATGGCAACATTTATGCCAGTATCAGGGTCTTTTGGAGTTTATGCAACTAAATTTATTGATCCTGCTGTAGGGTTTGCACTTGGATGGAACTACTGGTATAATTGGGCGATAACTATTGCAACAGAAATGGTTGCAGGTTCACTTATTATGAAGTATTGGTTTCCTAATATTCCAGGAGTTGTATGGAGTGTTGGATTTTTAATTATAATAGTTGGTTTAAATCTTTTATCAGCAAAAGCTTATGGTGAATCAGAATTTTGGTTTGCTGGTATTAAAGTAGTTACAGTTATAATATTTATGATAGTTGGAGTTCTTATAATATTTGGTATTATGGGTGGAGATGCTGTAGGATTTAAAAATATATATGCAAATGGAGGACCATTTGTTGGCGGAACAAAATCAATATTTGCTATATTCTTAATAGCAGGATTTTCATTCCAAGGAACTGAACTTATTGGAATTGCAGCTGGTGAGTCAGAAAATCCAGAAAAAACAATACCAAAGGCAGTTCACACTATTTTTTGGAGAATATTACTTTTCTACATTGGGACTATAATTGTAATTGGATTAATAATTCCATCAGGACTTGCAGGAGTAAATACGAGTCCATTTACAATGGTATTTGAAAGAGCAGGAATTGCAGGTGCAGCATCACTTATGAATGCAGTTATACTAACTTCAGTATTATCAGCAGGTAATTCAGGAATGTATGCATCAAGTAGAATGTTATTTTCAATGGCAAAAGAGGGAATGGCACCAAAAATATTTGGTAAGACAAATAAAAGAGGCGTACCAGTAAATGCTGTAATATTAACAACAATAATAGCATCAGCTTGTTTTTTAACTGGAGTATTTGCTGAGAGTAGTGTTTACGTATGGTTAGTTGCAGCATCAGGTCTTGCTGGGTTTATAGCATGGCTTGGAATAGCAGCTTGTCATTATAGATTTAGAAAAGCGTATGTACATCAAGGAAATGATTTAAAGAAGTTACCATATAAAGCGAAATTATTCCCAATAGGACCAATAATAGCACTAGTATTATGTATAGTTGTAATTATCGGACAAGGCTTTGCCTATATTAAAGGTGATGGAATAGATATAATGGGATTAATATCATCATATATAGGAATACCTTTATTTTTAGCATTATGGATTGGATATAAAATAAAGAAGAAAACTAAAATAGTTAAATTAGATGATGTTGATTTAAGTGTGCTTAAAGATAAAAATGGATGTATAGTTGACTCTGTAGAGGATCTAGAATTAGAAGAAAATTAGAAAAGTAGAAATTAATTAATTATCTAAAAAAATTTAAAATGTTTAGTATTGCGGTGTAGCATTGTATGATGTTATACCGCTTTTCTTTATTATATATTTTACTATAATAAAGAAAAGTAGTATTTTAATAATGTTGACCACTTTATGGGAATTAGATATAATAACTTAATTGAAATTTAAAATAAATGGTAAATAATATATTATGAGGTGATTCAAATTAGAATACTTATTGTTGAGGATGAGAAAGATTTATTAGAAGCAATTGCAGAAGGCCTTCGTTTAGATGGTTATTCTGTAGATACATGTGATAATGGAGAAGAGGCTATTGAACTATGTTCCATAGAAAATTATGATTTAATGATTCTTGATTTAAACATACCATTAGTAGATGGATTTGAAGTTTTAGAAAATGTAAGAAAAAAAGATAATGAATTGAAAATTTTAATACTTAGTGCAAGAAGTGATATTAGCGACAAAGTGAAAGGTTTAGATGAAGGCGCAAATGACTATCTTACTAAGCCCTTTGATTTTATTGAATTAGAGGCTCGTATTAGAAACTTACTACGTAGAACTTTCATTCAAAAAGATAATATTATAACTTTTGATAAAATTAGTATGGATTTAAAAAAACGTGAAATTTTTATTAATGACGTTGAATTAAAACTAACTAGAAAAGAAATTTCTATTCTTGAGTATTTTTTGCTAAATCCTCATAGAGTTATTAGTCAGGAAGAATTGATTGAACATGCTTGGGATAGAAATACAAATAGTTTTAGTGGATCGATACGGGTACATATTGCATCATTAAGAAAAAAAATAAAAAATATTTTGACATACGATATAATTTATACGAAAGTAGGAATTGGTTATTATTTATCAGAAAAAGGTGGTATAGAATATGATTAATAAACTACCTATAAGAATTAGATTAACTATGTTAACTATATTAGTATTAACAATTTGCTGTGTTGGATTAACTAGTATACTTAACTTATCTGCAAGTCATATGGCTGATAGAATTGCAGTAACAACTACACCTGCCATAGAAGTACCATTAACTCCAGAAAATAAACCTATACAAAACGAAATAAATTCAGATTCTTTCAATACCTCTGATACAAATTCAAGTATAGCTAGAACGCAAAGTATTGTAAATGATTTCTATATGACAAGCTTATTTTATATGTTTTGTATTATTATAACTGGAGGAGTTGCAACTTATTATATTGCAGGAAAGGCATTGTCTCCTTTAACAAAGTTAAATAAGCAAATCCAACGTAGGACAATTTATAATTTATCTGATAAATTGGATGTTTCCAAGTCAAATGATGAAATATCAAGAATCACAGAATCATTTAATATAATGATAAATAGAATTGATGGTGCATTTACGTTACAAAAACAATTTTCTGCAAATGCTGCACATGAATTGAGAACACCTTTAACAATCTTAAAGGCGAAGATCGATGTTTTTAATAAAAAGAAGAAACAATCTATTGAAGATTATAATCAATTACTGTCTATCTTGACTAATCAAATAACACGTTTATCGGATATTGTGAAAAATCTTCTAGAATTAACGACTACAGAAACTTTAGTAGAAAAAGAAAATATACTAATTTCAGATATTATGGATGATATAATCTTAGAACTTAATGATTTCATACAATCAAAACACATAAATGTTAATACGAATTATAATGATTTAGAGGTATATGGAAGTTTAGACTTATTATATCAAGCATTTTATAATCTTATTGAAAATAGTATAAAGTATAATATTGATAATGGAGAAATTAGTATTATATCTCAAAAACAGGATGAAAAAAATATACTAATTCAAATATTGGATACAGGTATAGGAATACCTACTGAAATGCAAAATAATATTTTTGAACCATTTTATCGTGTTGATAAATCACGTTCACGTAAAATAGGTGGCTCTGGATTAGGTCTGTCCATTGTAAAAAACATTATCGAGAAACATGATGGAACTGTAATTGTATCAAATAATCAAGAACAAGGTAGTTGTTTTTCAGTAATATTACCAATAAAAAAGGAAAAATTATAGATGTTTAAAAAGATTTTGGTTATTTACCAGAATCTTTTTTTCTTAACACTAATTTAACACCTACTTTTATATACTAGTGCTGTATAAAGGAGGAATAAACAATGTTTAGATTAAAAAATATTACAAAAAAATATAATCAAAATTATGCACTAAATGACATTTCACTTTCAATAGGTAAAGGAATGAACTTTATTATTGGGGCTTCTGGAAGTGGAAAAACTACACTACTAAAGATAATTACAGGAATGGAAGCAGATTTTGATGGTGAAGTATATTATGATGATAAAAATATTAAGAAATTAAATAAAAAGGAAAGAAGTTACTTTTATAATAATGTTTTCGGATTTATATGGCAGGATTTTAATTTGCTAGAAAATTTAACTGTAGTAGAAAATATATTGCTCCCATCATATTTAAAAGATAAATCAGATATAAAATATGCGAATAAGTTAATTAGGGACTTAAAATTAAAAAATATAGAGAATAAGCAAGTTAAATATCTTTCAGGTGGTCAGAAACAAAGAGTTGCAATTGCAAGAGAACTTATGAAAAGACCTCAAGTTGTATTAGCAGATGAACCAACAAGTGCCTTAGATAAAAAAGCATCAGATGAAGTTATGAGAATTCTTCGAGATATTTCAAAGATAAGTACCGTAATTATTGTTACTCATGACACATCATTCATTACGACACAAGATTCAGTTTATGAATTAGATAAAGGAGAACTTATAAGTGAAAATAGTGTTGAATTAAAAGATAAATTAGCAAAGTTTTCTATGAGCAGGCAATCAAGGGTTCCAATGAAACAGTTGTTACAACTTGTAAAAACAAATGTCATTAGAAATAAAGGAAGATTCATTTTTTCTGTGTTAGCATTAATTTTATCTACCTGTTTCTTACTAACTACTGTTAGTGGAAGTATAAATAATAATAGTCAATCAGCATTCGATGAATTATTTGAAACATATGGAGACAGTCTTTTAGATATTGGACTTTATAATTCATTTACTAGTGCGGCTGGTACAGATGGGAATAACAATGATAAACCTGATGCAAATGTGAATCAGGATATAAGTGGATTATATGAAAAATATAGCAATGATAAAAGAGTTTCATTAATATCATACTTACAAGCATTTGATGATATTGAAATATCGGTTGATAATAAAAATTATCAAATACAAAGTTCTGGAAGCATCCCTGTAGTAAACAAAATGATTGTAGGAAGAATGCCTGAGGGAAGTGAAAAGGAAGTAGTTGTTCCAGAAAGTTTTGTGAAATCTCTAGGTATATCTCCAGAAAATTTTTTAAATAAAGAGATTACTTTTACAGGTAATATAACGAAATGGAATGGGAATAATCCAAGTTCATATAAAACTAGCGATAAAGTAAAGGTTGTTGGTGTTATGGATACAACAATGAAAAATATATATGAAGGCAAGAAATATGATTATGTAATAGAAGATTCGTTTTTATTCAGTAAATCTGCACTGTTTAGTTTATTAGATCAGGCAGGTAAGAATGTTAATGAGATGAGTATTTTAATGCGTGCTAAAACACCAAAAGATATGATTGATTTAAAAAATGAAATGAACGGGAATGGAATTGTTCCAATTGGAAGATTTGAATTATTAGAAGATATTGTTAAAGTGAATTCAGTATCTGCTGAGCAATCTTCAACTGCAAATATTGTTATTGCTTTATTATCCATTGTAACAGTTATTGCAATTTTTATGATTAGTGGAATTCTTAGAAAGAAGGAGTATGCTATTTTAAAAATAAGTGGTTATAGTAACTCTAAGCTAAGAGCTATTAATGCTATCGAAATTTTTTCAGAGTTAATATGTGGATTTGTATTAATGATAATTGTATCCCCATTATTAAACAAGTTAATATTAAAAATCTTTAGTGTTAAAATTATTACTACATCTACAATTGGAGTAAGTTTATTATTATTATTTGGGGTTACATTAATAGGATATATTTTAACAGAAATAATATGTGAAACTACAAACATAACTAAAACACTAAGTTCAGGAGAAAAATAATGATTGAAATAAAAAATCTTACGAAAATATATGAAAAAACGACTATTATAAAAAATGCTAATTATACATTTCCAGATACTGGACTTATTTGTTTGTTAGGGGAATCGGGATGTGGTAAAACAACACTAATCAACTTAATTGCAGGACTAGATAAAGATTATTCAGGAGATATTATTGTAGGTGGAATTCCATTGGATAAAATGAGTGATGATGATTTATGTAATTATCGTAGAGATAATATTGGGTTTGTATTTCAAAATTATAACTTACTTTACGGGTATACATCATTAGAAAATATTTTATATCCATGTTCACTTAACGATAATAATAATGAAGATAGTACAAATTATGCAAAAAAATTATTATCTGATTTTGGAATATGTGAAAAGGAAAATGAAAAAATTCAGAATCTTTCTGGAGGACAAAAGCAGCGTGTAGCAATAGCAAGAGCATTAATACAACATCCAGATATTATTTTAGCAGATGAACCTACTGGAGCTTTAGATAGAAAAACTTCAATGGAGATAATGAAATTATTAAAAGAAATTTCAAATGAAAAACTTGTAATAGTAATTACACATGATTGGCATGTATGTGATTATGCAGATGAAGTAATAACAATTTCTGACAGACAGATTGTTACAAAGGTTGAGTCTGATTTATTAAAAAAGGGTAGTAAGATGGAAATTGAATTACAACCATCTAGAAAAATAAATACTTTTAAAATTGGTGCAAAAAATTATAAGGTTTCATTTTTAAAATATTTTTCAATTGCTTTGGTTTTTTCGATTGCAATATTATGTTTCATACTATCTCTATCATCAGCAAATATTATGGAAAGTTCTGTTGAAAAATTTAAAGACAAGAATACAGCATTCAATAATTTCTATATTAAAAATGATGAGAATGTAACTAATATATATGATTTAGTAAGTGAAAATGATAAGGTTGGAAATGTTTACAAGCAATATAAAATTAAAGATATATCATTATCAATAGATGATCATACAGAAAATATGTCTGAAAAATATCCAATGCCTAAGGCTACAGAAAGTATCTCTTATGGTATTATGCCAAGAAATAATAAGAGTGAAGTTGTACTTACACCAAGCTTAGCTAAAAAATTCAGTAAAAATATCAATGAATTAATTGGGAAAACCTTAACTATTAAGTACAATAATAAAACATATTCACTGACTATTAGTGGAATATATAATGCTGGATATGATGACTTTATTGTGAGTTCGGATATTGAAAGAACTTTTTATAAAGGCAATGAAAATGATAAATATTATTCCATTAGTTTTGATGTGGAAAAATTTGAGGATATTAATATAGTTAACGATGAATTAGCTAAAAAAGATATTAGTTGTGAATCTGCTGCAAGTGAAGTGAAATCTATACAAAAAAGTTTTCAAAAGATATCAAAGTTATTTACTGTAATATCATTGATGATTTTAATACTATGTATATTTATTGTAACAATGTTATTTATTAAATTACAGGCGGCACGTTATAGAGTAGTTGGACTTTTAGCCACATTAGGGTTTAATAGAAAATCAATAGCTAAAATCATCTATTTTGAAAATTTATTATTGGCTTCTACTGTAACATTAATAACTGGAATTTCTCTTTATGGTGTACAAATTGTTACTTCAATCTGGAATTTGAATTTTAATATTTCAATAGTTCAAATAGTTTATACAGTTGTATTTGCCACAGTAGCTATTCTTGGGATTAATTTTATAATAAGTAAAAAACTTTTAAGAACGTCTCCTTCGGTTGCATTAAGAAAATAATTAATATAAGTAGATAAACAGGACGTTGATTGTATGTTCTGTTTATCTTTTTTATAACAAAATATGTGTATTATTAAAGGATTTATAAGTATGGAAATGATAGCTTAAGAATCTAATGTTAGTCAAGGTGAAAATGGGAAAAGGTTTACATATACAAGCCGTTATGATATAATAATACTCATGAGAAACACTTAAGGAGGAATATTGATATGGCAAATTTAGTACCAACACCACACAATAACGCAAAATTAGGAGAGATAGCAGAAACAGTGCTTTTACCAGGGGATCCATTAAGAGCTAAATATATAGCTGAAACATTTTTAGAAAACCCTGTTCAATATAATACAGTTAGAGGAATGTATGGATATACAGGAACTTATAAAGGAAAAAGAATATCAGTTCAAGGAAGCGGAATGGGTATACCATCAATTGGAATATATTCATATGAGTTAATTCATTTTTATGGAGTTAAAAATCTTATTAGAATTGGTTCAGCTGGAGCGATTAATGAAGACTTAAAACCATATGATGTTGTTATTGGAATGGGTGCTTGCACAGATTCAAACTATGCAAGTCAATATAACTTATCAGGAACATATGCTCCTATTGCAAGTTATGAGTTATTAAATAAGGCTGTAAATGCAGCTAAAGATTTAAATATAGAAACAACAGTTGGTAATATACTATCAAGTGATATATTCTATGGAGAAGAAGGACTTGAAGGATTAAGAAAGTGGCAAAAAATGGGGGTTTTAGCTGTTGAAATGGAATCAGCTGGACTTTACATGAATGCTGCAAGAGCTGGGGTTAATGCATTATGTATATTAACTATATCAGATTGTCCATTCACAGGAGATGTTACAACTGCAGAAGAAAGACAACATGCTTTCACAAATATGATGAAAATAGCTTTAGAACTAGCTTAAGATTTAAAGCTTTAATTTTAAGAGGAGATGTTTTAGTACATCTCCTCTTTTGATATAATAAAGAAAAAAAGGAGTTTATTATGAAGAATTTAATGGGAATTTCATATAAGAAATTTTTAGAAGATGCTACAGAAGAACAAATAGAAATGATAAATAGAGGAGAAATCTTAAATACACTATCTAAGGAAGCTAGGGAGAAAATAAAAAAAGTTAAAAATAATAGTAGAATATTAGTTTTCTCTGAAACAAGATGTGGAGATGCTGCAACTGCTATTCCGTTACTATTAAAAATGAATGAATTAAATGATAAAATTGATATAGAATTTTTTAAATATGAAGAAAATAAAGAGTATTTAAATAAATATATAAAAGAGACTAAAATACCTACTATTGTAAAAGTAGATAGTGAGTGTAATATACTAGGAGAATATATAGAATTTCCAAAAGAAATAAAAGATAGACTGAAAAATGAAGAGCGTGAAATTGTAATTAATGAGTTTAGAAGTGGAAAGTACTCTAAAAAAATCGAAGAAGATATAATAAAATTAATTTTATTGTAAAATGTAGCAAAATAGAATAGATTTAAATATATTATAGTAATATTAATATATAAAGGAAATATATTATGAATGGAATGAATCCACTACTAAATATGCTTTTTGGTGGTATGGGAGGAATGGGAGGACAAGGATTTGGTGGAGGTAACCCTCTATTAAATATGCTTTTTGGAGGAATGAATCAAATGGGTGG
>NZ_JAVXRL010000001.1:0-18582 GCF_036643715.1 Clostridium sp. | reverse complement strand
ATGGGTGGCATGAGTCAGATGAATGGAATGAATCAAATGAACGGCATGAATGGAATGAATCAAATGGGTGGTATGGGTAATAACCCTATGTTAAACATGTTAATGAATCAAATGTCTGGTGGTAGAAATAATGGGATGAACAACATGAATAACATGAATAACATGAATAACATGAATCAAAATGATATGAATAGATTTATGGAAATGCTTATGCAAAATATGAATGGTGATCAAAATAATAATGGAAACTTTAACAATAGAAATAGAAGACCTAACAATAATGGGAATAATAGAACAAGTAGATAAATATATCAATTTAGAAGAAGTCGGTTAACTTAAATGTTACAATGACTTCTTTTTTAGTTAATAGAAAAATGTATCAAAAGTGGTATAATTATACTGTAAATGGGAGGGCTTTCTATGATAGATGAAGAAGTAAAAATAGTATTAGATGAGTGTTATAAAGAACCAGATGTTGTATTAAGAAAATTAAAATGTAATAAAAAAAATATAGAAAAAAAATATAGTTGTATGATTAAGAGTAAATGCTATCTTATTAAAGGGAAATTTGATAAGTGTAAACTATATGCCAATGAAGCTATTGAATTAATGAATAAGGATGGGGTTTTTATTCCAGAATTATATGCTGATATAGGATTATGTGAATATAAAGAGGATAAGTTTGTCGATGCTAGAAATAATTTTTATACTGCTCTTGAGTATGCTGAAATAAATGATTATAAAGAATCAACTAATAGGGTTATTTTGGAATTGATAATTATTTTTACATTAGAAAGAATATATGAACAAGCCCTTTTTTTAACAACGAGATTAGATTTAGAATTTTTAAAATCTATAGAAAATAAAAGATTATATATTTGGGCTATAACGAATATATCTGTTCTAAATTATATATTACTTAATATAAGTGAAGGTAATAAATATAAAGATATTTTTTCTGAAATATATGAAAGAGAGATAGATAATGAACAGAAATATAAACTTAATTATTTAAAGTATCTAATACTTAAGGCTGAGAATGAGGCTAAGGGTAACTATAAAGAGGCTATTAAATATATAGATAAAATAGAAGAGAATTGCTCATTAGATAATGATATTGTATTTTATTTTAAAAATATGAAAAATAAAGCTGTTTTATACAAAAAAATGGGTGATGAGAAAAATGGCATTAGAATTTTATTAAATGTGTGTAAAGCTGCTGCAAAGTTTGAATATTATATGCTCTCATTAGATGTAATAGATGAGATTGTATCATGGGGATATGAAGAAAAGATACCAAGGCAGCTCTGTATTAATTTATTATTAGTTGGTATAAAAAATAATAGACAAGAAATTACAGAGGGAATAATAGTAGATTTGAAAAACTTAAAAGAAATAGTGGAAATAAAAAAACAAGAAAAGAAGCAATTAGAAAGTAATAAGGATTTACAAAATACTTTGGAAAAATTCAAATTAAAGAGCAACTTAGATCCATTAACAAATATATTTAATAGAAGATACTTAGATGAAGTATTTGATTCTAAAAAATGTTTGATGAAAAAGTATACTACTTTAGCAATGATGGATGTAGATGATTTTAAAGGTATTAATGATAATTATGGACATATATTTGGAGATAGAGCTTTAATTGAAATAAGTACTATGATTAAATTTACAATAGGATATAATGGTAAAATATTCAGATATGGTGGAGATGAGTTTTTTATATTATATAATCATAATGAAGTACATGAAGGAGAAAAAATTATGAAGAAAATATTTGAAGAGTCTAAGAAACTTAGAATAAATAATATAATACAAGGTCATGAAATAAGTTTGTCTATTGGAGCTATAACTGATTATGAAGCTATACGATGTAAGTATAATATGTATAGTATATTAGAAGAATGTGATGATATATTATACAATGTTAAAAAAAATGGTAAGAATAATTATGAAGTAGCATATAAAATATAATTAAAAGATAAGATATTTTAAAATTAAGGATGATTTGTTATCATTCTTATTTTTTTTATTATTTAAAGTATAAAATGAATAAATTTTAAATAAAATTAATAATAAATTAATAAAAAGTAAACAAAGTGTTCAAAAAGTATTGAGGATGGGTATATATGTAGTGTATAATTATGGGGTAAATTGTATAAAATTGAATAATATTTAGGAGGGGAAGATATGAAAAGAAAATTCATAGCGTTAGCACTTACATTAGTTATGGCAACAGGATTAGTTGCTTGTGGAAGTGAGGGGGAAAAGAAAGAAGCTAAATCAGATCTAAAAGTTGGTATGGTAACAGATTCAGGAACTATCGATGATAAGTCATTTAACCAAGGTACATGGGAAGGAATTGTACAAGCTGAAAAAGAGCTTGGAATACAAGCGCCTAAGTACTTACAACCAAAGGGTGAAAATGAAGCTGATTACTTAAAGGAAATTGGTAACCAATATGATGCTGGAAATAAATTTATAGTTACACCAGGATACAAGTTTGAAACAGCTATATTTAAGGCTCAAGAAAAGTATGAGGATGCAAAGTTTATAATATTAGATGGTAATCCACATAATGGAGATTTTAAGGCAGTTGTTGCACCAAATACAGTTGCAATATTCTTCGCAGAAGAACAATCAGGATTCTTAGCAGGAGTTGCATCAGCAGTTCAAATGAAAGAGTCAGAATTTGGATTTATTGGTGGAATGGAAATACCAGCAGTTCAAAAATTCAATTGGGGATTCCAACAAGGTGTTAAGTATGCTAATGAAAAATTAGGTACAAAGATTACTATAAAGAAAGAAAATGTTATATACCAAGGTACATTTAATACATCAGCAGCTGGTCAACAAATTGCAGCTAAAATGTATGATAAAGGCGTTGAAGTAATATTTACTGCAGCAGGTGGAACTGGTGCTGGAGCAATAACAGAAGCTAAAAATAGAGCGCAACAAGGAAAGAATGCTTGGGTTGTTGGTGTTGACGTTGACCAATATGCAGAAGGTATATACAAAGATAAAGATGGAAAAGAAAAATCAGCTGTTTTAACTTCAGCTACAAAGAAAATTAAAAAGTCAACATTTGATATGATTAAAGATGAGATAGATGGTAAGTTCCAAGGCGGAAAGACTTTAATGTATGATGCTAAAAATGATGGTATTGGACTTCCAGAAGAAAATCCTAATCTTTCAGAAGAAGCTGTAAAAGCAGCAAAAGATGTTTTTGAAAAAATTAAATCAGATGAAATTAAAGTTTCAGCAGAACAAGGCGATTTAATTAAATAATTAAAACTTTAAAGTTTGGTTTTGGGGGCGGGTAATCGCCCCTTTTTAACTATAGGTAAATAATACATCACTTAAAGGGGAGGATTTATATGGGATATGCAGTTGAAATGCTAAATATTCGAAAAGAATTTCCGGGGATTGTTGCTAATGACAATGTGACTCTTCAGTTAAAAAAAGGTGAGGTTCATGCACTACTTGGAGAAAATGGTGCTGGTAAATCAACTTTAATGGGAATGCTTTTTGGAATGTACCAGCCAGAGCGAGGAACAATAAAGATAAATGGTAAGGAAGTAAAAATAACAAATCCAAATGTTGCAAATGACCTTGGAATAGGAATGGTTCATCAACATTTTAAATTAGTTGAAAACTTTACTGTAACAGAAAATATAATACTTGGATGTGAACCTAAAAAAGGATTTGTTGTGGATATTAAAACTGCTGCAAAAAGAATAGATGAATTATCAAAGCAATATGGATTAAATGTTGATCCTTATGCGAAAATTGAGGACATTTCTGTTGGAATGCAACAAAGGGTTGAAATATTAAAAATGATATATAAAAATGCTGAAATTTTAATATTTGATGAACCAACAGCAGTACTTACGCCTCAGGAAATAGACGAGTTAATGAAGATAATAAAAGAGCTGGTTAAGATTGGGAAATCAGTTATTATTATAACACATAAGCTTAAGGAAATTAAAGCTGTTGCTGATAAATGCACAGTTATAAGAAGAGGAAAATATATTGGCACAGTTGATGTAAAAAGTACATCACAAAAAGAAATGGCAACAATGATGGTTGGTCGTGAAGTTTCATTTAAAGTTGAAAAAAAAGACTCTAAACCGGGTGAAGTGGTACTTACTATTAATGACTTATCTGTAAAAAATAATAAGAAGGTTTTAGGCCTTAAAAACTTTACTATTGATGTAAAAAGTGGAGAGATACTTGGAATAGCAGGTGTAGAAGGCAATGGACAAACTGAACTTGTGGAGGCTATAACAGGCCTTAGAAAAGTTGATAGTGGAAACATTATTTATAAAGGTGAAGATATAACAAATGAAAAAATAAGAAAAAGAATAAATAAAGGAATTGCACATATACCAGAAGACAGACATAAAAGAGGTCTTGTATTAGATTATTCATTAGAAGAGAATATGATAATTGAACTTTACAATAAAGAGCCTTTTTCAAAGAAAGGTATTCTTAATAAAGGAGCAATAAGAAAATATGCTGAGAAAATATTAAAGGAATTTGATGTAAGATCAGGTGAAGGTGCAATATCAAAATCGAGAACACTATCAGGAGGAAATCAACAAAAGGCAATTATTGGCCGTGAAGTTTCTTTAAATCCTGATTTATTAATAGCGGTTCAACCAACTAGAGGACTTGATGTTGGTTCAATTGAATATATTCATAAAAGATTAATTGAACAAAGAGATAACGGTAAAGCCGTACTTTTAGTTTCATTAGAACTTGATGAAATATTAAACGTTTCAGATAGAATTGCAATTGTAAATGGTGGAGAACTAATTGGAGTTGTGGATGCTAAAGAAACTAATGAAAATGAAGTTGGATTAATGATGGCTGGAATTAAGGAGGGAGAATCTAATGAAAACAAATAAAGCGATAGTATCTTTATTAGCAATATTTTTAGGACTTCTTACTGGTTCATTATTAATGGTTGCACTTGGACATAATCCTGTAGAAGGGTTTACGTATCTTTTCCAAGGTGGACTTAAAAGTGTTGAGAGAATTGGTAATACAATAGCAACAGCAACACCATTAATTTTAACTGGACTTTCAGTTACATTTGCTTTTAGAACAGGACTTTTTAATATTGGTGCTTCTGGACAAATGTTATTTGGAGCTTTTTGTTCAGTTGGTGTAGGACTTACTGTTGATGCACCAAGACCTATATTATTAATACTTATGGTATTAGCAGGTATTCTAGGCGGAGCTGCAGTTGCAACTATACCAGGGATACTAAAAGCAAAATTTAATGTTCATGAAGTAGTGTCAACAATAATGATGAACTGGACAGCGTATTGGTTTGTTTACTATATGGTACCTAAGTATTTGGGTGGTGAATATGAAACAGAAACAAGACCATTAGCCGAAAGTGCAACACTTAGGGTAGAAGCTATGAGCAACCTTTTCAAAGGATCATATATCAATTTAGGAACAATACTTGCTATTATTGCAATTTTTATAATATGGTTTATTTTAAATAAAACAACTTTAGGTTATGAACTAAAAGCTGTTGGATTTAATAGATATGGTGCAGAGTATGCAGGTATATCTGTAAATAAAAATATAGTTCTTTCAATGATGATTTCAGGAGGACTTGCAGGGCTTGCAGGAGTTGTTCAATATGCAGGAAATGCTAGTATAATCCAAACAGGCGTATTACCAACACAAGGGTTTGATGGGATAGCTGTTTCACTACTTGGAGCTAATAGTCCAATTGGAGTTTTATTTGCAGCTTTATTCTTTGGTTTATTATATACAGGAAGTGGATTCATGAGTGCAATGACTGAAATTCCACCAGAAATTGCAGACACTATAATGGCAACTATTATATACTTTGCAGCAACTAGTATAGTTATTGAAAGAGTATTAAATAAGTTTAGACTTAAGAAAAAGCAGAAAACTATTATGGAACCTGTAAATGGTGAAAAAAATGAAAGGAAGGTGAAGTAGTATGTTAGAAACTTTAGAGCAAATCTTCCCGTATGCTATTTCATTTACAATACCTCTTTTAATTGCAGCACTAGGAGCACTTTACAGTGAACGAAGTGGTGTTACTAATATAGGGCTTGATGGACTTATGATAGTCGGTTCTTTTGTTGGTGCACTTACAGTTGTATTATTCCAAGATAAATTAGGTGGAGATACAGTTATTTGGGTAGCACTTATTGCAGCTACAATAGCTGGAGTATTATTTTCACTTTTACATGCTTTTGCAAGTATTAATTTAAATGCTGAGCAAATAATAAGCGGTACTGCAATAAATATGATAGCTGGAGCTTTAACAATGTTCTTAGCTAGAAATATTACAGGAAGTGGTAATATAAGAATAAGACAGGGATTTGTACCAAAAGATATCCCTGTATTAAGCGACATACCTGTAATTGGAGATTTTTTCTTCAAAAACACATATTCATCAACATGGCTAGTATTAATAATACTTGCTGTTGCCACTTTTATACTTTATAAAACACCATTTGGTATGAGACTTAGAGCATGTGGAGAACACCCTCAAGCAGCTGATGCAGCAGGGATTAATGTATATAAGATGAGATATATAGGAGTTATGGTATCAGGAGGATTTTCAGCACTTGGAGGAGCTATAATAATAGTTACTTATGCAGGTGAATTCAATGGAAATGTTGGAGGGCTTGGATTCTTAGCACTAGCAGCATTAATATTTGGACAATGGAAGCCACTTGGAATACTTGGAGCTGCATTCTTCTTTGGGTTTGCAAGTACAATAGCTAATGTATCACAAGTTATACCAGAACTTGCATCTTATCCACAAGTAGTATTAAAGATATTCCCATATGTAATGACTTTAATAGCACTTGTTATATTCTCAAAAAGTTCAAGAGCACCAAAGGCTGTTGGGGAACCTTTTGATAAAGGCAAGAGATAATTAAATGATATTAACTTGGGAGAAATTATTAATATATAGTTTCTCCCTTTTTTATAAATAAGGGAGGGGTTTTTATGATTAAAAGAAACAAAATGAGAATGGCAAGTTTTGCGTTAGCATTCACTGTCATTACAGGATTTATTAGTCCAGGAGAATTTGTAAGTGCAAAGGAGAAATTATCACAAACAGAAATTACAATTTTTCACACAAATGATACACATGGTAGAGTTAAAGGTGACAGCAAAATAATTGGAATTGATAGAATTTCATCAATAAAGAAGTCTAAATCAAACTCAATGCTTGTTGATGCAGGTGATACACTTCATGGGCTTCCATTTGCAACTATGAATAAAGGAGCTGACATAATTGAACTTATGAAAGAAGCTGGATATGATCTTATGGTGCCAGGTAATCATGATTTTAATTATGGATATGAAAGGCTATTAGAACTATCAAAAATTGCGAAAACTGGAGATAAATCCTTTGATATTATATCTTCAAATGTAACTAAAGAAAATAAAACTATATTAGATTCAAATTACATTGAAAATATTGACGGAGTAAAGGTTGGGTTCTTTGGGTTAACTACAGAGGAGACAACATATAAGACTAATCCTAATAATGTTAAAGGAATTGACTTTAAAGATACAACTGAATCAGCAAAGGAACAAGTAAAAGAACTTGAAGATAAGGGAGCTGATTTAGTTATAGCACTTGCTCATGTCGGAACAGATAAATCAAGTGAAACAACATCAGAAGACATTGCAAGAGAAGTAAAAGGAATAGATGTAATAATAGATGGACATAGCCATTCTAAATTTGAAAATGGATTCAATGGAGAAAATGATACTTTAATAGTTAGTACTGGAGAGTATGAGGCAAACCTTGGAGAGCTTACATTAACAGTTGATAATAATAGTAAAAAGTTAGTTAATAAGAAAGCGAGACTTATTAATAATGAAGAAGCTTCAAAATATAATCCAGATGAAAATGTTCAAAGTAAAATTGAAGAAATTGATGAAGCTCAAAATGTTATCTTATCACAAAAGGTAGGAGAGACCTCTACAAAGCTTGATGGTGAACGTGAAAATGTTAGAACTAGTGAAACTAATTTAGGTAATTTAATTACTGATGCAATGATAAATGAAACTGGTGCAGAAATAGCTATAACAAATGGTGGTGGAATACGTTCTAGTATAAAAGAAGGAACTATAACTAAAGGTGATGTAATTAGTGTATTACCTTTTGGAAACTTTATAGTAACTAAAAAGCTTAAAGGATCTGAAATTAAAGATGTATTAGAACATGGTGTTAAAGATGCTCCAGAAGCTGCAGGACAATTTACTCATGTATCTGGAATAACATTTAAATTTGACCCAGAAGAAGAAGCTTTAAAAAGGGTTCATAGTGTGAAGGTTAATGGAGAAAAGATTGATATGGATAAGGAATATTTAGTTGCAACTAATGACTTTATTGCAGCTGGTGGAGATGGATATCCTCACTTTGGAAATTCTAAAACTGAAAATGAATTTAAAGCATTAGATGAGGCTTTAGCTCAATACATTCAGAAAATAGGAAAAGTAGATTATAAAGTTGAAGGAAGAATAGTAAGAGAAAAAGCTACAGAAGAAAAGCCAGAAGTTCCAGAAGAGAAACCAGATATTAAGCCAGAAGTAGTAAATGAAGTTCCAGTTATAAATGCAAATGATTTAACTATAAATTTTGGAGAAAAATTTAATCCTCTAAAAGGTGTAACTGCAACTGATAAAGAGGATGGAGATTTAACTTCTAAAATTAAAGTAGTTGAAAATACAGTAGATGTAAATAAAGCTTCAGAATATAAAGTTATATATTCTGTAACAGATAAAGATGGTGCAACAACTACTAAGGAAATAAAAGTAACTGTTAAAGAGAAAAGTGAAAGTATACCGCAAACAGGAAAAGAAGATGGACTATTATTTTTAAGTTTTGGAGCAATGATGATGCTTCTTGGAGGAATAATAATTAAGAAAAGAGCTTAGCCTATAAAACTGCGTAAAATGTATTAACTTAAAAAATTTAATACATTTTACGCATCTAAAATTACAAAAAGATAAGTATGTGATTTTTTTTGTTAAATATATGTATAAATTTTACTTATATACTGTTAAATTACATAATTAACATTGTAAGTAATATATTGAGATTATATAATTAAGTTGGAATAAGTATTGGGAGGTTTAATATGCATAAATTTAAAAAGGGTAAAATATTAAGTTTAGCTGTGGCGGTATCAATGATAACGGGTCTGCTTACACCAACACATGTTGTATTTGCAAATGGGAGTTTAGGAAAGGATTCTGAAAAGATAATTTTTGAAGAAGGTTTTACAGGAGACAAAAATTTAGTTAAAGCTTCAGATGGGTGGAAGTTAAATCCTAATGATATGAAAGGATATAATACGAATGGAAACTATGGAAAAGAAAGTCCATCAGCTAAATTAGAAAAAAACGGTATGAGTATTGAAACACCAGAATTTGAACTTAAAAATGATGGTGAATTAAGTTTTTGGGTAAAAGGACAGAGTAATATAGCGGAATCTACTTTAGATATAGAAATTTTATGTAATGATACTTGGGAAGTTATTCAAAATCTAAGTGTGGAAGATGGAACATTACCTGAAGGTAGTGGAGAAGTTTTAAAATTTAATATTCCTAAAAAAGCCGAAAAAATAAAATTAGAGTATAACAAAAAAAGTAGTAATGTTTCTATAGATGATATAAAACTAACAGGTAATGGTAGTATATCAAATCCAGAAATAAATGGCGTTTTAGCAATAGAGAAAGCAAGAGAAGAATCCATTGGAAATGAAGTAAAAGTTAGAGGAGTGGTTTCTTTTAATGATAGAAGTAAAACTCTTCATATTCAGGATAATACAGGGGCAATATCAGTTTCTAATTTTAAGAATGGATTAAACTTTGATGAAGCTATTAATGGTACTGAAATTGAGGTTAGTGGTGTATTAGAGAATTTTAATAACATGCTTCAAATACAATCAAGTGAAATGAAAATAATAAGTAAAAAAGGACAACCAAATCCTAAATTTGTAACTATAAAAGAACTAAAAGAAAAAAATTTCGATTCTCATTACGTAGAAATAAAAAATGCAACGCTCAATGTAGAGAATAAAAAATTAATTCAGGGTACTGAAGAATTAGATATATATTTCCTTCCATCAGGATTAAATGTTAAAACTGGGGATATTGTAAATGTAAAGGGTACTATGGGAAGATTTAAAGATACTGTTCAACTTTATGGAAGTTCAGCCGAATTTATAAAAGTTGATGAAGAAAAACCAGAAGAAAACGAAGATAAAGATGGACCTACTATGAGTAATTTAAATCCTAAACCAGGTTCTAATATTGAAGATTTTAATAATTTAGAAATATCAGCAAGCTTTGAGGATCCAAGTGGTGTTGATATTGATAGTGTAAAAATTATTTTTAATGATAAGGATGTTACAAGTAAATTAGTTAAAAATGATAACACAATAAAATATTTAGTAGAGGAAGATTTAAAAGATGGACTTTATACAGTTGCAATAGAAGTTTCTGATAAACTTAACAATAAAACATTTAAAAATTGGAGTTTTACAGTAGGTAAGAGTTCTAAGAATTTATACTTTGGGCAACTCCATTCACATTCTAACTTATCAGATGGGCAAGGGTCTGTAGATGATGCATATACGTATGCTAAAGAAAAGGCAAATTTAGATTTCTTTGCAGTAACAGACCATTCAAATTCATTTGATAATGATTTGCAAGCAAGTATTGCAGATGGATCTATGAGTACAAAGTGGAATACAGGAAAAAGTGCTGCAGATAAATATAATGAAGATGGTAATTTTACTGCAATATATGGATATGAAATGACATGGTCAGGATCAACAGGTGGCTATGGTCACATAAATACGTTCAATACTAATGGGTTTGAAACAAGAAGCAATAAAAATATGAATTTAACAGCATATTATAAGCAATTAAAAAGTGAAGAAGAGTCCATATCACAATTTAATCATCCAGGTAAAACTTTTGGAGATTTTAATGACTTCGCTCACTATGATACGGAAATAGACAATCGAATTAGTTTAGTTGAAGTTGGAAATGGGGAAGGTGCTGTAGGAAGTGCAGGATATTTCCCATCATATGAATACTACACAAGAGCTTTAGACAAAGGATGGCATGTTGCACCAACAAATAATCAAGATAATCATAAAGGTAAATGGGGTAATGCAAATACTGCTAGAACAGTAATTGAGGCGCCAAATCTTACTAGAGAATCTCTTTATAATTCATTAAATGAGATGAGAGTGTATTCAACAGAAGACGAGAATCTAAGGATTTCATATTCTTTAAATGGAAGCACAATGGGTTCTAAACTAGAAGAAACAGATAAGTTAAGCTTTAATATAAATGTTAAAGATATAGATAATGGAGATAATATAAAAAATATTTCAGTAATTGGAGATGGCGGAAAAGTAATTAAATCAATAGATAATATTAATAATGAGGAAAAGAATTGGGAGTTTAATTTAGATAATTCAGATAGCTCATATTATTATGTTAAAGTTGTTGAGGTTGATGGGGATATAGCGGTTACAGCACCTATTTGGATTGGAGAAAAAGATAAAATTGGAATATCATCAGTTGATAGCGAAACAGATGTACCGTTAGTCAACGAAGAGGTTAATGTAGTTACTACAGTATATAATAATGAAGGTATGAAAATAAATGATATCAAGGTAGAATATTTCCTAAATGACAGTAAAGAAAGTATATATACTGATAATATTGATTTTATAGAAGGGGGTAGCACAGGAAAGTCCACATATAAGTTTACACCTAATAAAGAAGGCCTTTATAAAGTGGAATCTAAGGTAACTGTTAATAGTGAAGGCGGAGAAAAAGTATTTACAGGAAGTATAGAATTGAAAGTTTTAAATGAAAAAGACGTTGTTAAAATACTTATTGATGGAGCTCACTTTAATCAATATGTAACAGGTAACTATGCAGGAAAGATGAATACTACAAAGGCATTAGTCGCACAAAATTCAGGTAAAGTAATAGTTACTAAAGAAGATGAAGAAATTACAGACGAAAGATTAAAAGGAATATCATTACTTATGCTTACAGATCCTGAAAGTAAAAAAGATGATAAATACGGTCTTTCACCTAAAAAGTATAGCGATGCTGAACTTGGTGCGATAAAGAGATTTACAGATAGAGGCGGAAATGTAGTAATAACTTCAAAGGCTGATTATGGTGATCCTAAAGACGAATACCAAAACTCTATTCAAGGGAATTCAGTACTTAAAGCAATAGGTGCAAGTACTAGATTTAATGATGATCAAGTTATTGATGATAATGATAATGGAGGACAAAATTATAGACTGTATTTTAATAATTACAATAAGGAAAGCAAATATTTAAGTGGTGTAGATTTTGATGCTAAATATAGTTTCTATAGTGGTTGTTCAGTGCTTGTAGATGAGAATTCAAAAAATGTAGAAGTTCTAGTTAAAGGTCATGATACTACCTACAATAGTGACGCTGATAAAAGTGGCGATTATACTAAAGTTGATAAGGGTGATGTAAATGCAATCGCTGTTGAAACTTTAGAAAGTGGAGCAAAAGTAGTTGTAGCTGGTTCTACATTTTTCTCAGATTTTGAGATGGATGGATTAGATTATTCAAACTATAGAATTACAGAGAGTATATTAAAGGCATTAGCACCAGCACCAGAAGTTAGTGTAAGCAATATAGCAGATGTACGTGTTGATATTGATGAAGATAATATTCCGGATAATTATGGAAAAGTAGTAGCTGTTGAAGGTATAGTTACAGCAGCATCAAATAAATCAATGCCAAATAATTCATTCTTTGATTGTATATATGTTCAAGATACAACAGGTGGTTTAACAGTTTTTGGGGTATCTAATACAGATATAAAAGTAGGTCAAAAAGTTAGAATAAAAGGTGAAGTATCTTCCTACTTAGGTGATGCCCAAATTAGAATAAAAGATGAAAGTATTGATTTAAAAGTTATAGATGAAACAATTACTCCATTAAGTCCAGAAAAAATGACTACTAAAGACAGTATGCTTGAAAAGATGGAAGGATTATTAGTTCAAGTTAAAGGTAAAGTAAGTAAGATAGAAGGGCAAAACATTTTCGTTAATGATGGTTCAGGAGAAGCTAGAGTTTATATTGAAGGATATATTGGTAATAGTGATAACCTTTCTAATTTAGATGAATGGAAGGAAAGAATAAAAGTTAATGATACAGTTACAGCAGTTGGATTAGCATCAGAAGATCCAGAAGGTCATAGATTGAGAGTTCGTGATACTAAAGAAGTAATAAAAGTTAAGGATGAAGAAAAGCCAGAAGTTCCAGAAGAGAAACCAGATATTAAGCCAGAAGTAGTAAATGAAGTTCCAGTTATAAATGCAAATGATTTAACTATAAATTTTGGAGAAAAATTTAATCCTCTAAAAGGTGTAACTGCAACTGATAAAGAGGATGGAGATTTAACTTCTAAAATTAAAGTAGTTGAAAATACAGTAGATGTAAATAAAGCTTCAGAATATAAAGTTATATATTCTGTAACAGATAAAGATGGTGCAACAACTACTAAGGAAATAAAAGTAACTGTTAAAGAGAAAAGTGAAAGTATACCGCAAACAGGAAAAGAAGATGGTTTATTATTTTTAAGTTTTGGAGCAATGATGATGCTTCTTGGAGGAATAATAATTAGGAAAAAAATAGTTTAATATAATAAAAATAAAAGCCGAAGACACATATATCTTCGGCTTTTTAAAATTAGGAGGAAACATGAGAAAAAAATTGATAATAATAAATGGTGTTATGGGATCTGGAAAAACAACCGTAAGTAAAAGTTTATATAAAGAACTTGAAAATTGTTTTTGGCTTGATGGAGACAATGTTTGGCATATGAATCCATTTGTAGTAAATGATGAAAATAAAAAAATGGTACTAGACAATATTGCATATATAATAAATAACTTTTTAAAAAATAAGAGCTCTGAGTATGTATTATTTAATTGGGTAATACATACAGATGAAATAATGAATACTATTTTAAAAAAACTAGATATTACAGATGTTGATGTGTTTAAGATTACTCTAATGTGTGAAAAAGATGAGTTAATTAGAAGGATAAGTAAAGATATAAAATTAGGACTTAGAGATAAAAGTAATATTAAAAGAAGTCTTGATAAAAATAAACTGTATGAAGGAATGAATACGATTAAAATAAATACTTCAAATAAAGAAGTTAGTGAAATTGTTAGTGAGATAAAAATAAAAATAGTTAATTGATAGGAGGATATATGGGGAATATAACTTCAAAAAGAACGGGATAGCATTAATAATAATTGCAATTATATATATTATATTAATTTTTATTGAAATAAGAGCAGGCAAAAATAATACGATTTTATATGATAAAGGAATAATGACATCCTTTGGTGAATTTATAAAATATGAAGATATTGCTGAAATAAATAGGAAAGAATTCGATAAAGAATATAAGGTGCAAGAAATATTAAGGAATAAGATAGGAAACTTATTTTAAGTATAGGAGGCAAATATATGTTAAATAATGAAGTAGAACTTAGGGTGTTAGAAGAAAATGATATAGACATTTTAACGAGGATTATGGAGAGAGCTTTTGATGTAGATACGAAAATGCATACTAATGATGAGAAGGGTGGTCCTACTGGATATAATAATGGAGACTTTTTACGTAAATTTGCTCTTCAAAAGCAGTCATCTGCATATACGATAATGCAAAATAAAAATATAGTTGGTTGTGTAATTGTATGGGTAAATAAAGAAAGTAAAATTAATTATTTAGGTAATATATTTATTGATCCATGTATTCAAAATAAGGGGATTGGGTTTAAGGTATGGAATATAATTGAAGATAAATATAAATGTACTAAGAAATGGTGCACTGAAACTCCTGGATATTCTAGACGCAACCATAATTTTTATGTAAATAAGTGTGGCTTTCACGTAGTAAAAATCAATAATCCAATGGATGAATTACAATCTAGTTTTATTTTAGAAAAAGTAATGATGGGAGAAGAAATGGATGATTAAGAAAAAGATAACTCTAATTTTGTTAATAGGAATTATAGCAGTATTATTAATTAGTTGTAGTGGCGGTAGTTATAAAACAATTATGTCAACTGAAACAAATGGAGCAAATAGTATATCAATGTCTCACTCAAGCTTTAAAGGATATAAGTATAGAACATTAAAACTTAAAGAAGGTGAGAAAGTAACATTGAATGTTGATATAAGTACTGAAAAGGGAGAGCTTAATGTTTTAGTATTTGATGAAGATGGAAAAAAATTATTAGATATAGAAAATCCAAAGGAAGAGATATCAAAAACTTTTAATGTAGAAAAAGACGGAAAGTATAAAGTTCAAGTTGAGGGTGACCACAGTGGAACTGCTGAGATAAGCTGGAATATTGAAGAACCATAAAAAATCTTTACAATATTATATGGATAGATTTGTGTAATAGCGAATCTATCCATATAGTTTCTTATAAATTAATTATGCTTTATATTTTCTTTAATCAAATTCATAAACGTGCTTGGAGTAACTATTCGTACACTTGGATTGTCTTGTATTTTATTAACTACATTTTGAACACTATCCATTGTTTTACTCCATACATGTACATAGACGAAAGTATATGAGTTTGGATCCGTAATATTTGTATACCCTGATTCTACTCTATGTGCAATGTTTTTCACTAACTGATTTTCATCTTCTAGACCTTCCCAAATTAAATCTCTGCAGGAGACAACAGGCTTATTATTTGACCAAATAATTTTACCGTTATAACTACTATTTTTATTATAATTAAGATATAAAAGACCATCTATATTAGATTTAGAAGTATATTTATCCCATAAATAGATTTTATCTAGAGCTTCATCATCAAGAATTAAAACATAGTTTTGATCTACTGTTCCCATATAATCATTGAGTCTATTTGTATAACAATTTAATTTTTCAAATGGAAATTTACTAGGGTACATATATCCATTGCCAGATGGAGGCGTTACAAAATTATCATGGCATGTTGCACTTTCATAATATTTTTCAAAAACAGTAGGGGCTAAGTAATAGAGAGAGGGACTTATTGACCATCCTAAATTGAAGTTACCTCTATTGTTAGAGCCATACCATTTTGGTGAAGTAAAGTTACTACCAAGGAACCATTGTTGATTATCACCATCTGACATAACAAAAGTAACGTAATGAACGCCATTTTCTTTAGGTGTTATATTATTACTGTTTTGTTTTTTAGGTGTAGTGGGATAGGAACTTAAAACAGATAAATTATAAGACCAGTCAGCAGCAATTACATCAACTCCAAATTTTGATGCGATAGTTACATTTGCATGTTCGTCAGTACCCCAGCCTAATACTCTAGAGGTGCTATCCATTGATTTAAAAATAGTCTCCTTTAAGGAAATATCATTAATATCATCTTCGTAAAAAAATAATGATTTTGACATTCTTCCGTAATCTCTTAATGCCATAGATTTGTTTTTTAGACTTAGTTGATACTAAGCCTTGGAGCGTAGCTATCATAGTTTGCTCCTCACAAGTCATATCACTTTCGCATATTACATACAGTAATTTTGGAATAATAGAATTTTTAATATAAGAATCAGTAGTATTAGTTTCACTACTAATACTACTTGTTTGGGTTTTGTATTCATTATTTTTACATTTTGTATAAAAACTATTTAAGAAATTAAATCTATTACCAGAATAAAAATCTTTAGCATTAGAATCATCCATTTTAGATAGTAATACTTGTCGCGTAATAATATCATTTAAAGCTACTTCATTACAGTTTTTAATAATATCATACATTATCATAAATGTTGTAGTTCGTCCAATGCCAGCTTTACAATGAAAATGTAACCAAGTATCCTTTTTTTGGGCGTTTACGTAATTAACAAAATAATTAACCATATCATCTGAAGGTAAACCGCCATCAGTAACAGGTATTCTAACATAAGATAGGCCCTTAGTACTAGTAAGTTCAAGTTCACTTTGAACAACTTTAGGATATATAGTAATATTTTTATTTGATAAAGTTAACGGTTCATTAATCTTAATAGATGACAGGTCTTTACATTCTTTATCTATGACCTCATCTCTTGTTAAACCTGCATTTGCATTATTATTTGTATTTTCAAAACTTATAGCAATTCCATTTACAAAGCCATGTGACTCTTCTCTTAAATCAACCACATTAATTGGAAGATTTACTCCAATAGAATCTTTTATTAAAGATAGTCCATTATCTGAAAATTGTGCACTACCAGAAATATTTAACGTACTTAGGCCGTAGAGATTTAAGTTTTGCTTGAAATCTACTTTTGGAACTGAATTAGTACACTTCCGAAAGTGAGGAGGTAGGGTCATTATATTTGAAGCATCTTCTACAATAGACATATTAGACAGAGCTTTAGGGGATAAAGTGAAAATATTAAAAGAAAAAAGTAGAGTTAAAATAATAGATAAGAAGATTTTTAAAAGTTTTTTCATTAGTAAATACCTCCTATATAAATATTGTGTAATATTTATTAGGATTTGGTATTGTTATAACAATTATTCTGGTAATTAATTGAAAAAAATCACCAATTAATTATAAATTGGTGATTTAAATAGAATTTCAAATTGTGGCAGTAGACCAAAGCCTAGCTTTTTCATCAACTTCATTTATATAAGAAGCTTTATTATCACAATAACTATCAATATCATATTTAAACTTAATAGCTAAATGTTTCTTAAGGGTTTCATACCTCTTTGCTTCATCTGGATGATATATCATATAATTCCTGAAATTTAAGTGCCTTAAAATTTCAGGATTTCCTGTTTCAAATATATGAATATGATGGGTTCTATTATATAACCCTTTTATAAAGAATCTACGATCTTTAATTCCAAATTCACCTTTTGGTATATAACCTAAAAATTTCATGTAATCATTATACTTGTCTATATTACTAATGTTTTTAACTTCAATTAGAATATCAATTATAGGTTTAGAATATATACCAGAAATAGCGGTACTTCCAATATGATAAATTTGAACTAATTCATTATTTAATAAATTTAATAATAATGATTTCTCTTTTAAGTACTTCTCTTCCCACTTAGGATTGTAAGGAACTAACTTTATTACTCTGACTAAATTTTCTTTTCCCATATACACACTCCTATTTATATAATCAATGTATTAAATTATATCATATATGTTGCAAAAAAATAACTTATATTACTCAATATATAATGTTATAATTTCGTTATAAATTAGTTAAATTAGTGGTGCATTTATTAATATGAAAAAAGAATAACTAAATGATAAAGAGCAGTATTATAACTGTTCTTTATTTTTTTAATGAAAAGTAGAGTAAATATTACAAAATAAATATATTATGTAATATATTTACAAGAATCTCCATTGGTGCTAAAATAATATTTAATAAAATAAGTGGGGGAGATATACAAATGAGAGGGAAAAAGAAATACAAAAAGAT